>JAKFET010000088.1:0-6674 GCA_036675575.1 Acidimicrobiaceae bacterium
CGGGCGCGACGACATCGTCCTGCGCGTCGAGGACCTCACCGTGGAGTTCCCCGCCGGACGGGGCCGAAAGGTCCATGCGGTCAGCGGCATCAGCTTCGACGTCGCCGCCAAGGAGACCCTCGGCATCGTCGGCGAGTCCGGCTGCGGCAAGTCCACCACCGGCAAGGCGATCATGCGCCTGGTGCCCCTCAGCGGCGGCACCGTCACCTTCAACGGATCCGAGATCTCCTCGCTCCGGGGCAACAAGCTGCGGGCGCTGCGCCAGGACCTGCAGATGATCTTCCAGGACCCGGTGTCGTCCATCAACCCCCGCCGCCCCATCGGCGACGTGGTGGCCGAGCCCCTCGAGATCTGGGGCCACGACGGGGACACCGACGAGGCCGTCGACAAGGTGCTCTTCGACGTCGGGCTGGATCCCGAGATCGCCCGGCCCAAGCGCCGCCACGAGTTCTCCGGCGGGCAGTGCCAGCGCATCTGCATCGCCCGGGCGCTCGTCCTCGACCCGGACGTCATCATCTGCGACGAGCCGGTGTCGGCCCTCGACGTGTCCGTGCAGGCCCAGATCCTGAACCTGCTCGAGGACATGAAGGAGCGCTACGGCCTCACCCTCGTGTTCATCGCCCACGACCTGGCGGTCGTGAAGAACGTTTCCGACCGGGTCGCGGTCATGTACCTCGGCAAGATCTGCGAGATCGCCGGGCCCGATGCGCTCTACCAGAGCCCGTCGCACCCGTACACGGCGGCGCTGCTGTCGGCGATCCCGCTGCCGGACCCCACCGTGGTGCCCACCACGGTCGCCCTCGACGGCGACCTGCCCTCACCGCTCGACCCCCCGTCCGGGTGCCGCTTCCGCACCCGCTGCCCCCGAGCCGAGGAGCGCTGCGCGGCCGAGGAGCCGCTGGTGCGAGAGGTCAGCCCCGACCACTACGTGGCCTGCCACTTCCCGCTCGTCGGTGAGGTGGCGCCGCCCGAGGCGTCCGTTCCGGTGGAGGTCGGGTCCAAGAAGTGACCGGTCGGCCGGAGGGGGGACCGAGGCCGTGGTGAGCGAACAACGTCCGAGATCGAGAACGCGGCTCGATCCCGCGGTCCGGCGACGCCAGATCGCCGAGGCCGCGGCGCGGGTGTTCGCCGAGCACGACCCCACCGAGGTCTCCTTCGAGCTCATCGCCGAGGAGGCCGGCGTCTCCCGCAGCCTCGTCTACTCCTACTTCGGCGACCGCGGCAGCCTCTTCGCGGCGGCGTACAACCACGAGCTCGAGCGCCTCGACGGCGAGATCGACGGCGCCCTGGAGTCCCTCGGCACCGACCGCGAGCGCCTCGCCCGGGCGGTGGCGGCCTACCTCGGCTTCGCCTGGCGCCACCGCGAGTCCTGGCAGCTCATCGCCTCCGCCAGCTCGTCGCGCCACCCGGCCGTGCGCGAGGCCATCCAGGCCCGCACCGACCGCATCGCCGCCTCCATCACCGACACCCCCGAGGCCCGGCTGCTGGTGCGTGGCGTCATCGGCATGCTCGAGGCCGCGGCCATCCACACCCTCGAGAACGACGACGTCGACCCCGAGGGCCTGGCCGAGCTGCTCACCCAGATCATCTGGGACGGCGTGTCCTCCCTCGACGGGGACGGCGGCCGTGACCCCGGAGGGACCCCGAAGGCAGGTCGCTAGAGCCGAGCCGAAGGCGAGGCGACCCATGTCACGGCGCCCTGTGGCGGCGGAGCCGCCAGAACCGATCCGAGGTGGGACGCAACGGTACGGCACACCTACAGTCGCTGCCCATGGCAAAGCCCTACGACATGCAGATCGACCTCGACACCATCTACGAGGTCACCATCGACACCGACAAGGGCACGATCGTGGGCGACCTCGATCCGCAGCTCGCCCCGAAGACGGTCAACGAGTTCGTCTCCAAGACCCGTGACGGCTTCTACGACGGCCTCACCTTCCACCGCGTGGTGGCCGACTTCGTGATCCAGGGCGGCGACCCCGAGGGCACCGGTCGCGGCGGCCCGGGCTACAAGTTCGAGGACGAGCCGGTGAAGGGCGAGTACGTCGAGGGCGCCTTCGCCATGGCCAACGCCGGCCCCAACACCAACGGCAGCCAGTTCTTCATCACGATCGACGACTGCACCCGCAAGCTGGACAAGCTCTACAACCTGTTCGGCTACGTCACGCAGGGCATGGACGTGGCCAAGTCCATCGCCGTCGGCGACACGATGAAGTCGGTCACCGTCACCGAGAAGCCCCGCAGCTAGCGGTTCTGGAACTCCGGCGGCCGCTTCCCCAGGAAGGCCTGGATCGCCTCGGTCGAGTCCTCGGTGAACGAGGACAGGATCTGCGTGCGGTTCTCGAGGTCGATGCCGGCCTGCAGGCTGGGGATCTCGAGCTGGCTCCACATCACCTCCTTCGTCATCCAGACGCCGAAGGGGCTGTTGGCCACGATGTTCCCGGCGACCTCGAGGGCGGCGTCCACCACGGCGCCGTCCTCGACCACCTTGGTGACGAGGCCGAGGTCGTCGGCCTCCTGGGCGTCGAAGATGCGCCCGGTGAGGAGCAGCTCGAACGCCCGGCCGGCGCCGATGAGGCGGGGCAGCATCCAGCTGACGCCGATGTCGCAGCCGGACAGGCCGATGCGGACGAAGGCCACGTTGAAGCGGGCGGAGGCGGCGCAGACCCGCACGTCGGCGCCGAGGGCGAGGGCGAACCCGCCGCCGGCGGCCGGGCCGTTCACCGCGGCGATCACCGGCACCTTCAGGGAGCGCAGGTGCGGGATGAGGGTGGCGATGTGCTGCTGGGTGGCCAGGCCGCGCTGGGGGCGGCCCAGCTCCTCGGTCCCGGGGACCGCAGCGCTGCCCTTGAGGTCGAGGCCGGCGCAGAAGCCGCGGCCGGCGCCGGTGATGATCACGCAGCGCAGGTCGGGGTCGGCGGCGACCTCGTCGAGGCGGGCGTGCAGCTCGGAGACCAGCTGGTGATCCATGGCGTTGAGCCGGTCCGGGCGGTTCAGCGTGAGGAGGCGGACACCGGGTCGGACGTCCTCGGCGAGCACGGTGGTCAGGTCGGCGGTGGGGGTGGCCATCGGTGCATACTTCCATGTGCCCGACCCCCGCCCCGTCGCCGACGACGAGCACGCGATCGCCACGCTGCAGGAGGCCATCGCAGAGGCGGTTCCGGAGCGCGAGTGCATCGTCTGGCGCGACCGCCGGCTCCGCTGGGCCGACCTGACGGAGCGGTCCCGGCGGCTCGCCAACGGCCTCCTGGGCGCCGGCACCGGTGGCACCGTGGACCACGCGACGGCGGCGGCGGGATGGGTGAGCCCCCACGACCACGTGGCGCTCTACCTCACCAACGGCAACGAGTACCTCGAGGCCATGCTCGGCGCCTGGAAGGCCGGTGCCGCGGCCACGAACGTCAACTACCGCTACACCGCCGAGGAGCTGGCGTACGTCCTCGCCGACGCCGACACGGTCGCCGTCGTCTACCACGCCCGCTTCGCACCGGTGCTCGCCGCCGCCCTCCCCCACGCCCCCACCGTGCGGACGCTGGTCGTCGTCGACGACGGCTCCGGCACGGACCCCGTGCCCGGCTCCGTCGGCTACGAGGCGCTGCTGGCCGCGTCCTCCGCCGACCGCCCGGACCTCGACTGGTGCCCTGACGACCGCTACGTCGTCTACACCGGCGGCACCACCGGCAGCCCGAAGGGCGTGCTGTGGCGCCAGGGCGACTTCCTCCACACCGCCCTCGGCCTGCGGGGCACCCAGGACGACATCGTCGAGCGGGCGCGCCGTCCCGACCGGCCGCGAGCGCTGCCCGCCCCGCCCTTCATGCACGGCGCCGCGCACTGGAACGCGCTGTCGTGCCTGCTGGCCGGCGGCACCGTCGTCATCCAGGACGACACCGAGCACCTCGACGCAGCTGACGTGCTCGACACCTGCGAGCGCGAGCGCGTCGGGTCGCTGCTGATCGTCGGCGACGCCTTCGCCCGCCCGCTGCTCGACGAGGTCCGCCGGCGCCCCCGCGACCTGTCCGGTCTCCGGGCGCTCATGACCGGCGGTGCGGTCCTCTCCCCCGCCATCAAGTCCCAGCTGGTCGCCGAGCTGCCCACCCTGCGCATCGTCGACATCCTCGGGTCCTCCGAGACAGGCCGGCACGGCCTCGCCACCACCGCCGCCGACGCCGATGCCGAGCCGGGCGTGTTCGCACCCTCCGACACCACCGTGGTCCTGGACGAGGCCAGGGAGCGACAGCTCGCGCCGGGCGACCCGGCCAGCGGCTGGCTGGCACAGCGCGGCCGGGTGCCGCTCGGCTACCTGGGGGACGAGGCCAAGACGAGGGCGACGTTCCCCCGCATCGACGGCGTGGTCCACGCGGTGGCCGGCGATCGGGCCCGGCTCCGTGCCGACGGGCGCATCGAGCTGCTCGGGCGCGACTCGGTCACCATCAACACGGGCGGGGAGAAGGTCCACGCCGAGGAGGTCGAGCAGGCCCTCAAGGCCCACCCCGGCGTGTACGACGCGCTCGTCGTCGGCCGCCCGAGCGAGCGGTGGGGCACCGAGATCGTGGCCGTCGTGGCCCCCGACCCCGGCGCACCCGACCTGGACACCGACGAGGTCCGGGCCGCCGCCGGCGAGCACCTGGCCCGCTACAAGCTGCCGAAGGCGTTCGTGCTCGTCGATCGGGTGCAGCGCAGCGCCAGCGGGAAGCCCGACTACGCCTGGGCCCGCCAGGTCGCCGCCGAGGGGACCTGAGTGCGCCGGGCGGTGGCGACCCGGCCACGCACCTACCTGCGCAAGCCGTCGGTGGCCGACGCCGAGGAGTTCGTGGCCCGGGTGGCCGACAGCGACCACCTCGCCCCGTGGGTGTTCCCGCCCACCGATGTCGGCGCCTTCCGCCAGTGGCTCACCCGGGGCGAGCGCCAGGAGATCGAGCAGTACCTGATCTGCAACCGCGAGGACGACACCATCGCCGGCTTCGTCAACCTCAACGGCATCCAGCGCGGTGCCGTCCAGCGGGCGACCGCGGGGTGGGCGGCGCTGGCGCCGCACGTCGGCCGCGGGCACCTCTCCGACGGGCTGTCGCTCGTGCTCGAGGTCGCCTTCACCCAGCTGCGGCTCCACCGCGTCGAGGCCGACATCCAGCCCGCCAACGAGCGGTCACGGGCGCTGGCCCGGCGCTGCGGCATGCGCCTCGAGGGCTACTCGCCCCGCCTCGTGCTCGTCGACGGTGACTGGCGGGACCACGAGCGCTGGGCCACCGACATCGAGGACTGGCGGGCTGCCCGCCGTCGCTGACCCGGTCCGGTTTGGCCCCGGTGGCCGGACTGCCGGAGAATGTCGGGCCCACCGCGCCCGCGCTGGGTGCCCGCACCGATGATCGCCCCGCCGAACACGCGCCGGTTGACGCTCGCCCGTCCGCTCGACCTGCGCCTCACCCTCGCCCCGGCCCGCTACGGGAAGGGCGATCCGTCGTGCCTGCTGCGATCCGACGAGTGCTACCGCGCCACCCGGACACCGACCGGACCGGCCACCATCCACCTCGTGGTCCGCGGCGGGGTGCTCGAGGCGGAGGCCTGGGGACCCGGCGCCGACTGGGCCCTCGACCAGATGCCGCTCCTCGTCGGCGAGCACGACGACCTCGACGGCTTCCGTCCCACGGGCGTGGTCGCCGAGCTGGTCGAGCGGCACCCCGGGTTGCGCATCGGCGCTTCGCACCGGGTGATGGAGGCGCTCGTGCCTGCGGTGTGCGCGCACCGGGTGAGCGGCTTCGAGGGCAAGCGGGCGCACCGCCAGGTGATGCAGGCCTACGGCGAGCCGGCACCGGGACCCACGGGCATCGAGCTCACCGTCCCGCCCGACCCGCGCGTCCTCGCCACCACGAGCCACCACGACCTGCACCCCCTCGGGCTCGAGCGGGCCCGGGCCGACGTCATCCGTCGGGCCGCGGCCCGTGCCGTCACCGTCGAGTCCGTGGTCGACCAGTCCCCCGAGGAGGCCGAGCACCGGCTCCGCTCGATCGCCGGCGTGGGTGCCTGGACCGCAGCGGTCGTGCGCCAGGTCGCCCTCGGCGACGCCGACGCGGTGCCGATGGGCGACGAGCGCAGCAAGCACCTCGTGGCCTGGGCGTTCCTCGGCGAGCGACGCGGCAACGACGCCCAGATGCTCGAGCTGTTGGAGCCGTACCGCGGCCACCGCGGTCGGGTGCTGCGCCTGCTGCGCGCCGAGCGGCCCAGCCCCCACCGGGCCAGCGACGAGCACCGATCCGCCTGACGCAGGGCGTCCGGTCCACCGCGGGTGCACAGGCAAGACACAGGGTTGTCCCTCTTCCTCCGCACAGGGCACCCCTCGTACGGTCCGGTCATGACCAGCTACGAGGTGACCTTGCGGGACAAGACGGTGGAGCTCGTGGTCGGCGCCGACGCCTACCAGCAGGAGGGCCCGATGACGACCTTCTTCCACCTGGGCGACGGGCGGGAGGTGGTGGACTGCTGGTCCACCCGCGTGGCCAGCGTGCGCACGGCCGACATCCTCATCGTGCGGCGGGCCGACGCGGCGGCCTCGCTGCGCGCGGTCGGCTGAGCTGATACATCTCGAGTAGGGGTCTGCGGGCGCTTCGGCCGGCGGACCAGCGTGGAGCTGTTGTCTTCACGGGAGGTGTTGGTCTTGTCGCGTTTCGTTGGTGGTGAGC
>JAKFET010000304.1:0-35586 GCA_036675575.1 Acidimicrobiaceae bacterium
CGCCGGTGCTGGCCGAGTTGAAGGCGCTGGTGTCCGACCTGAGCGGGCGGATGCACCGCTGCGGCGGGCGCGTGGTGGACGAGCGGCGGCGCAAGATCGAGCATGCCGACCGGGCGCTGAAGCGGGTGCCCGACCTGGTGCGGCTGGCCGAGCAGCGGTTCGACATCGTCTCCGGGCGCCTGGGCGCGGGCCTGGCCAAGAACGCAGCCGCCCACGAGCGCGACCTGGTGCGGGTCATCGTCGACGGCGCCGATCCCGCCGAGGTGCGCGTCCGCCAGCGCATGCGGATGGACGTCGTCACGGTCGCCCCCGGCACCGACGCCATGGAGGCGCGAGAGCTCATGGGCCGCCATGCCCTCCGCCACCTCCCGGTGGTGGACGACGGTCGGGTCGTCGGCCTGATCGAGCAGACCGAGCCCCGCACCGGGTTGAACTTCGGCGAGCGCCGGGAGGTGCCCGAGCGGGGTTCGCTGCCCGAGCCGGTGGCCGACTTCCGGGGCCCCTACGCCGGCGGTCCGCCCGCCTCCGAGCTGGAGGTCGACGCCGCCGACCTCTCGACGCTCGGCTTCGCCGAGGTCCGGCGGGGCATCGTGATCTGCTGGACGCTCGTGTCGTGCGTGCTGCTGGCGCTGCTGCGCAGGCGGTGGGCCGTCCTGCGTCGTCGCGACTGCCCGAGCTGGTGGGACACCGCCTCGGCGGGTGCGGTCGACGCGTTCGAGAAGCTGGGGCCGGCGTTCGTGAAGCTCGGCCAGCTGATGGCGTCCTCGCCCGGGGTGTTCCCCGAGCCGCTCGCCGACGCCTGCCAGCGCACCCTCGACGAGGTGCCCCCGTTCGACAGCGCCACCGCCCGGCGCATCATCGAGGAGGACCTCGGCCGCCCGCCCGAGGAGGTCTTCCGCTTCTTCGACGACCGCCCGCTCTCGGCCGCCTCCATCGGCCAGGTGCACGCCTGCGTGCTGCCCGACGGGCGCGAGGCCGTCGTGAAGCTGCAGCGCCCGGGCGTCCGCGAGCTCATGACGGCCGACCTGCGCATCCTGTGGCGCATCGCCAAGCTCGCCGAGCGCTGGGACTGGCTCAGCTCCGCCGACCCGGTGGCCATCATCGAGGACACCGCCTACGCGAACTTCCAGGAGCTGGTGCCGGCGCTCGAGGCCACCCGCCAGGCCGAGTTCCGGGCCAGGATCGGCTTCTTCGGCGACAACGCCAACATCACCGCACCCGAGGTGTACTGGAGCCACTGCGGGCCCCGGATCATCTGCATGCAGCGGATGACCGGCACACCGCTCGACGAGTTCGAGGCCATGGCCCGCCAGGGCATCGACGGCGAGCTCATGCTGCGCTGGGGCGCCAAGGTCTGGATCGAGTCGGTGTGCGTGCACGGCCCGTTCCACGGCGACATGCACGCCGGCAACATCTGGTTCCTGCCCGACGGCCGGGCCAGCTTCCTCGACTTCGGGATCATGGGCGAGCTCACCCCGGAGTACCGCGAGGTGATCAAGGACATCCTCTACACCTGCATGATCGACGGGGACTTCACCCGCATCGCCCGGGCGTACCGCAAGGTCGGCGTGTTCCCCGACGACGTCGGCACCGACGAGGAGCTGGGCTCGCGCCTGTCGATGATCCTCGGCCCGATGCTGCAGGCCGGCATCGGCGGGATGAACCTCGGCGAGATGCTCAAGATGAGCATCGACCTCATGGACAGCTACGGCGCCAAGGGCCCTCGGGAGCTGGTGCTCATCGCGAAGCAGCTGGCGTACATGGAGCGCTACGCGAAGGGCATGGCTCCCGACTACCGCATCATCCAGGACCTGTACCTGATCAAGAACATCTTCCCCGAGGCCGTGGCCGCGAAGGCCGCCGAGCTCGGCATCGAGGTGCCGGCGTAGGGACCGACCGCGCCCGGCGCACCGGCGGGAGACGCCCGTAGCCTGGAGGGCATGGCCGACCTGATCCGACAGACCATCCGCCTGGGCGCCCCGCCCTGGCCGACGGTCGATCCGTTCCTGTTCTGCGTGCACCACGTCGACGCCTACCCGGCCGGCAACCTGCACCTCGGCCCCGACGCCGACCTGCGGGGCCGCGCCATCGGCCAGGACTTCGCCGCCATCGACGGCTGGAACATGTACCACGGCTCGGTGGTGCCCGGGTTCCCGTCGCACCCGCACCGGGGCTTCGAGACCATCACCTACGTGCGGCGGGGCCTGGTCGACCACGCCGATTCGCTCGGCGCCGCAGCCCGCTACGGCAGGGGCGACGTGCAGTGGATGACCGCCGGCAGGGGGATCCAGCACGCGGAGATGTTCCCGCTCCTCGACCCGGACGGCCCCAACCCCATGGAGCTTTTCCAGATCTGGTTGAACCTCCCGGCCGAGGACAAGATGGTCGAGCCCGGCTACAAGATGCTGTGGGACGACGAGATCCCCCGCGTCCCGGTCGACGGCGAGGGGGAGATCACCGTCATCGCCGGGGCCATCCCGGGCCCCTCCGGCCTCGTCGTGCCACCGTCACCCGCGCCCGACTCGTGGGCCGCACGACCCGACACCGACGTGGCGCTGTGGCACGTGCGCCTCGGTGCGGGCGCCACGGCCGTGCTGCCGCCGGCGACACACAACGACACGGTGCGAGTCCTCTACGTCTTCGACGGCGACGGCGTGTCCGTCGGCGGCCAGGACCACGACGTGCCCACCGGCATCGTCGTCGACGCCGGCCAGGAGGCGCCGCTCGCCGCCCTCGGCGGCGGCGTCGACGTGCTCGTGATGCAGGGCCGGCCGATCGGGGAGCCCGTGGCCCAGTACGGACCCTTCGTCATGAACACCGAGGCCGAGATCCAGCAGGCCTTCGACGACTACCAGCGAGACCACTTCGGGGGTTGGCCGTGGGACCGCAGCGACCCGGTGCACGGGCGTGACCCGCAGCGCTTCGCCCGCCACGCCGACGGGCGCGAGGAGCTCGCCTCCTGAATCAGGCGGCGGCGTCGAACTCCTGGAGCACCCGGTCGGCCTCGACGTGGGCGCGGATGCGCTCCTCGAGCATCGTGCGCTGCTGGTCGGCCTCGAGGGCCGGCTTGTCCACCACCGCCCAACGGACCAGGTCGTGCCAGAAGCGGTCGATGACCTCGGCGCCGCTGATCGTGCCGCCGTCGACGGTGCGGAACGTGCACGAGCGGATCTCGCCCAGGTAGAGGCGCAGGGAGGAGACGTGGATCTCCTCGTCGGTGCGGATCCGCCCGATGATCTCCGCCGCCTCGACGGCCCGCTCGGTGCGATCGCCCCAGAGGTCCGGGGTGCGCAGCACGGCCTGGGTCTCGGAGAAGCCCAGCTCGGCGCGGAACTCGATGAGCAGCAGGTTGGCGAGGAACGACACGAGCCCCTCGATCTCGCCCCGCAGCTCGGGGATGCGGCGCTCGTCGTCGGGGCGGGCGATGCTCTCGGGCGGCTCCACGTCGTCGTAGGCGTCGGGGCCGAAGGCGAGGTCGCGGGCGACGAACCACATCTCGTCGTGGCCGCCGATGCCCCGCTCGGGCTCGCCGCCCTCGTCGAGCCCGTGCGCGACCAGCAGTCCGTCGTTGAGGTGCCCGATCGCCATCTCGGAGATGTCCTCGACGATGACGTCCTGCAGGTCGGGGAACGTGATGTCGGCGAGCAGCCGGCCCTTGGCCTCGATCTTGCCGATGATCGTGAGGTTGTTCCAGAACGTCTGGCCCAGCCCGTTGCGCAGCAGCACCCGCTGCTGGTCGATGTTGGGCAGGCGGACGCCGTCGAGCAGCGAGGCGTCCGCGTCGAAGAGCTCGCCGCCCCGGTCGCGGAGCGCCTTGGTCCACGCATCGAGGGCCGGGCCACGGACCTTGGTGCGCGGCGGCTGGTAGGTGCCGTCGGCGAGGAACCCGCCGTGCATGCGGCGGCCCTCGACCACCTGCGCCTCGGCGTAGTCGTGGTCTTCCATGAGCTCGTCACGGGTGTAGCGGAGCGTGGACATGCGGGGACCCCCTGGTGGAACTTGACCCACCGGTCAAGGTAGCCGTTGGGCGTCGTGGAGGGAACCCGTCGCCGTGCTGCCAGGCTGGGCCGATGCTCGACTGGGTGCCGCGCTGGCTCCGTGCCGCCTTCGGGGTGCTGGTGATGGGCATGGTCGTGTGGTTCCTGGTGATCCCGCAGTTCGGCCAGGCCGAGCAGGCCCTCGACGCCATCACCGGCGTGCACGCCGGCTACGTCCTGCTCGGCGGGGTGCTCGTGGCCGCCGCGACCGCCGCCCAGGCCGAGCTGACCCGGACGATCCTGCCCGAGCCCGAGCGCCCGAGCCTCTCGGACATGGTGCGCATGGAGCTGGCGACCACCGCGGTGAGCCACACCGTCCCGGGCGGCACGGCGGCAGGCACCGCGCTCGGCTACCGGCTCCTGACCCAAGCCGGGGTCCCGGGTTCGTCGGCCGGCTTCGTGCTCGGCGTGCGCGGCATCGGCTCGGCGCTCGTGCTCAACGTCCTGCTCTGGGGGGCGCTGCTCGTCTCGATCCCGACGCAGGGCTTCGACGGCCGGTACACGACCGCCGCCGTCCTGGGCTCCCTGCTGCTGACCGCGGTCGGCGCCGCGGTGCTCGGCCTGCTGCGCGCCCCCGACGCGACCACCCGGGTCCTGTGCCGGGCGCTGCGACCCGTGCCGATCGTCAACGCCGACGCCGTCCCACGCGTGATCGGCCGGCTGTCGGAGCAGCTCCGGAACCTCGTCGCCGACCGCCGACTGGCAGGGCGGGCCGTGGCGTGGGCGGCGGCGTACTGGATCGCGCTGGCGGCGGCGCTGTGGGTCCTGCTGCTCGCGTTCGGCTGGACCGGCCACCCCGTGTCGTTGGCGGTGGCGTTCGGGCTGGTGAACGTGCTCGCCGCGCTGCCCGTGACGCCGCGCGGGCTCGGTGTCCTCGAAGCCGTGCTCATCCCGATGCTGGTCGGCTTCGGCGCACCCGCGTACGTGGCCACGCTGGGCGTCATCAGCTGGCGGCTGCTGTCGTTCTGGGCCCCGATCCCGCTCGGCACGCTCGCCTACGTGTCCATCCGCCTCCGCCAACCCGGCGTGCAGGGCGACGCCGAAGACGCCGCGACCGAGCTGGCCGAGGCCGCCCGGGAGCACCGCGAGGCCTGGTCGGAGTGGGCCGACCGCCACGCGCTCCGCCGCCGGCCGTAGGCGGCAACCACCGGGACCGGTGGCATCCTGGGCGGCTGCCCATGGGACCCGCTGCACCGTCGCCCGCCGAGCTCCGCCGCCGCCTCGACGAGGCGAGCATCGCCGACGCGCACCGGCTCGGACGGCGCCTGCGGAACATCCAGCGCAAGGGAGGCGAGGCGCAGGCGAAGGCGGTGGCATCGATCGCCGACGAGCTCGAGCGCTCGGCTGCTGCCGTTGCGACCCGGCGCCAGACGACGGTGGTGCCGACGTACCCGGACGAGCTGCCGATCACGGCTCGGCACGACGAGCTGCTCGAGGTCCTGCGGGACAACCGGGTCGTGATCGTCGCCGGCGAGACCGGGTCGGGCAAGAGCACGCAGCTGCCGAAGCTGTGCCTGGAGCTCGGCCGTGGCGTACGAGGCCTCATCGGGCACACGCAGCCGCGGCGCATCGCCGCCCGCTCGGTCGCGGAGCGCGTCGCCGAGGAGCTGGGCGTCGAGGTCGGTGGCCAGGTGGGCTACGCCGTGCGCTTCACCGACCAGGTCGGGCCCGACACCCGGCTCAAGGTCATGACCGACGGCATCCTGCTGAACGAGCTGCAGCGCGACCGGCTGCTCCTCGGCTACGACACGATCATCGTGGACGAGGCCCACGAGCGCAGCCTCAACATCGACTTCATCCTCGGCTACCTCCGGGAGCTGCTGCCGAGCCGCCCGGACCTGAAGGTCGTGGTCACGTCGGCCACCATCGACACCGAGCGCTTCGCCGAGCACTTCGCCGACGACACGGGTCCGGCGCCGATCATCGAGGTGTCCGGCCGCACGTACCCGGTCGAGCTGCGCTACCGACCCGACGACGACGGCCAGCCGCCCGAGGACACCGTGCAGGCGGTCGCCGACGCCGTGGGGGAGCTGGTGAGCGAGGGGCCGGGCGACGTCCTGGTGTTCGCGTCGGGCGAGCGCGAGATCCGTGACATGGCCGACGCCGTCGAAGGTCTGAAGCTGCCGGGCACCGAGGTCCTCCCGCTGTTCGCGCGGCTGTCGTCGGCCGAGCAGCACCGGGTCTTCGCCAGCCACACCACGCGACGGGTGGTGATCGCCACCAACATCGCCGAGACCTCCATCACGGTCCCCGGCATCCGCTACGTCGTGGATCCCGGCACCGCCCGCATCTCGCGCTACAGCAAGCGGACCAAGGTGCAGCGGCTGCCCATCGAGCCCATCTCGCAGGCGAGCGCCGACCAGCGCGCCGGGCGGTGCGGTCGTGTCGCTCCCGGCATCTGCATCCGGCTGTACGCCGAGGACGACCACCACGCCCGGCCAGAGTTCACCGAGCCCGAGATCCTGCGCACGAACCTCGCGTCCGTCATCCTCCAGATGACGGCCATCGGGCTGGGCGACGTGGAGTCCTTCCCGTTCGTGGAGCCGCCGGACCGCCGCAACGTGGCCGACGGCGTGACCCTGCTGGAGGAGCTCGGCGCTCTCGAACCCGACCGGCCCGCCGACGACCGCCGCCTCACCGAGATCGGCCGCCGCCTGGCTCGTCTGCCCCTCGATCCCACGCTCGGCCGCATGGTGCTCGAGGCCGAGCGCAACCGGTGCGTGCACGAGGTGATGGTCATCGTCGCCGGCCTGTCGATCCAGGACCCCCGCGAGCGGCCGACCGGGCAGGAGGAGCGGGCGGGCCAGCTGCACGCCCGGTTCCGGGTGCCGGGCTCGGACTTCCTCGGCTACCTGGCCCTGTGGGACCACGTGAAGGAGCGCCAGCGCGAGCTGTCGTCATCGAGGTTCCGCCGCGAGTGCCGGGACGAGCTGCTCCACTTCGTCCGGCTCCGCGAGTGGCAGGACGTCTACACCCAGATCCGCCAGGTGGTGCGCAGCCTCAAGATCGGCATCGACCGTGAGGGTGCCGACAGCGATGCGATCCACCGGTCGCTCCTGGCCGGTCTGCTGGCCAACGTCGGCAACCGCGACGACGGCGAGGAGGCCCCGCCGGCCAGGGGGCAGTCGGGGCGGCGGGGTCCCAAGCCGGCGGTCGAGTACGTCGGCCCTCGCGGCGCCCGGTTCGCGCTGGCCCGTGGGTCGGTGCTGTCGAAGGGCCCGCCCCGTTGGGTGATGGTGGCCGAGGTCGTCGAGACCAACCGGCTGTGGGCCCGCACCGGCGCCACTATCCAGCCCTCGTGGATCGAGCAGGCCGCCGGCCACCTGCTGACGCGCACCTACGACGAGCCGCACTGGAACCGCGACCGGGGTGCAGCCCAGGTCATCGAGCGGGTCCGCCTGCGCTCCCTCACCGTCGTGGAGGGACGGACCATCAACCTCGACCGCGTCGACCGGGCCATGGCGCGCGAGCTGTTCATCCTCCACGCGCTGGTCCGGGGGGAGTGGGACGCGCACCACGCATTCGTCGCCCGCAACGCGGACCGGGTGGGCGAGGTGCGGTCCATGGAGGACCGGGCCCGCCGGCGCGACATCCTCGTGGAGGAGGACCAGGTCTTCGACGTGTTCGATCGCCGCATCCCCGACCACGTCACGGACGTCCGCCGCTTCGACCGTTGGTGGCGCGACGTGTCCGAGCAGGATCCGCACCTCCTCGACCTCACCGTCGACGACCTGGTCGTGCCGGGGGCCACCGACGTCGACGACGCCGCCTTCCCGGACCGGTGGGAGGACGCGCCCGCCGAGATCCGCATCGACTACGAGTTCGCGCCCGGCGACGCCGCCGACGGCACCACCTTCGAGGTGCCCGTCGCGGTGCTCAACCGCACCGACCCCGCCCCCTTCGAGTGGTTGGTGCCGGGCCTGCGCCTGGAGCTGGTGACCGCCCTCATCAAGGCCCTGCCGAAGCAGGTCCGCAAGTCGCTCGTGCCGGCGCCCGACCGGGCCGCCGAGCTGCTGCAGCGGGTCGGGCCGGACGACGGGCCCCTCCGCGACGTCCTCGCCACCGAGCTGGGGCGGATGGCCGGCGTGCCCCTGTCGCCGGACGTGTGGGACGACCTGGTCCTGCCGGGGCACCTGCGCCCGCGCTACCGGATCGTGGGGGAGGGCCGCACGCTCGCCGAGGGCGACGACCTCCGGGAGCTCGAACGCCGGCTGCGGGCCCACGTCCGGGCGACCGTCGTGTCCCAGGCGCCGGACCTGGAGCGCAGCGGGCTCACCTCGTGGACCATCGGGACCCTGCCCCGGGTGGTGGAGTCCACGGTCGACGGCCTGACGGTGCAGGGGTACCCCGCCGTGATCGACACGCAGGACTCGGTCGGGGTGCGCATCCTCGCCTCGGTCGAGCAGCAGCGGGCACTGCACTGGAACGGCGTCCGGCGCCTGCTGGCCCTGCAGCTCGGCAAGCCGGCCCGGGCCCTGCAGCGCAGGCTCGACGCCCGGGTGCTGCTCGGCCTCACCGCGGCGCCGCACGGGACCGTGACCGCGGCGGTCGACGACGCCCTGCACGGGGTGCTCGACGCCCTCCTGCTCGACGCCGGGGGCCCGCCGTTCGACGAGGAGGGCTACGCCGCCCTCCGTCGTCGCGTGCAGGACCGCTGGTTGGACGACCTCGTGGTCGCGGTGACGACCCTCTCCGACGTCGTGCAGCACGCCGCCCGGCTGCGCGAGCGGCTGGCCCAGCCGGCACCCGCGTCGTGGTCGGAGCCCCTGGACGACATCACCGGCCAGCTGGCCCGGCTCGTGTTCGACGGGATGGTCGTCAGCACCGGCACCGACCGCCTCGCCCACCTGCCCCGCTACCTGGCGGCGATGGAGGTGCGCATCGACAAGCTGCGGGAGGGTCCGACCAAGGACCTCGACCGCCTGCGCGCCGTCGCCCGGCTCGAGGCCGAGCACGCCGAGCTCGTCGCGGTGCACGGCCTGACCGCTGGGCTCGACGACGTGCGCTGGCAGATCGAGGAGCTGCGGGTGCAGCTCTTCGCCCAGCAGCTGGGGACGGCCCAGTCGGTGAGCGAGAAGCGGATCCGTGAGCGCCTGATGCGCGTCCGGCGCGGCTGAGCAGCCTGCGACAGGAGCGCTGCCAGTTCGGGAGATCTCCCCGAACTGGCAGCGCTCCCGTCGCATCCGACCGCGGTCCGGCTCGGCGCCGCCCTGTCCGGTCTGTCACGCTCGCGCAGATGTTGGACCTGACGGTCGCCTCGATCCCGATCTACTTCGGCACGATGGCGGCCGAGCACCGCCACCTGCGCCGGCGCGCCGCCGAGCAGGGTCCCGGTCCGGCCGACTACACGCCCCAGGACACGGCGACGTCGCTGGCCATGGGCCTCGGTTCGCTCGTCGTGCCGCTCGTGCTGCCGAGGCTGGTCCGCCACGTCGTGCCAGGCCGGGGCCGCCACGGCAAGGTCCTGGTCGGCGTGGCGGCGGCAGCGGCGATCGCCACCACCGTCGCCGACCGGCTCGCCGGACCGGACCGGAGCGACGACGACGGGCACGCCGTCCCCACACGGCGCCAGCGCCTCGCCCGCATCGCTCGCCGCACGCGGCGCGTCACCGGTCCCGTCGCCATCGGCGCCGGCACGCTCGCGGTCACGACGTCGTTCGCCGCCCGCACCGACGCCCGGGCGCAGTGGGCCGCCGGCGGCGCCGAGCGGGACCTGGGTGGCGGTCCGGTGCCGTGGGCCCTGGCCGTCGCCGGCTGGGACTTCCTCTACTACTGGAACCACCGCTTCATGCACGAGGTCCGCGCCCTGTGGGCCATCCACGTCGTGCACCACTCCTCGGAGCGCTACAACCTCTCGACCGCACTGCGCCAGCCGGTGGCCGACGTCCTCGGGCTGTGGCTGCCGTACGGCGTGATGGCCCGCTTCGGCATCCGTCCCCACGTGCTCACCCAGGCCCGGGCCCTGAACCTGCTGTACCAGTACTGGATCCACACCGAGGTCGTCCGCTCGCTGGGCACGGCCGAGGAGGTGCTGAACACGCCGTCGCACCACCGGGTGCACCACGGCTCCCAGCGCCAGTACATCGACCGCAACCACGGATCGATCCTCATCATCTGGGACCGGCTGTTCGGCACCTTCGAGCGCGAGGACGAGCGGGTCGTCTACGGGCTCACCACCAACATCGACACCTACGACCCGATCACGGTGGCGACGCACGAGTACCGCGACATCGTGCGCGACGTGGCGGGGTCGACGTCCTGGCGGGACCGCTTCGGCTTCGTGCTCCGCGGCCCGGGCTGGGCCTACGAGCGCCACCGCCAGCTGGCCGCCGAGGGCCACGCCATCGTCGACGACCCCGACGACGCCGTCACGGCCGCCTGAGGGTCGCTGCCCTCCGGCGGTGTCCGTCAGCCCGGTGCGTTCCGCTGCCGTCCCGCCGCGACGTGCGCGAGGGCGAGCACGACACCGATGACCGTCAGGACGATGGCGAGGAGGAAGGCGGCCATCGTCGGGAGCCACAAGCCCTCGGGCAGCTCGCCGGTGGCGGTGGTGGTGACGATGAGGGCGATGAGGAGGCCGGCGCCGCCGGCGAGGTACTTCCACCAGCGGGCCGTCGTGTCGTGCGGCACGGCGACGGGTCGGGTGTCGTGCCAGAGGCTGACGGCGAACAGCGTGGAGAGGACGGCGACGGGGAGCGCGACGACGAGCACCCCACGATCGGTGCCGCCGATGATCGCCACCGCCACGGCCGTCACGCTCAGCGCGGTGACGGTGAGGGGTAGGCCGGGGCCGGGTGCATGCTTCATGTGCGCCTCCAGGTGTCGGGTCGGGATGGTCCGTGCGAGGTCGACGAGGCTGCGGGCCCAGACCCGGCCCGGTGGTTCGTCACGCAGCTGGTGGGCGAAGAGCAGCGCCATGTCGACGCCGTACTCGTCGCGGAACTCGCGGGGGTACAGCCGCAGAAACGCCCGGTAGGCGGCGACGGCCGTGCCGGTCATGTCGTCGCCGGGCCGGGGAGGTGGCGGGCGACGCGGTGCACCATGGCCTGGAGGCGGGCCAGCTCGGACAGCGCCACGGCCCGCCCGCCGGGGGTGAGCCGGTAGTAGCGGCGGCGCTCGTTGTCGTCGCGGGCGACGAGGTCCGTGGTCTCCTCGATGAGCCCGTCGTCGACGAGCCGGTTGAGGGTGCCGTACAGGGTGCCAGGGCCCATCCGCACCACGCCGTCGCTGAGCTCGGCGACCCGGCCCATCAAGGCGTAGCCGTGCAGCTCACCGTCCAGGAGCGCCAGCACGATGTGGAGCGAGGCACGCGGGAGCGGCCTCGGTCGTCGGGTCATACTCGAAGACTGATGTATCGACTTCCGATAGTCAAGCGCAGAAGTCGGTGGGTTGCGCTACCAGGTGATCTCGATCTCGATCTCGTTGCCGTCCTCGCCGACCTCGACCTCGAGGGAGAACGTGACCTCGGCCGGGACCTTCACCGTCGTCTTCAGGCCGTCGTCGAAGGAGATCTCGTTGTGCCGGGACAGCTGGTCGGCGATCTCGCGCAGCTTGTCGGCGGCCGCCTCGCGGCTCATGGACTGCTCGGACTCGTGCTCGATCATGTCCGGCAGTCTCGCAGTCAGAGGCCGGCGTCGGTGAGCGCCTGCTCGGTGCACTCGCGCCCGAGCTGGATGAGCTCGGGCGCCCGGTGGAACTCGAAGGTGCGGGCGCTGGACTTGGGGATCTCGACCAGCACGTCGGGCGGGTAGCCGGCCAGCTTGTAGCTGGTGAGGGTGGCCTGCATGACCTCGTAGGCGAGGTTCACGATGTCGAGGCGGCCGACGTCGGCGACGTCGACGTCGGCGGGAGGGGGTGCCGGGCGGTCGCCGCCCTCCCGCCCGAGCATGGCCCGCACCGCCTCCCAGTCGAAGAACCGGGCGGCCCGCTGGCGCAGCCCGGGGGCGTCGGCCCGGTCGCCGCCGATGCCCGCCTCGACCGCCACCTCCTCGAGCACGGGGGCCGTGACCGGTCCGCTGGGGCGCGTGGGGGAGTGGCGGCGCACGGCCCCGGAGAGGTGGACGGCGATGGTGATGTCGGCGTTCGACGACAGCGTCGGCAGGATCGGCACCGGGTTCATCAGGGCACCGTCGACGAGGAGCTGGTCGCCGGACACCACCGGGGTGAAGAGGGACGGGATGGCGATCGAGGCCCGGATGGCGTTGCTGAGGGAGCCCTCCTGGAACCAGACCTCCCGGTGGGCGAGCAGGTCGGTGGCGACGGCGGTGTAGGCGAGGGGCAGGTCCTCGATGCGGGTGTCGCCGACCATCTCACGCACGACGGCGAAGACCTTCTCGCCCCGGATGGCGCCGCCGGCCGACAGCGACAGGTCGACCAGGCGCAGGACGTCGAGCTGGCGCAGCCCGGTGACCCACGCCGTGTACTCATCCAGGCACCCGGCGGCGTGCACGCCGCCGACGAGCGCGCCCATCGATGATCCGGCGATGGCGACGATGTCGAAGCCGCGCTCGAGGATGACCTGGAGCGCCCCGATGTGGGCGTAGCCGCGGGCGCCGCCGCTGCCCAGCACCACGGCGGCGGTCCGAGGTGCTCCGGCGACCGATGCCATGGCGGCATCCTTGCCGATCGGCCCGTGGTCAGGGGGCGAGCTTGGCCTTGACGATCGCCGACACCCGCTTGCCCTCGGCGCGACCCGCCACGGCGGCCATCGCCGTGTTCATGGCCTGGCCCATCTGGGACGGCTCGGTGAAGCCGCCGGCGGCCAGCGCCTCGTCGACGAGGGCCTCGAGGTCGTCGTCGTCCATCTCCTCGGGGAGGTAGGCCGACAGGATCGCCCGCTCGTCCAGCTCCCGCTGGGCCTGCTCCTCGCGCCCGGCCGCCTGGAAGGCCTCGGCGGCCTCGTCGCGGCGCTTCACCTGGGTGCGCAGCACCTTCTCCACGTCGGCGTCGGTGAGCTCCCGGGCCTGCGCGCCGGAGACCGCCTCCTCCCGGATGGCGGAGATGGCCATGCGCAGGGTGGCGAGCCGCACCTCGTCGCGGGCCTTCATCGCTGCGGTCAGGTCCTGCTGCATGCGCTCGGCGAGCTCGCTCATGGTGTCCTCCGGGTCGGGTGCCGCGAGCCTGCCCGACGCAGCACCGCCGAGTCACGGCTCCGACAGCGGGAGCGGCGAGGGTCTCCCGTACCATCGCCGCCGACCTCGACCGGGCGGAGACCCTGTGGCACTCGAAGCTTCCCAGGACCCAGAACGGCGGCGCCCCGCCATGCTCGCGCTCCGCCAGCCCGTCGAGCCCGCCCGCCTGCGCGCCACCATCGCCGGCCGCCCCGTGCTCGAGGAGGCCGAGGTGATCGCCCTCACCGACCGGTCCCTGCTGGTCGAGGTCCGCGACGCCATGACCGCCCTGGCGCTGAGCGTGGCGGCCGAGGTGATCGCCATCGTCGACCTCGGCGGCGGGGTCATCACCTGGTCCACCGAGCCCAGTCGCCGCGACGGCGACGCCACCGGATCCCGCCAGGTCGAGCTGGTGCTGCGCGAGCGGCACTGAGGCCTGGACCGCCGGCCGGCGCCCGGTCCTAGAGTCCGGCCCCATGGCCGACGCCACCTCCTCCGACCCGAGCACCTACGACGAGCTCGGGCTCTTCCACGAGAACGCGCAGGAGGCCGGCATCGACTGGCACGGCCCGCCCACGGTCCGGCGGGTCGAGACCGACCTCGGCGGCGGTCGGACCATCAGCGGGCTCCGCTGGGGCACGGACGCGCCGCAGGTGGTCCTGATCCACGGCGGCGGGCAGAACGCGCACACGTGGGACACCGTGGCGCTGGCGCTCGGCCGCCCGCTCCTCGCCCTCGACCTGCCCGCCCACGGCCACAGCGGCGACGTGGACCCGGGCCGTCCGGTCGGGCCGAGGTCCTTCGCCGAGGACGTCGCCGTCGCGGTCCGCGAGCACGCCCCCAACGCCGCGGCGGTCGTGGGCATGTCCCTCGGTGGCCTGACCGCACTGGAGCTCACCGTGGTGGCGCCCGAGCTGGTGCGGCGCCTGGTCATGGTCGATGTGAGCCCGGGCGCCGACCGGGAGAAGGCGTCCGACGTGGTGGCCTTCCTCGCCGGGCCCGAGTCGTTCGCCTCCTTCGAGGAGATCCTCGAGCGCACCGTGGCGTTCAACCCGACGCGCAGCGAGTCCTCGCTGCGGCGCGGGATCCTGCACAACGCCGTCCAGCGCGACGACGGCCGGTGGGTGTGGCGACACCAGCGCACGCAGCTGGTCGAGGGCCAGCGCGCCGACCTCGACTTCGCCGCCCTGTGGGACGACCTCGCCGCCGTCGACGTCCCGATCCTGCTGCTGCTCGGCGACCGCTCGCCGGTGGTGGACGAGACCGACCGGCGGCTGTTCGCCGAGCGCCAGCCCGACGCGGAGATCGTCACGGTGGCCGATGCCGGCCACTCCATCCAGGGCGACCAGCCGCTGGTCCTGGCCGAGCACCTCGACCGGTTCCTCGACCGCTGAGCCGCTGACCCCACCTGCCACGGCGCCCGGTTGCAGGTGCCGCATCATGGGGTGGTGCGCCGCGCCCTCGCCGCCGCCCTCCTCGGGATCAGCCTCTGGCTCGGGTCCCTGGCCTGGTCCGGCTTCCTCCTGACGCGCACCGTCCTCGACCCCGACCGGTCGCGCCACGTCGCCGAGGCGCTCTACGAGGACGATGCGGTCCGGGACCGGTTGGCCACCAACATCGCCGGCGGCGTCCAGGCCGCGCTGCCGCCGGGCGTCCCGGTCGATCGCGCCGAGCTCGACGCCGGGGCTCGCCAGGCGCTCGAGTCACCGGCGGTCGAAGCGGTGGTCGTGGACGCCTTCGTGCGGACGCACCAGGCGATGCTGGGCGAGGGAGACGTCCCCACCGAGCTGGACCCGGGGGCGTTCGGGGCCGCCGGGCGGGAGTCACTGGTGCAGTCCCGCCCCGAGCTGGACGCCATCCTGCCGGCAGCACCGGAGGTCACGGTCCCGCTCCCGACCGAGCGGGTCCCGGACCTCGGGCCCGTCCGCCGTGGACTGCTCGCCGCCGTCCCGGTGCTGGCCCTGGCCTCCGCGGCCGGCGCGCTCCTCGCCCTGCTCGTCACCCCGAACCGCCCGGCGATCCTGCGCCGGGCCGGCGTCTGGGCGGTCGGCCTCTCCGCCGTGGTGCTCGCCTTCGCCTACGGCGTCCCGTGGCTGGCGGCGACCTTCGCGCCGAGCCAGTCCGAGGTCGTCGCGGCGCTGGTGGGCGCCATGGCGGCGGAGACGCGACTGCCCGCGATCACCCTCGGGGCGCTCGGCCTCGCCGGCATCGTGCTCTCGGTGCTCTGGCGAGCCGCCCCCGTCCTGCTGGCCGACCCGGCCCCACCTCCGACGCACGGACCTGCACCGCGCCTCGCGCGACGTCGGCGCGAACCACGCCTGGTGGCCGGTCCTCCGCCCCGCCGTGACCTGCCCCGACCTGCGCCCCGGCCGGCGCCGACGCCCGCCCGCGAGCGGCTCGATGCGTCGCCGACCACCGTCCACCACCGGACCCAGGTCCCCCCGGCCACCGGCGCCGACATGACGCGCGCCGACCGGCCGGGTCCGCGCCCGGCGCCGGCCGTGGGCGGCAACGCCGACCCGACCCGCCACGGGGACGCAGTCGGCGAGGCACCCGCCGTCGCCGGTCCGACCCGCTGGGTCGCCGGCCTGGGCTGGGTCGTCGAGTCGGCCGAGCACATCCCGCCGGAGGCCCGGTGGGTGCCGGGCGTCGGCTACGTGGTGGAGGAGGCCTGAGCCTCTGCGGCGGACGCGTCGACGTGCTGGCCGGCCTCGCCGCGCACGACGTTCAGGAACCGCTCGATGCCCTCCACGGCAGCGTCGGTGCGGTTCCCGGAGAAGACGTCGAAGGCGTGCTGGGCGCCGGGGTACTCGACGTAGACGACGGGCTGCTGCGACACGGCCCGGAGCATGTCGACCATGGAGCGGGCCTGGGCCACCGGGACGAGGCTGTCGTTGGTGCCGTGCAGCAGCATCATCGGCACGGCTTCGGGCCCGACGTGGGTCATGGGTGAGGCCTGCTCGTAGACGTCGCGGCCCGAGTCGAAGGGCTGCTTGACGATGCGGTCGACCAGCAGCTGGGTGAGGTCGTCGCGCCCGGTGCCGTCGCGGTTGAGCCAGTCGTACACGCCGTAGAACGGCACCGCCGCCTGGACCGCGGTGTCGGCATCCTCGAAGCCGGGCTGGAACTGGGGGTCGTTCGGGGTGAGGGCGGCGAGGGCGCACAGGTGGCCGCCGGCCGAGCCGCCGGTGAGTGCGATCCACCCGGGGTCGCCGCCGTGGTCGCCGATGTTGTCCTTCACCCAGGCCAGCGCCCGCTTCACGTCGACGATGTGGGCCGGCCAGGTGGCGCGCGGGCTCAGCCGGTACGTGACCGAGACGCAGACCCAGCCCCGCTCGACGAGGTGGGCGAGCAGCGGGTACGCCTGGCCCTCCTTGTCACCGAGCACCCAGCCGCCGCCGTGCACCTGCACCAGCACCGGCGCACCGGCATCGGCGGGCAGGTCGGGGCGCTTCCACACGTCGAGCGTGGTGCGCTTGCCGAACTCGCTGTACTGGATGTGCCCGCCGTCGACGTAGCGCTTGCGCACCGAGCGGGTGGGGATGGTGGGGAGCTTGGTGCGGGTCGCCACGACGGGGGACTCCGACATGCGGCTGCGGTAGTCGTCGCCGAGCTGGTCGCGCAGCGCCCGCTCCACGAGCTGCTCGGAGTCGGCGGACTGCTGGTCGACCTTCCAGAGCGTGGCCATCGAGGCGGCGGTGAGCGCCAGGCCCACCTTGCCGGCGAGGGTGCGGTGGGAGCCCCGGGCGATCGCCCAGGCGGCCGAGGCGGCGTGGGCGGCGATGTGCTGCCGGGGCAGCTCGGAACCGGGGAGGCCCCACGCGAAGGACGGGAGGCTGAGCGGGCCGGAGCGGGCGATCGGGTTGCGAGCGTTCGCCGCGTGCAGGGCGCGCATGGTGCTCGTCAGGAGGAACTTGGTGCCTCGTTGCATCGGGCCACCTTCGCACCCGGGTCCACCAGGTCGCCAGCTGCCGGGTCAGCCGTCGGCGCCGGCTCCCTTGGCCCGGCTCGGGGCGACCCGGGACGGCTCGTGCGGCATCTTCGGGTACACGGGCGGCCACGGCGCATCGGGCAGGCCTGCCTCGGCGTCCGCCCGGGAGCGGACGAGCAGCGGCTCGAGGGACTGGCGCACCTGGTCGATGCCCGCCCACGGATCGCCCTGCTGCTCGACCCGGGGCGGGACGGTCTCGATGGTGAGGACGTCGGGATGGATGTCGGGCAGCTCGTCCCACCGGAACGGGGTGCTCACCTGCGCCCCCTCGCGCGACCGCACGGACCAGGCGCCGAACACCGTCTTGTGGGGCGCGTTCTGGTTGAAGTCGACGAACACCCGGCTGCCCCGCTCCTCCTTCCACCAGGCGGCGGTGACGAGATCGGGACGGCGTCGCTCGAGCTCGCGCGCCACGGCGACGGCGGCGAGGCGGACGTCGTAGGAGTCCCAGCCCGGCCCGATCGGCACGTGCACGTGGATGCCCCGGTTGCCGGTGGTCTTCGGGAACGAGGCGAGGCCGTCCTCGTCGAGCAGCTGGCGCAGCTCCTGGGCTGCCTCCCGCAGCATCGGGAAGTCGACGCCGGGGGAGGGGTCGAGGTCGATGCGCAGCTCGTCGGTGGTGCCGGGGTCGTCGGCCCGGCACGGCCAGGGGTGGAAGCCGAGGCACCCCATGTTCACGGCCCAGGCCACGTGGGCCAGGTCCTCCAGCACCATGGCGTTGGAGGTCGTGCCGTTGGGGGTGCTCATGGTCGTGGTGCGCAACCACTCGGGCGCGCCCTCGGGCACCCGCTTCTGGAAGAACGACTTCGCGCCGACGCCGTCGGGGAAGCGCTGCAGCAGCGTCGGTCGCCCGCCGACGGCCCGGAGGAACGGCCCCTCGACCGACAGGTAGTACTCGACCAGGTCCAGCTTGGTCTCGCCCCGCTCGGGGAAGAACACCTTGTCGGGGCTCGTGACGCGCACCGTGCGCCCGCTGATCTCGAGCTCGATGGCCTGGGCCTTCGCCATCGGCGGGACGGTAGCGGCCTACGGTGCGAGGCGTGACCGAGGTGCAGGTGCTGGGCAACCCCGCGGCGCGGGGCGGGACGGGCGACGTCGAGCGCGTCGTCGACGAGATCCGCGCCGGCGGGCGGCGGGCCACGATGCTCAAGGCGGAGTCCGCCGAGGCATCGGCGGCGGCCGCCCGGCGCGCCGTGGACGAGGGGCACGACCGCCTGGTGGTCGTCGGCGGGGACGGTCTCGTGCGCATCGCCGTCGACGCCGTCGCCGAGACCGGCACCACGCTCGGCATCGTCCCGCAGGGCACCGGCAACGACTTCGCCCGGGCGCTCGGCCTGCTCGAGGGCGGCCTCGGCGATCACGTCGCGCGCGCGCTCGCCGACGCGGTCCCCGTCGACGCCATGCGGACCAACCACGGCTGGGTGGCCAGCGTGGCCACCGTCGGCTTCAGCGGCGACGTCACCGCCCGGGCCAACGACCTCCCCTGGCCTCGGGGGCAGCAGCGCTACACGGTGGCCACCGTGCTGCAGCTGCCCCAGCTGCGCACGATCCGCGCCCGCATCGTGGTCGACGGGGTGGCCCACGACGCCGACACGACCATGCTCTCCGTCGGCAACACCGCCTTCTTCGGCGGCGGCATGCGCATCTGCCCGGACGCCACGCCGGCCGACGGCCGCCTCCACGTCGTGGTCATCGGCGACGTCAGCCGCGGCACCTTCCTCCGCGTCTTCCCCCGCGTCTTCGGCGGCGGCCACGTCCGCCATCGCGACGTGGCGACCTACACGGGCACCGAGGTGGTGGTCGAGGCCACCGACCCCGAAGCGGACGTCGTCCAGATGTGGGCCGACGGTGACCTCCTCGGCCCGCTGCCCGTCACCTGCGAGATCGTGCCGGGCGCCCTGCGGGTCGCGGGCGCCACCACCTGACCGACAGCCCGTCGACCTCGCTCAGCTGAGGGCGCGGCCGACGGTCCAGCCCACCGCGGTGGCGGCGAGGCCACCGGCGAGCGACAGGGCCACGTAGGCGGCGGCCCGGGCCGGCTGGTCCGTGCGCAGCAGGGTGAAGGTCTCGTAGCCGAACGTCGAGAACGTGGTGAACGAGCCGAGCAGGCCGACCGCCACCGCCGCGGTCGTGGTGGGAGACCAGCGCGACGTGGCCGGCCCGGCGAGCACGACGGCGAGGGCGAGGCAGCCGGCGATGTTCACCGCCAGCGTGGCCCACGGGAAGGACCGCACGCCGATGGCGACCCCGACCCGCCAACGCAGCAGGGCCCCGGCCGCACCGGCGACGGCGATCGCGAGCCCCGTCACCCGACCAGCGAGAGCCCGCCGTCGACCACGAACACCTGGCCGGTCACGTACCGGTTCCGGATGAGGGCCAGCGTGGCCTCGGCGCAGTCGTCCGGGGTCGCGCTGCGCGGTACCGGCGCCATGGCGGCCACGGCCGCGTGCATCGGTCCCCAGTCGGCGGTCCACGGCGTGTCGACCAGGCCGGGCGCGACGGCATTGAAGCGCACCGGGGCGTGCGACTTCGCCAGCAGCACCGTCATGTGGTTCAGCGCCGCCTTGGTCATGGCGTAGGCGATGGAGGACCCGACCGGTCGCACGCCGGCGAGGGAGGTGATCGAGACGACGTTGCCGTCGTCGCTGGCCTTGAGGTGGGGCATGGCCGCCTTGGTGAGCCACCACGTGCCGAAGACGTTGACGTCGAAGGTGCGGCGGAAGACCTCGTCGGTCAGGGCGTCGAGGTCGTGGTGGGGGACCACCGTGGTCCACCCGGCGTTGTTGATCAGGTAGTCGAGCTTCCCGAACCGCTCGACGGTGGCGTCGACCAGCGCCGCGCACTGGGCCTGGTCGCTGATGTCGGCCCGCACGTAGACGGAGTCGGTCGGCAGGGAGCCGGCCACCGCCTCGCCGGCCTCCACCGAGGTCGACGAGTTCACGACGACGCTGGCGCCACCGGCGGCCAGGCGTCGGGCGATCTCCTCGCCGATGCCGCTGGAGGACCCGGTGACGACCGCGACGCGGCCGGCGAACTCGTCGGAGGTGGGGTGGCGCTGCTCGGTCATGGGGCGTGCCTACCACCGGACGGCTCGCGGTGCGGCCCCGGGGACTCGCTCGTAGGGTGCGAGCCATGGACATGGAATATCGCCGCCTCGGACGCTCCGGGCTGAAGGTCAGCGTGCTGTCCTTCGGCAGCTGGGTGACCTTCGGACCCCAGCTCGACTCCGGCCTCGCCGCCGACTGCATGGGCGCCGCCTTCGACGCCGGCGTGAACTTCTTCGACAACGCGGAGGCCTACGCCGGCGGCGAGTCCGAGCGCCTCATGGGCGAGGCCATCCGCAAGAACGGCTGGAAGCGCCACGAGTACGTGGTGTCGTCCAAGTTCTACTGGGGCATCCACGACGGCCCGAACAGCCGTCTGACGCTGAACCGCAAGTACCTGCTCGAGGCCATCCCGTCCTCCCTCGAGCGCATCGGGCTCGACGCCTACGACCTGGTCTTCTGCCACCGAGCCGACCCGCACACGCCCATCGAGGAGACGGTGTGGGCCATGTCCGACGCCATCGACCGCGGCTGGGCGTACTACTGGGGCACCTCCGAGTGGACCGCCGACGAGATCCGCGCTGCGTGGGAGATCGCCGAGCGCCACCACCTGCACAAGCCGGTGATGGAGCAGCCGCAGTACAACCTCCTGTCGCGCCGCAAGGTCGAGAAGGAGTACGCCCGGCTGTACGAGGACATCGGGCTCGGCCTCACCATCTGGTCGCCGCTCGCCTCCGGCCTGCTCACGGGCAAGTACCTCGACGGGATCCCCGAGGGCTCCCGCGCCGCCCTGCAGGGCTACGAGTGGATCAAGGACCGGGTCACCGACGACGAGGTCCAGGACAAGGTCCGGCAGTTCGTCGACATCGCCACCGAGCTCGACGCCACCCCCGCCCAGCTCGCCCTCGCCTGGTGCGCCAAGAACCCCAACGTGTCCACCGTGATCACCGGCGCCAGCCGGGTCGAGCAGGTCACCGAGAACATGAAGGCGATCGAGGTGCTCGGTCGCCTGGACGACGCCACGGCGGAGCGGGTCGCGAAGATCTTCTGATCGGCGTGGGCGTGGACGTCGAGTTCCTGGAGTTCGATCCCGACGCGCCCGACGAGGTGCTGGCCGCCATGGCCGACCTCGCGGGCGGCGCCGGCTGGATCACCCTCGACCCCGGGATCAGCGAGGAGTTCCCGGCGCCGGCCGAGAACCTGTTCGGCAAGATCGTGTCCGGTCGCGGGCCGGCGGTGCCCCGAGCGACGTGGGTGCCGGCCGACGTCGAGCGCCGGCGGCCCGAGCCGATGTCGGTCGGGATCCTGCACGGGACCGGCGCCGACGCCATCAGCCGCCTGGCCGAGAAGGACATCGTCCTGCCCGATCGCTGGCGGGTCGTGGCCGACCACTCCAAGCGGGGCCTCGTCGCGTGGGTGCCCATCGACATCCCGCTCGACGAGGTCCTGGCCTGGACGCTGCGCGCCTCGCGCGCCCTCACCCGGGTGCCGCTCACCGGACGTTGGCGGGCCGCCGTCCACCGAAGGTGACTCATGAGCACGGGCCCTGTGGCGGCGGAGCCGCCAGACCGAACCGCGCGAGGACGTGACCGGTAGGCGCAGGTCCTATAAGACTCCGGGGGTGGGTGACCCGACCGAGCAGGCGACGTTCGACCAGATGATGGCCCTGGAGCCCCACGGCGCCGACACCTACGTCGGCGTCGGGCCCCGCTACCCCTGGGGCGGCCTCTACGGCGGCCAGATCGTGGCCCAGTCGCTGCGCGCTGCGGGCCTCACCGTCGAACCGCAGTACCTCCCGCACTCGCTGCACGCGTACTTCATCCGTCCCGGCGACCACACCGAGCCGATCCGCTTCGAGGTCGACCGCATCCGGAACGGCCGCTCGTTCGTCACCCGGCGGGTCGTCGCCCGGCAGTCGATCGGGGCCATCTTCAACCTGGCCGCTTCGTTCCACGTCGTCGAGGACGAGGCCGACGTGCAGGCCGTGGCGCTCGACGGCGCAGTCGGTTCGCCCGACGACCACGTCTCGGACGGGTGGAGCCACGTGTTCGACCGCCGGCCCGTCGGCGACATGCGCCTCGGGGACTCCGGCCTGTCACGTGCCTGGCTGCGGATGACCGAGCCGGTGGACGACGACCCGCTGCTGCGGGCCTGCGCCCTGTCCTACGTGTCCGACGACCTGCCGACCGACGGCGCCATCGCGCTGCACCCCGACCGGGCGATGGTGCGCGAGGAGGGCGACTGGGAGCGGACGTTCATGAACGCCAGCCTGGACCACGCCATCTGGTTCCACCGCCCCATCGACCCGTCCGAGTGGCACCTGCACGAGCTGCGCGGCCACAACCTGACGGGAGCGAGGGGCCTCGCCATCGGGGAGATCTTCGGGCAGTCGGGGGTGCACGCGGCGACGGTGGTGCAGGAGGTCCTGCTCCGCCGGGTCCGCCGCTGAGCGCTGCGACCTACGCGCCGTGCGCGTGGTCGCAGAGGACCTCCTCGCCCTCCTTGATGGAGCCGCCGCCGATGCCCTCGAGCGCCGCGAACGGACCACAGGGGTGGGGCTCGATCCAGACGTGGATCATGGGGGTCGGCACCGGCTTGAAGAGGCCGGGTGCGCAGTTGCCCTCGGCGTCGGTGAGGCCCCGCACCTGGCCCTCCGCGTTGTAGCAGAGGTTGTCGTGGATGTGCCACTGCATGAGGGCGCCGCCGTAGTCGGGCACGTCCTCGAGGGCCGTGCCCTCGTCGACCATGTACATGGCGGCCACGAGGCGGCGCCCGCCCTCGGAGGTGTCGTAGACGAGGGACTCCGGGCGATCGGGGTCGAGGAAGATGCCGTCGGCGCGGAACTCGGTGTGCACCAGGTGCTCGATGCCGGTCCCGCCGTCGCCGATCGAGCGGAAGCCTGCGGCCTCGGCGACCGACGCGTCGGCCCACTGACCGAGGCGCATGACGGTGACGGCGACGATGTTCTCCGCGGTGGCCTGCTGCTCGGGCGTGACGCCCTCGACGCCGCCGAGGTCGATCGGCTTCGTCGGGTCGTAGGGCACGGTCGCAGCGGCCTCGGCGTGGTGGTCCTCGGCGGCGGCGCCGTGGTCCTCACCGGCGGCGTGGTCGTCCTCGTCGGCGTGGTGGTCGGCGGGCGCAGCGGTCTCGCCGTCGCCGCCGTGGCCGGCAGCGCCGTGGGCATCGCCCGAGGCGTGGGCGTGGGTCCCGCCGGACACCATGCCGGCGAAGGCCACCGCGGTGACGGCGACGGCGAGCAGCGTCATCGGTCGGCGCTCCGGCGAGGCCGTGCGGCCGGCCTCCAGTGCGATCACGACCAGGACCACGCTGGCGGCGGCGAGCGCGGCCGCCAGCCCGTCGGCGAGCTGGATGGGCTCGGTCTGGTCCAGCCCGTCGACGAAGCCGATGCCCTGGGTCTTGGCCACGACCCAACCGGTCACGGCACCGACCCCGATCAGCCCGCCGAGCACGTTGACGATCCGTCCCGAGCGGAGCAGGGCGAGCCCGCCCCACGCCAGCTGCAGCGCGGCGACGACCGTGAAGGTCAGTGCGGCCTGGCGGTGCTCGGCGTGGACGCCGATGGCGGCGGCGTGGATGGCGCCGGCCCCGAGGGACGCGGTGCCGGCGAGCCCGGTCCAGCCGGTGAGGGAGGCGATCGCCAGGCGGGGCCGTGCCTCGCGGTGATCCAGAACGTAGGTCACGGTTGTCCGTCTCTCTGCGGGCGCGCGCCCGCGGGTGGTGTCGCCTCACCATCGACGATCCCTGACCCGTGGGTCAATAGCCCGTTTGGGGGGGTCTCGTCCACGTTCCGCGACCTGCGATGGTGCCTAGGACAGCTGGCGGACGCCGGGCGAGCCGGCGACGACCTCCCACGTGCTGGCCGTGGAGCACGGCGAGGCCTCGTCGAACTGGTCGTCCACGACCCGGTAGGTCGAGACCCACCGCTCGGCGGTGACCTCGCAGCGCGTGTAGCCCCGGCGGGCGTCGAACCACTTGATCTGCGGGTTGGACGACAGGGCGGCACCGACCAGGCCCTCGACCACCTCGTCGGCGTCGAAGAAGGACGAGGAGATGCTGGTGGCCATGAACTCCGAGCCGATCACGGGCAGGGTCTGGTCGAACGGGTCGGCCCGCAGGTCGGCCACGGCGGCGGAGTGGAAGTCGCCGGTGAGCACGACGAGGTTGTCCACCGAGGCGCTCAGGCCGTCGAGGACCTGGCGGCGCTCGTCGGCGTAGCCGTCCCACGTGTCGACCACGACCACGGGCGGCTCGGAGCCGGCGATGGCGTTGCCGCCGAACATGAACACCTGCTGGGCCAGCACGTCCCACACGGCAGCGGACGCCTCGGCGCCGTCGAGGAGCCAGTCGCGCTGGGCGGCGCCGAGCATCGTGCGGCCCTGCTCGTCGATGCGCACCTGCACCGCGTCGCCGAGCTGCTCGACGAAGGGCTCGCCGCGCTGCTGGTCGGATCGGTGCTGGCGCGTGTCGAGCACGTGGAACCGCACGAGGTCGCCGTGGGCGAACGAGCGGTGGATGTCGAGGTCGGGCCCGGTCGGCGGGTCGAGGCGCACGGGCATGAACTCGAACCAGACCTGGTAGGCGGCGGCCCGGCGCTCGAGGAACACGTCCTCGGGGTCGTCGTCCTGGCTGACGGCGCCGGCGTAGTCGTTGTCGACCTCGTGGTCGTCCCAGGTGATGATCCAGGGCACGTGGGCGTGCGCCGCCTGGAGCAGCGGGTCGGAGCGGTAGAGGGCGTACCGCTGGCGGTACTGGTCGACGGTCTCGCACTCGAAGTCCTGGCCGGTCTGACGACCCCGGTCCTCGGCGTACCCGCCGCTCGCGTACTCGTAGATGTAGTCGCCGAGGAACACGAAGGCGTCGAGGTCGCCGGTGTCGGCGACGTCGCGGTAGGCGGCGTAGAAGCCGTGCTCCCAGTTCTGGCAGGAGGAGAAGGCGAAGGTGAACCGCTCCGGTGTGGTCCCGGGGGCGGCGAAGGTCCGCGTGCGGGCCGGCGCGGTCTCGTACCCGCCGGCCCGGAAGCGGTAGTGGTACTCGGTGTCGGGCTCGAGTCCGGTGGCGTCGACGTGCACGGAGTGGCCGAGGGCGGCGACCGCCGTGGCCGTGCCGCTCGCCACGATGTCGCGGAGCCCCGCGTCGGTGCCGACCTCCCACTCGACCTCGACGTCGCCGTCGGGGAGCGCCTCTCCCGGGCGCAGCATCGTCCAGAGGATCACCCGGTCGTGCAGGGGGTCGCCCGAGGCCACCCCCAGCGTGAACGGGTCGGAGGCGAAGGCGGGGGTCGTCGAGGTGGTGGACGGCGCCGTCGTGCTTCTCGCACCCTCGCCGCCACGACCGTCGTCGTCGCCGCCGCACGCGGCGAGGGCGGCGGCGGCCACCGTGGCGAGCAGGAACTCGCGACGGGTGAGGCCGTCCGGGATGTGCGGAGCCATGGCCGGAGTCTGGCGCACCGCGCGCTCAGCGTCCGGCCCAGGCCTCGGCCTGGCTCGACACCAGCTCGATGAGGTCGTCCTGGACGACGTTGGCGTCCATGAGGTGCAGGCCCCACGTCGGTCCGAGGCGCTGCTCGACCAGGGCACCGAGCGGTCGGGGGTCGCCCTCGGCGGTCTCGACGGCGAGGTACCGGTACCCGCCCAGATCGGCGCAGCTCGTCCGCACCGCGTCGGGCAGGGAGACGAAGGGCGTCGCCACGTCCTCGAAGCCGGACGTCGGGGAGCCGAGCAGGCCGTCCGAGGTGACCAGCACGGCGTCGCCGAGCCCGTCCCCGCCTGGGTCGAGGGCGAGCGGGTCCACGCACAGGGCCGGCTGGCCGGAGTCGCGCACCCTGCCGAACAGGGCGCCCTCCACGGGTGGGCTCGCAGCGGGGTAGGCGGCGTAGGAGACGACGCAGCCGGTGTCGTCGCCAGCGGCGCACGGCGGGACCTGCGGGAAGCCCTCCGCCGCGACCGCCGATCCGAGGAGCAGCGCGGAGACCAGGAGGTCGCGCAGCCCGGGCTCGGGGTCGATCTCCTCGGTGATGAGGCGCCGGAGCACGCCGGCACCCTGGGAGTGGCCGATGAGCACGACCCCACGACCGTCGTTCTCGCCGTCGACGTACGTCTTCCACGCGTCGACGACGTCGGCGTAGCCGAGCTCGCGGTCCTCGGGCGTGGCGCCGCCGCCGAGGCCGCCGAGGGTGACCTGGCGGTAGGCAGGGGCGAAGACCCGGCACGCCGATGCGTAGCGCCCGACCTGGGCCCGCACGGTGTCCCGCTCGGAGGCGTCGACCGCGAGGTCGGCCACCGGGGTGGGGTCGGCCGAGGTGGTCGGGTACACGTAGAAGCAGTCGAAGCCGGCCTCGTCGGCCGGTGCGCGCTCGGCCTCGACGACCTCGCGGCCTCCGTCCGGGGAGATCACCGTGGTCGTGAGGTCCGTGCACTCGTCGTCGGCGAGGTCCGGGTGGCAGATCCAGTTGCTGGTGCCGGCGTACTGGGCCGGCTCGTGGTCGGAGTAGCCGCTGTACGCCGCGGCATCCTCCGCCTCCGTCGTGGAGGTGGTGGTCGTCTCGTCGTCCTCCTCCGATGCGGGGGCCGTGGTCGTGGTGGCGTCGGTCGCCGACGGGTCGTCGTCGCTGGCGCAGGCGACCGCGCCGGCGAGCAGGAGGCCGGCCAGCAGGGGTGGAGCGAGTCTGCGCCGGCTCACGGAGCGGGTCGGGCGCCGCGCACGAGGCGGCCGGGCAGCTCGCCCGTGGCCTCGCCGTCGGCGTAGGTCTCCACGCCGGCCACGACCGTGTGGCGGTAGCCGGTGGCCCGCTGCAGCACCCGGCGCCCGCCGGCGGGCAGGTCGTGGTGCATCTCGGGCCGGGACACGCCGAGGCGGTCGAAGTCGATCACGTTGAGGTCGGCGCGCATCCCGGGTGCGAGCACGCCGCGGTCGAGGAGCCCGACGGTGCGGGCCGTGTCCTGGGTGTGCTGGCGCACGAGGTACTCGAGCTCGAACAGCTCGCCGCGCTGGCGGTCCCGGCCCCAGTGGGTGAGCAGGAAGGTGGGGAACGAGCCGTCGCAGATCGTGCCGACGTGGGCGCCGCCGTCGGAGAGGCCGGGCACGGTGCGGGGGTGGGCCAGCATCTCGCGAGTGGTGTCCAGGTTGCCCTCCGCGTAGTTCAGGAACGGCACGTAGAACATGGCCGAGCCGCCGTCGCCGAGCATGTGGTCGTAGGCCCACTCGACCGGCTCGACCCCGGCGCGCTGCGCCTGGCCGGTGACGGCGTCGGCCAGGTCGGGCTCGTACTGGGGCGGGTCGGTCAGCGGGAACATGCGGTCGAAGGCGCCGATGAGGCCACCACCGAGCTTGCCCTTGGCCCGGCCGGACTCGTGGGCCTCGAGGACCCGCCGACGGAACTCGGGATCGGACATGCGCGCGACCTGCTGGGCGAGCGGGAGGTCGGCGACCTCGCGCCACACCGGGTTGGTGAGGAACGGGTTGAGCGTGCAGTCGAGGCCGAGCAGCAGGCCGACGGCGCGGGGCGCGACCTGGGCCCGCATGTCGAAGCCCTCCTCGACCGCCGCGTCGAGGCGCTTCAGGAGCTCGCGGAACTGGTCGGGAGCGAGCGGGGACTGGGCGAGGGAGAACGACAGCGGGCGTCCGGACGCGCGCATCATCTCGACCAGCGTCCCGAACTCGTGGTCGAGGTCGAGGAAGTCCCCCACCAGCTGCAGCACGCCGGTGCCGGTGGCCCCGACCGCTTCCGCGATGCCGACGAGCTCGGCCCGCTCGGCGGTGAGGGTGGGGGTGTAGGCGCCGGTGCTGGTCTTGTGGTTGCGGGTGCGGGAGGTGGTGAACCCGAGGGCGCCCGCCTGGATCGCCTCGGCGACCACCCGGCCCATCTCGGCGACCTCCTCCGGGGTGGCCACCTCCTCGTGGTCGGCGCCGCGGGGCCCCATCACGTGCAGGCGCACGGCGGCGTGGGGCACCTGGGCGGCCACGTCGAGGTCGTGCGGACGGCGGTCGACGGCGTCGAGGAACCCGGCGAAGTCGGTCCAGCCCCAGGAGAGCCCCTCGGCCAGGGCTGCGCCGGGGATGTCCTCGACGCCCTCCATCAGCTGGATCAGGCGCTCGTGGTCCTGGTCGTGCACCGGCGCGAACCCCACGCCGCAGTTGCCCATGACGACGGTGGTGACGCCGTGCCACGACGAAGGCTGGAGGCGCTCGTCCCAGGTGGCCTGTCCGTCGTAGTGGCAGTGGATGTCGACGAAGCCGGGCGTGACGAGGGCGCCGTCGGCGTCGATCTCCCGGGTCCCCCGGCCGGAGACGTCGCCCACCTCGGTGACGGTGCCGCCGCTGATGGCGACGTCGGCGGTGCGGCGGGGGGCGCCGGTGCCGTCGACCACCGTGCCGCCCCGGATGACGAGATCGTGTTCGGCCATGACTGCAGTGTGCCAGGCGTCTCAGGACCTGCGCGCGTGAGGTCACGCCCTCGCACGACCCGGTCTGGCGGCTCCGCCGCCGTAGGGCACCGTGCCCATGGGTCGCCTCGCCTGTCGGCTCGGCTCCTATGCGCCGGGCCCGGCGTCCGGGCGCCACCAGGCGTCGTAGACCGACTGGTCCTGGGCGGGCCGTTCGAAGAGGCTCCCGCTCGGCGTGCGGAGGAAGTCCTCCAGGGGCACGTGCTCCTGGCGCAGGAAGCCACGGTCCGGGAGCACGCCGTCGCGCACGAGGTCGATCACCGCCACCACCGACGACGCGGTGGTCCAGGCGATGGCGCGCGCCGTGGTGCCGGCGACCTCACGGGGCAGCAGGGCGCGGGCGTACTCGATGCGGCGCAGCTCGCCCCCCACGGTGCCCTCGGACGAGACGTGGATGTAGACGACGTCGTCGTCCACCGGTGGCTTGGCGTGGGTGAGGATCTCGCCGGCGAGCTCGCGCCGGTCCCGCAGCAGGAGCTCGTGGAACACGAAGTTCATCAGGTCCATGTGGCCCGGGTACCGCATCGTCTTGTAGTCCAGGTTGTCGACGCGACCGAGGTAGGTGTCGCACATCGTGCCGAGCCCACCCGAGGTGGTGAACGCCTCGAGCTTGGTGCCGGACACGTAGACCGACTCCTTCCACTCCATCGGCGACACCCACTTGCGCACGCCGCCCTCGATGACCTCGCAGTCGTTGAGGTACTCGTTCACCACGCCCTCGGGCGACCAGTTGAAGGCGTAGCCGAGCAGGCCGGTGGGGTGCTGGGGGAGCGCGCCGACGCGCATCCGGATGGCGCGGCAGCGGTCGAAGGACTCGGCCTGGGAGGCGGCGACGATGCCGACGAAGCCGGGCGCCAACCCGCACTGGGGGGCCATGAGGGCGCTCGACGTCTCGGCGAGCGCCATGATCGCCTCGGTGGTCCTCGTGTCCTCGGTGAGGTCGAAGTAGTGCATCCCGAGGCCGTGGGCGACCTCGGCCACCAGCCGGTTGCAGTGGTACGGCAGGCAGGACAGCACGGCGTCGGAGCCGGCGAGGGCGCGGCGCAGGGCGTCGCCGTCGGAGACGTCGGTGCCGAGCACGGGGAAGGGCACCTCGTCGGCCGGTCGTCGGAGGTCGTGCCCGGTGACGTCGTAGCCCAGCTGGTCGAGCAGGCGGGCGGCGAGCAGGCCCACCTTGCCGAGGCCCAGCACGGCGACGGACTGCAGTGCCATCAGGGCAGCTCCGCGGTCGTCGCGCCCTCGACGTCGAAGACGATGCCCTGGGCGAGGGGCAGCTCGCGGGACCAGTTCACGGTGGCGGTCTGGCGACGCATGTACCCCTTCCAGGCGTCGGAGCCCGACTCCCGTCCGCCGCCGGTGTCCTTCTCCCCGCCGAACGCGCCGCCGATCTCGGCACCGGACGGCCCGATGTTGACGTTGGCGATCCCGCAGTCGGAGCCGCTGGCCGACAGGAACCGCTCGGTCTCCCGCAGGTCGGTGGAGAAGATGCACGACGACAGGCCCTGGGGGACGCCGTTGTGGAGGGCGATGGCCTCGTCGAGGTCGCGGTAGCGCAGCACGTACAGGATCGGGGCAAAGGTCTCGGTGCGCACCAGCTCGGTCTGCTCCGGCACGTGGACGATGGCGGGTCGGACGTAGAAGGGCTCGCCGTCGGCCGCCGCCGGCACCACGTCGGTGATCCGCTCGCCGCCGACGACGGTGCCGCCCTGCCCGCGGGCGGCGTCGAGCGCGGCCTGCATGGCGTCGAACGCGGCGCCGTCGATGAGGGGGCCGACCAGGGTTCCCTCGGCGAGCGGGTTGCCCACCGGGAGCCCGGCGTACGTGCGCTCGAGGGCTGCCAGCAGCTCGTCGGCGACGTCCTCGTGGACGATGAGGCGGCGGAGGCTGGTGCAACGCTGGCCGCACGTGCCGACGGCGGAGAACACCACGGCGCGCAGGGCCAGGTCGAGGTCGGCGGAGGGGGCGACCACCATGGCGTTGTTGCCGCCGAGCTCGAGGATGCTGCGCCCGAGCCGTGCGGCCACGGCCTGCGAGACGGCGCGACCCATCCGCGTGGAGCCGGTGGCGGACACGACCGGCACGTCCACGTGCTCGGCCAGCGCCCGGCCGATGTCGGCGTGGCCGACCAGCACCTGGACGAGGTCGTCGGGAGCCTCGCCGAAGCGGTCCGCCGCGCGGCGGAAGATGCCCAGCGTGGCCAGCGCGGTCAGCGGCGTCTTCTCCGACGGCTTCCACAGGACCGGGTCACCGCAGACGAGGGCCAGCGCGGCGTTCCAGGCCCAGACCGCCACCGGGAAGTTGAAGGCGGTGATCACGGCGCACGGCCCCATCGGGTGCCAGGTCTCGCGCATCGCGTGGCCCGGTCGCTCGGAGGCGATCGTGAGGCCGTGCAGCTGGCGGGAGAGGCCGACGGCGAAGTCGCAGATGTCGATCATCTCCTGCACCTCGCCGAGGCCCTCCTGGCGGATCTTCCCGCACTCGAGCGACACGAGCGCGCCGAGCTCGTCCTTCGACGCCCGCAGCTCCTCGCCCAGCAGGCGCACCAGCTCGCCCCGCCGCGGCGCCGGCACGTCCCTCCAGGTGCGGAAGGCGGCGGTGGCCCGCTCGACGGCAGCGTCGACCTCACCGGCACCGACCGTGGCGACCCGGCCGAGCAGGCTGCCGTCGACCGGCGTGCGCACCTCGAGGTCACCGACCGCCAGGTCGTCCTCGGCGAGGCCGGCCGCCGACAGGATCCGCTGGTGCTCGGACATCAGTCGACGAGCGCCTGGTAGATGGTGGCCTGCAGCTCTCGCCGGATGGGGTAGGTCGACGACGGCAGCAGCTGGGTGAGGAACACCCAGCTGAGCTCCTCGGCCGGGTCGACGCGGAACGCCGTCGACGCCGCCCCGCCCCAGCCGTACTCGCCGGCCGAGCCGATGGCCCGGTTGGCCTGCGCCGACATCGTCACGCTGAAGCCGAGGCCGAACCCCATGCCCTCCATCGCCACCTCGGCGAAGCCGACCTGGCCCATGTCGTTGAGGTCGCGCCCGTCGGGGAGGTGGTTGCTCGCCATGAAGCGGACCGTCCGAGGACCGAGCAGGCGCACGCCGTCCAGCTCGCCGCCGCGCTCGAGCATGCGCACGAATCGGTGGTAGTCGGCCATGGTCGAGACCAGGCCGCCGCCGCCGGACAGCATCGGCGGGCGCCGGTGGTAGAGCGAGCGGTCCCACGGGTCCATCACGCTCGTCGTGCCGCCGAAGAACAGGTGGTTGGTGGTGAAGCGGTCGCACCGCGCCTCGCCGTCGACCCAGAACGAGGTGTCGGCCATCTTCAGCGGCTCGAAGATCTCGCGCTGGAAGTACTCGTCGAGCGGCATCCCGCTGATGACCTCGACCAGGGCACCGCACACGTCGGTGGACATCGAGTAGCACCAGCTGCTGCCGGGGTCGAACTGCAGCGGGAGGCTGCCCAGCAGCTCCATCTCCTCGGCCAGGCTGCGCGTCGAGGGGCTGAAGTCGCCGAGGCCGTGCGTCCGGTAGATCGCGTCGACGGCGTGCTGGTTCTGGAACCCGTAGGTCAGCCCGGACATGTGGGTCAGCACGTCGTGGACGGTGATCTCCCGGGCGGCCTCCCTGGTCTCGTAGCGCTGGTGGTTGCCGGAGGCGAACACGCGCGGCTCGGCGAACGCCGGGAGGTACTTCGACACCGGGTCCTCGAGCAGGACCTTGCCCTGCTCGTACAGCATCATCAGCGCCACGCTCGTGACCGGCTTGGTCATCGAGTACACGCGCACGATGCAGTCATCGCGGATCGGCCGCCGGCTGTCACGGTCGGCGAAGCCGTACAGGTCGTGGTGGACGATCTCGCCGCGGCGGCTGACGAGCAGCTGCACGAACGGGAAGCGGCCGTCGTCCACGTAGGCGTGGGTGAGCTCGTCGATGCGGGCGAGCCGGCCGGGATCGACCCCGACCTCGGTGGGATCGATGGTGGGTTCGAGCGCCATGGGCGGACCCTACGCGGGCCTCCCGGGTGCCCGTCGGTGTTCTTGACCGGTCTCGGCGCCAACGGCTCAGATGCCCTCGCACGACGATCGCCAGGCACACCAGGGGGAACCGATGAGCACCGCCGACGAAGCACGCGTCACCGAGGCAGTCGAGCAGCTGCTGGCCGAGACCCATCCGAAGCAGGTCGACAAGGTGACCTTCCGGGGCGCCGTGTACGACGCCGGCCTGGCGTGGATCCACTTCCCCGAGGGTTGGGGCGGGATGGGCCTGGCGCCCACGTACCAGCGCATCGTGGAGAAGGCCCTGCGCGAGGCCGGTGCGCCGGGGATGGACCAGACCCAGTTCTTCGGCCTCGCCCTCGCCGGTCCCACGGTGGTCAGCCACGGCAGCGACGACCTCAAGTCCCGTGCCCTGCGGCGGATGTACACGGGCGAGGACGCGTGGTGCCAGCTGTTCTCCGAGCCGGGCGCCGGCTCCGACCTGGCCGGGCTGTCGTGCAAGGCCGTGCGCGACGGCGACGAGTGGGTCGTCTCCGGGCAGAAGGTGTGGAACACGATGGCCCACCTGGCCAACAAGGGCATGCTCGTCGCCCGCACCGATCCCGACCAGCCCAAGCACAAGGGCCTGACGTACTTCATGGTCGACATGACCGCCCCCGGGGTCGACGTCCGGCCGCTGCGCCAGATCACCGGCGAGGCCGAGTTCAACGAGGTGTACCTCGACGAGGTCCGCATCCCCGACGCCGACCGCATCGGCGACGTCGGCGACGGCTGGCGGGTCTCGATGACCACGCTCATGAACGAGCGCACGTCCATCGGCGGCGGTGGCGGCGGCGGTCCCCGTCCGGCCGGGTCCGGCCCGATCGCCGAGGCCGTCCGCATCTGGAACGAGCTGCCCGAGTGGGCCCGCACCGGCGCCCACCGCGACCGGCTCATGCAGCTGTGGGTGCAGGCCGAGGCGCTGCGCCTCACCAACATCCGCGCCGGCCAGGCCCGCAAGGCCGGCAACCCCGGACCCGAGTCGTCGATCTCCAAGCTGATGCTGGCCCTCGTGAACAAGGACATCTACGCCTACTGCGTGGACCTGCTCGGGGCGCAGGGCCTGGTCGACTACGACTACGAGATGCGTCGGGCCGACGCCATCGGCCTCGAGGGCCCTCCGGGCTCGGCCCGCAAGATGTTCCTGCGCTCCCGCGCCAACTCCATCGAGGGCGGCACGTCGGAGATCATGAAGAACATCCTCGGCGAGCGGGTCCTCGGCCTGCCCGGCGAGCCCCGGGTCGACAAGGACCTGCCCTGGAGGGACGTCCCCCGATAGCCGCACCCGGGGAGCGGGGGAGTCGACGCCGGGGCGATCGGGTACGGGGTGCACCCGATGACCCGCCCTCCCTGGCTCCGGATCCTGCTGCTGGCCCTGGTCGGCACCGCCTTCACCGCGCTGCTCGTGCTCGAGGACGCCGCGGGTGCGGACCACATCACCAACATGCTGCTGCCCGGCCGGGTCGGGCCGTCCGTCGACGCGATCGTCGCCGACATCCCCGAGGCCGACCTCGCACCCGGCCGAGGCCACGACGGCCAGCAGTTCTACGCCGTGGCTCGCGGCCCCATGCACCTCGACGAGGCGGCCCAGCACCTGGACCGTCCCCGCTACCGGCTGCAGCGGCCGCTGTTCCCGATCCTGGCGTGGGCGCTGCACCCCGCCGGCGGCGGCACCGGCCTCGTCGTCGCGCTCGTGGCCGTGGGGGCGGCCGCCGTCGTGCTGAGCGGCGTGGCGGCCGGGGCGCTGTCGACGACCCTCGGCGGCGGCGCCTGGCCGTCCCTGGTCGTGGCTGCGCTGCCCGGGTCGTACGTGTCGCTCCGCATCACGGTGGCCGACACGCTCGCCCTCGGCTTCGTGCTCGGCGCGCTGTGGGCCGTCGAGTCGCGCCGGGACCGGCTCGGGGTCGCCGCCGCAGTGGCCGCCGTGTTGACCAAGGAGTCGATGCTGCTCCTGCTCGTGGCCCATGCCCTCACCCGCCGGACGCGCGCCTCGATCCGCGCCGCCGCCGCGTCGCTCGTCGCCACCGCCGGCTGGTGGCTGGCGCTGCGCGTCCTGGTCGACGGCGACGGCCCCCAGGTCAAGGAGTTCACCTGGCCGCTGGGCGGGATCCTCGTCTACGTCGACGAGTGGCTGGCCGGCAAGAACCTGGTCGGCGCCGCCATGGCGATCGGGTCCTTCGCCCTCGCCGGCGTCGCGCTCTGGCGTCGCGGACCCCGCCATCCGCTGTTCGGACCCCTCGCAGCCATGACCGCCTTTGCCAGCGTGCTCGGCGCCTCCGTGGTGGCCCTCGACTTCAACGCCACCCGCACCCTCGGACCGCTGCTGGCCCTGGCGATCCTGGCCCTGGCCACCCCGACCGAGGGGCGCGCCGGCGTGGCCGACGACCCCGGTCGGCCAGCCGTCGACGTGGACGCGCACCCGGTCAGCTCGCTGGGGTGATGGGTCCCCGGCCCCCGGGTCGGTGGATGGTCCAGGTGCCGTCGGCGCCTCGCACGGGTCGGTAGCCGCGTTCCTTGGTGCGGTTGTGGAACCCGCAGTAGGCGTCGGCGTTGGCCACGTCGGTGGGCCCGTCGCGGCCTGCCGGTTCGCGGTGGTCGACCTGCAGGCAGCGTCTGCGTCCGTCGCAGCCCGGCCACAGGCAGCGGAGTCCGCCGGGTCCTCGCAGCAGGGCCTGCAGGAAGGCGGCGTCGCGGCTGGAGCCGGTGAACAAGCGCCGCTTGCGTCCCAGGTCGATCACCGTGCCGGCGGCGTCGACCACCACCCGCCGGACGTGCCCGACCAGCGCTGCCCCGACCGCCTCGGCCGGGCGCAGCGGGGTCCCGTCGAGGGTGTGGCACCGCCGCCCGTCAAGATCCCGGTTGGGGTCGACGTCGACCGGGACGCCGGCGGCCCGGCGCAGCTCGTTCTCGAAGGTCTG
>JAKFET010000238.1:0-6628 GCA_036675575.1 Acidimicrobiaceae bacterium
CGGTCCCCCTCCTCATCTACTTCGCCGTCATGTGGGGCGGTTCGTTCCTCGCCGGACACCGCCTCGGCCTGCCCTACGAGCGCAACACCTCGGTCGCCTTCACCGCCGCAGGCAACAACTTCGAGCTCGCCATCGCCGTCGCCATCTCGGTGTTCGGGGTGACCTCGGGCGAGGCGCTCGCCGGCACCATCGGGCCGCTCATCGAGGTCCCCGTGCTGGTCGGTCTCGTGTACGTCGCCCTCTGGGCGCGACGGCGCTGGTACCCGGCGGTCAGCCAGCCGCCCGTTGGTGCTGGCGCCACTCCTGCACCCCGGTCACGCTGAACCCGGGGGACATGGATCAGAGGAGGGACACCGCCTGGTGGGCGATCGCCAGCTCCTCGTCCGTCGGCACCACGAGCACCTCGACCGCAGCACCGTCGGGGGAGATGCGCCGGGCCTCGTGGCCGCGCACGGCGTTGCGGGCCGGGTCGACCTCGATGCCCAGCACCCCGAGGCCGTCGCAGACCTCGGCCCGCACCCCGGGGTCGTTCTCGCCGACGCCGGCGGTGAACGCCAGGACATCGATCCCCCCGAGCACCGCGACGTAGGCGCCGACGTACTTGCGGAGCCGGTGGACGTAGACGTCCAGGCCGAGCCGGGCGTCGGCGTCTCCTTCGTCGATGAGGCGGTGGACCTCGCGCAGGTCGTTGTGCCCGGTGAGGCCCCGCATGCCCGACCGGGTGTTGAGCAGCGCGTCGATCTCGGCCAGGTCCATGCCTGCCGTCCGCGCGAGGTGCAGCACGATCGCCGGGTCGAGGTCGCCGGAGCGCGTCCCCATCACGAGGCCCTCGAGGGGTGTGAGCCCCATGGACGTGTCGAGGGGACGGCCGCCGGCGACGGCCGACGCCGAGGCGCCGTTGCCGAGGTGCAGCACGACCTGGCGCAGGTCGCGGACGTCACGACCGAGGAAGCGGGCGGCGGCGACGGACACGTACTGGTGGGACGTGCCGTGGAACCCGTAGCGCCGGATGCCGTGCTGATCGGCCACCGCGCGATCGAGCGCGTACGTGGCGGCGGCGGCCGGCAGGTCGTGGAAGAAGGCGGTGTCGAAGACGGCGACGTGGGGCACGTCGGGCAGCAGGTCGAGTGCCACCCGGATGCCCGCCAGGTTCGGCGGGTTGTGGAGCGGGGCGAGCGGGGCGAGGCGCTCGATGGTGTGGACCACGTGGTCGTCGACGATCACCGGCCCGGCGAACTCGCGACCGCCCATCACCACGCGGTGGCCCACGGCGGCGATGCCGGCGTCGGCGAGGCGGGGGCCGACCTCGTCGAAGAGGTCCACCACGGCGGCGAGGGCGGCCTCGTGCGTGGCCAGCCGGGCGTCCCGGTGCGTCGTGATCCCTCCGGCCTCGTGCTCCAGCGAGGAGCGGGGCTCGCCGATGCGGTCGACGAGCCCGACGGCGAGCCGGGCCTCGTCGTCGGGGTCGACCAGCTGGTACTTGAGCGAGGAGGAGCCGGCGTTGAGGACGAGGACCGTCCGGGTCACGACCGCCGCTCCGTCTCCATGGCGTGGGCCTGCACGGCGGTGATGGCGACGGTGTTCACGATGTCCCGCACGGTCGCCCCCCGTGACAGGTCGTTGACCGGACGGTTCAAGCCCTGCAGGACGGGACCGATGGCCACGGCGCCCGCGGACCGCTGGACGGCCTTGTAGGTGTTGTTGCCCGTGTTCAGGTCCGGGAAGATGAACACGGTGGCGCGGCCGGCGACGGTCGAGCCGGGGAGCTTGGCCTCGGCCACCGAGGCATCCACCGCGGCGTCGTACTGGAGCGGTCCGTCGACGAGCAGGTCGGGCCGGCGCTCCCGCACCAGCTCGGTGGCGGCTCGCACCTTGTCGACCTCGGCGCCGGCGCCGGACGCACCGGTGGAGTACGAGAGCATGGCGATCCGAGGCTCGACCTCGAACTGCGCGGCCGTGGCCGCCGAGGACACGGCGATGTCCGCGAGCTGCTCGACGGTGGGCTCGGGGATGATGGCGCAGTCGCCGTAGACCAGCACCCGGTCGGCCAGCGCCATGAAGAAGACGGACGAGACCACGTCGGTGCCGGGGGCCGTCTTGATGATCTCGAACGACGGCGTGATGGTGTGGGCCGTCGAGTGCGCCGCGCCGGAGACCATCCCGTCGGCGCGGCCGGTGTGCACCATCATCGTGCCGAAGTACGACACGTCGCGGACGATGTCCCGGGCCACCTCGACGGTGACGCCCTTGTGGGCTCGGAGCCGGGCGTACTCCTCGGCGAAGCCGTCGAGCAGCTCGGACGAGCTCGGGTCGACGATGGTTGCGCCGGCGAGGTCGACCCCGGCGGCCGCGGCCTGGGCGCGTACCTGCGACTCGACGCCGAGCAGCGTCACGTCGACGACGTGGCGGGACAGGAGGGTGGACGCCGCCCGCAGCACGCGCTCGTCGTCGCCCTCCGGCAGCACGATGTGCTTGCGGTGCGCGCGCGCCCGCTCGAGGAGCATCGACTCGAACATGAGCGGCGTCACGACCGTGCTGCGGGGCACGTCGAGGGTGGCGAGGAGCGCGTCCGCGGCGATGTGCTCCTCGAAGACGCCGAGCGCCGTGTCGAGCTTGCGCTGGCTGCCCCGGGCCAGCAGGCCGCGGGTCGACGCCACCGTCCGGGCCGCCTCGTAGGAGCTGAGGCCGGTGCTGATCACGGGGAGGTGCCGGTCGAGGTCTCGCACCAGGTCGATGACGTGGGGAGCCGGGCGGTACCCGCCGTTGAGGACGATGCCGGCGAGCGAGGGGAGCGCGTCGGCGGCGTTGGCGGCGGTGAGGGCGACGAGCACATCGGGCCGGTCGCCGGCGACGATGCAGAGCTGGCCGTCGACCAGGTGCTCGAGCACGTGCTCGACGTTCATCCCGCACACGAGCATGTCCTCCGCCTCGCGGTGCAGCATCGACTCGTCCCCGAAGAGGTGCTCCCCGTCGAGGGCGGCGACCAGGTCGACGAGGAGCGGGGCCCCGAGGAGGGGCACCTCGGGCAGCGCCCACGCCGGCACGCCCAGCTGGCCGAGGACGGCGCAGATGTCATCGCGCCGGCTGGGGTCGCAGCGGTTGGCGACGACGCCCACCGTGGTGGCGTGGGCCTGCTGCAGCTCGGCGAGGGCGAGGTCGGCGAGGTGGGAGACGTCGCTCGGCGTCCGCTCGAAGGCGCTGACGACGAGCAGCACGGGCGAGCCGAGGTTGGTGGCGATGCGGGCGTTGTAGGCCAGCTCGGTGGGACCGGCGACGTCGGTGTAGTCCGAGCCCACGACCACCACGACCTCGCACCGCTCGGCGACGGCGTGGTAGCGGTCCACGATGGTCGCGAGTGCGGCGTCGGGGTCGTCGTGCACCTCGTCGTAGGTGACGCCGATGCTGTCTCGTGCCGGCACCTCCACGCCGTCGTGCCGGCACAGCATCTCCAGCAGGTGGTCCTGGTCGGGCGCCGAGCGCACGACCGGGCGGAACACCCCGACGCGGCGCACCCGTCGCGTCAGCTGGTCGAGGACGCCGAGGGCGACCACCGACTTGCCGGTGTGCCCCTCGGGTGAGGCGATGTAGACGCTGCGGGCGTCGGTCACGCGGCGGCTCCTCGGTCGGTGGTGCGGCCCAGTTGTACCCGAGGGACCGGGGGGTCAGTCGGCTGCGCCGCTCGCAGCCCCGGCGCCGACGGGCGCCAGGCCCCACGCGTCGGAGGTGAGGTCCACCGAGTGCAGCCGGGCCTCCAGCGACGGGGAGGCGTGCACGACGATGAGCTCGTCGGCGTCGGCGTGGGCGCGGAAGTCCTCCAGCCCCTCGCGCACCGTGGGCGGGGCACCGACCACCGAGTACCGCATCATCTCCGCGATCTGGCGGCCCTGCGGGGAGGCGAGCAGGGCGTCGGCCTCCTCGTCCGTGAACGTGCGGTCCCGGCCGAGGAACAGGGAGACGCGCGCCCGCCGGACGCGGAGGTGCTGCTCGGCCGCGTCCTCGTCGGAGTCGGCGGCGATCACGTTCACGCCCGCGATCACGTGGGGCTCGGCCAGCTGCTCGGAGGGCCGGAACTCGTCCCGGTAGCGCGCGACGGCCTCCCGCAGCGCCTGGGGGGCGAAGTGGGAGGCGAAGGCGTAGGGCAGGCCCAGCATGGCGGCGAGCTGGGCGCCGAACAGCGACGACCCGAGGATGTAGAGCGGGACGTCCGTGCCCCGGCCGGGGATGGCGTTCACGCCCGGGATGCGGGTCTCGTCGCGCAGGTAGCCCTGCAGCTCGAGCACGTCCTGGGGGAAGCGGTCGGAGGAGTGGACGTCGCGGCGCAGCGCCCGCATCGTGTTCTGGTCGCTGCCCGGGGCCCGGCCGAGGCCCAGGTCGATGCGACCCGGGTGCAGGGACTCGAGGGTCCCGAACTGCTCGGCGATGGTGAGGGGGGAGTGGTTGGGGAGCATGACCCCGCCTGCGCCGAGGCGGATCGTGCGGGTGTTGGCCGCCACGTGGGCGATCAGGACGCTCGTGGCCGACGAGGCGATGGTCGCCATGTTGTGGTGCTCGGCGTACCAGACCCGCCGGTAGCCGCGCTCCTCCGCCCGCTGGGCCAGGGCGACGCTGCCCCGGAGCGCATCGTGCGCCGTCTGGCCCCGGCCGATGAGGGCCAGGTCGAGGATCGAGAGGGGGACTCGGGTCATGCACGCGCCGAACAGCGGCCGCTGCCGGGCTATTCCGCCCCGCACACGTCGAGGACCAGCACGGCCAGTGCCCGGGCGGCCGTGACGACCTCGTCGACCGGGACCGACTCGTGGGGTCCGTGGGCGAGGCGCACGTCGCCCGGCCCGTACTGGACCGTGGGGATGCCGCGTGCGGTGAGCAGGCGGAGGTCGCTCCCGTAGGGCGCCCCGTACACCTCTTGGTGGGCGCCGCCGGCCACGGCGTGGGCCCGCCGCATGCGCTCGACCAGGTCGGAGCCGTCGGGGATGCGTCCCGATGCGAACTGGCCGCCCCACCACTCGACCTCGACGGGGTGGTCGCGCAGCCAGGCGTCGTCGGCGCAGGCCGCGGCGACGGCGTGCTCCAGGGATGCGCGAGCGGCGTCGACGGGTTCGCCGATCGCGACACCGAGGCGACCCTCGGCGACGAGGAGGTCCGGCACCGACGACGCCCAGTCGCCGGCGCGGACCGTGCCGAGCGACAGCGGGTGGGCGAGCTCCCATCTGGTGGCCAGCGGGTCGACGTCCTCGTGTCGTCGCCGCTCGAGGTCGGCCAGGGCGGCGAGCACCGGGACGAGCTTGTCGATGGCGCTGACGCCCTCGGCGCGACGGGCGGCGTGGGTGGCGAGCCCCCGGATGCGGAGCCGGAACGTGAGGGCGCCGGCGTTCGCCGGGATCACGTCGAGCTCGGTGGGCTCGGGGATGACGCAAGCGTCGGCCGTCCAGCCGCGCTCGAGGAGCGCGAACGTCCCGAGGCCTCCGTCCTCCTCGCCCTGCACCGGGGCCACCAGCACGTCGCCCCGCAGCCGGACGCCCGCAGCGCGGACGGCCTGCACCGCCCAGTGCGCGGCGAGGAGCCCAGCCTTCATGTCGGCCGTGCCGCGACCGTGGAGGCGACCGTCGGCCACGTCGCCCGACCACGGGTCGCGGGCCCAGGCATCGGGGTCGCCGGTGGGCACCACGTCCACGTGGCCGTCGAGGAGCAGCGTCGGCCCGTCGCCGCTCCCGGGCAGCCGGCCCACCACGCCCCACGCCTCCTCGCGCTCGACCTCGACGCCCGGGAAGTCGGGATGGGCGAGGACCCCGTCGAGGTCGATGCGCCAGTGGTCGACCTCGAGGCCGCCCTGCTCGAAGCGAGCGGCCATCGCGGCCTGCGCGTCGTTCTCGGCGTCGGTGCCTCCCTCGCTCGGGATGCGCACGAGGTCCTGGATGTCCTGGACCATGGCCGGCACCTGTGCGTCCAGGTGGTCGAGCACGGTCGCTGTCCGTCGGTCCATCGGCCCTCCCATCGCCGGAAGGTATCCGACGAGCCCGGGGTCGCCGGCCCGCACGATCCGGGACCTCCGACCCTTCTGCCCGGCGCGCCACCGGGCGACGGTGGGAGGCGTGCTCCAGATGAACGTCCAACCCATCCCCCGCGCGTCGGACCGCGTCAACGAGGTCCGCGCGCTCACCGCCCAGATCGTGAACCGGGAGATCCTCCCGAACGAGAACCTGATCTGGGCCGAGTCGCGCGGGACCACGCTGACCGACGAGGAGCGCGAGCTCGCCCGCAAGACCCGCGAGCACATCAAGGACGTGGTGAAGCAGGCCGGGCTCTGGGCGCCGCACCTGCCGGCGGAGTACGGCGGCGCCGACCTGGACTTCCTCGAGCTGGCCTACATGTACGAGGTCCTGTCGTACGCCACCGGCGCGGCGGCCCTCTTCGGCGTGGTCGCCCCGAACTCGGGCAACCAGAAGATCCTGCTGAAGTACGGGACCGAGGATCAGAAGCAGCAGTGGCTGCTGCCGCTCATCGACGGGACCATGGAGTCCGGGTTCTCGATGACCGAGCCGGACCAGCCCGGCTCGGATCCCCGCTCGCTCAAGACCACCGCCCGCCGCGACGGCGACGAGTGGGTGATCAACGGCCACAAGTGGTTCAC
>JAKFET010000089.1:0-6577 GCA_036675575.1 Acidimicrobiaceae bacterium
GCGACGCCGCCCGGACCCGCTTCGCCGAGCTCAAGCGCACCGCCGGCGACGCCCGCCAGGGCGTCGAGCAGGCCGCCGCGGCCCTCCGGCGGGCTTCGGACGGCCTGGTCCGCGTCGACCAGCAGGCGACCGAGGCCGCCGAGGAGCTCGCCGGCCAGTCCGGCGTGCGGGCCGAGATCGAGCAGCGGCTGCACGCCGAGCGCGACCGGGTCGCCGAGCTCGAGGCCATCCTGCCCGCGCTCGAGGCCGAGGAGGCCGCCGCCGCCGAGGCGGCGCGCGCCATGACCGAGGCCAGGGCCGCCCTCGACGAGCGCGCCACCGCCGTGGCCACGCTGCGCTCCGACCTCGAGATCCGCGTCGCCCAGGTCGAGGAGCGCCGCACGTCGCTGCAGGCCCGCCTCGTCGAGGTCGACGCACGAGTCGCCCGCAACCAGCAGGCGGCCCAGGAGGCCGCGGTCCGCCGGGAGGCGCTCGACGTCCGGGCCCGCACGCTCGACGCCCTCGCCGCGGCGTGCAACGACTCCCTCGGCCGGGTCGAGCACCAGCTGGTCGGGCTGCGGGAGGAGCGCCTCAAGCAGTCCGAGGCCCAGCGGGCTGTGGCCTCCGCCCTCGACGGCCTGCGACGCGAGCGCGTCCAGGTCGAGAAGCAGCTCAACGAGGTGCGCGAGCGGCTCCAGCGCGCCGACCTCGAGCTGAACGAGATCAACCTGCGCATCGAGACCGCGGTCGAGACGATGCGCCGCGACCTCGACGTCGACCCGGAGACCGCCCTCGCCGCCGCGTGCCCCGAGCTGCCCGAGAACGTGGCCCCGGCCGCCCGGGCCAGGGAGCTCGAGCGCGAGCTGCGCCTCATGGGCCCGATCAACCCGCTGGCCCTCGACGAGTACGAGGCGCTCCAGGAGCGACACGAGTTCCTGCAGGGCCAGCTCGACGACGTCAAGGCCAGCCGCCGGGAGCTGTCGAAGGTCATCCGGGCCGTCGACGAGGAGATCGTCAACGTCTTCGCCGCCGCCTTCGCCGACGTGTCGCAGAACTTCACCCAGCTCTTCACCACGCTCTTCCCGGGTGGCACCGGCTCGATCAAGCTCACCGACCCCGAGGACCTGCTCGAGACGGGCATCGAGGTGGAGGCCAAGCCATCGGGCAAGAACGTCCGCAAGCTCTCGCTGCTCTCCGGCGGCGAGCGCTCCCTCACCGCCCTCGCGTTCCTCTTCGCGGTCTTCCGGTCCCGGCCGTCGCCCTTCTACGTGATGGACGAGGTCGAGGCCGCCCTCGACGACGTGAACCTGCACCGCTTCCTCGAGCTGGTGGCCGAGTTCCGCCGCGAGGCACAGCTGGTCATCGTCTCGCACCAGAAGCGCACGATGGAGGCCGCCGACATCCTCTACGGCGTCACCATGTCGCCCGGCGGGTCCTCCAAGGTCGTGTCCGAGCGGGGCGCCGCCAAGCACGCCGGCGCGGCCTGAACCGTCCCCGGACGCGCCGCACCGCCGCTGGGAGCAGCGGCGGTGCTGGAGGCGCAGGTGGTCGGTCCCCGCAGGGACGGCGACGTCAGCGGCGGACGACGCCGCGGCGGCGGCCGGTGACCGCGTTGTAGATCAGCAGCACGATGATGGCGCCGATGATCGAACCGATGATCCCGGCGGGGCTGAGGCCCGCGTCCTCGCCGTCGCTGCGGAAGAGGACGTCGGCGAGGAAGCCGCCGACGAAGGAGCCGATGATGCCGAGCACGATCGTGGCGACGATGCTCATGGAGTCGTCGCCGGGGACGAGCGCCCGGGCGATGAAGCCGGCGATCAGGCCGACGATGATGAGACCGATGATGAAGCCGATCATTGGGGTGTTGCCTCCTGGGTCGTGGACGGTGTCAGGGACGCACCGGCCGCACGAGGCCTTACCCAGTGTGGAGATCGGCTCACCCAGCGTCAGAGCAGCTTGCTCATCACCTTGGCCTTGAGCTTCGTGTACGGCGGGTAGATCAGCGACAGGTCGGGCTTGGTGGGCTTGGTCAGCACCGGCTTCATGTTCGAGAAGGCGTCGAACCCCGACTTGCCGTGGTAGCGGCCAGAGCCGGCGTCGCCCACGCCGCCGAAGGGCAGGTCGTGGGGCGTGATGTGGAACAGCGTGTGGTTGACGCACACGCCACCGGAGGAGGTGCGGTCGACCACGGTCCGGGCGTCGGCGTCGTCGTCGGTGAACACGTAGAGGGCGAGCGGCTTGGCCCGGCCGTTCACGAAGGCGATGGCCTCCTCGAGGTCGTCCACGCCCAGGATCGGCAGGACGGGACCGAAGATCTCCTCCTGCATGATCGGGCTGTCCGGGTCGGGGTCGACGATGATGGTCGGCGGCAGCTTGCGGGTCGCCTTGTCCACGGCCCCGCCCGTGACCACCGTGCCCCCGTGGCCCTGCAGCAGCCCGGTCAGCCGGTCGGCGTGGCGGTCGTTCACGATCTGGGTGAGGTCGGGCGAGGCGGCGGGGTCGGGTCCGTAGAACTCCTCGATGGTCTTCACCAGCTCCTCGACGAGCTCGTCCTTGCGGGTGCTGTCGACCAGCACGTAGTCGGGGGCGATGCAGGTCTGGCCGGCGTTGAGGAACTTGCCCCAGGCCATCCGGTGGGCGGTCACGGTGAGGTCGGCGCCGGGGGCGACGATGGCCGGCGACTTGCCGCCGAGCTCGAGCACCGTCGGGGTCAGGTTCTCGGCCGCGGCCCGGGCCACGATCTTGCCGACGGCGGTGGAGCCGGTGAAGAAGATGTGGTCCCAGCGCTGCTCGAGCAGCTTGGTGGACACGTCGGGCCCGCCCTCGAAGACCGCGACTGCGTCGGGATCGAGGTGGTCGCGGAGCAGCTGGGACAGCAGGGCCGAGGTCTCGGGGACCAGCTCGGAGGGCTTGGCCACGACGGCGTTGCCGGCCGCGAACGCGGCGGCCATGGGCGAGACCAGCAGCTGCACGGGGTAGTTCCACGGTGCGATGACGAGCGCCACGCCGAGCGGCTCGGGGACGACCCGCCCCTTGCCCGGCATGTCCTGCAGGCGCAGCTTGGCCTTGCGGGGCTTCATCCAGTCGGCCACGTGCTTGCGCATGTGCTTGACTTCGGTCGCCGTGAAGGCGATGTCGGTCGAGTACGCCTCCAGGGTCGGCTTGCCGAAGTCCCGCTGCATGGCGGCGACCAGGTCGTCGCCGGACTCGTCCAGGATCCGCAGCAGCGCGTCGAGCTGGCGCTGCCGCCACTCGACCGGCCGGGTCCGGCCGCTCTGGAACGTGTGCCGGATCGCGGCGACGGTGCCGGGGATGGAGTCGAGGTCGGTGCGTTCGTCGATGCTCACGGTGCCGAACCTATCGACGACCTCGGCTCGGCTCCTCCCGCTCAGCAGGCGGCGTCGGCCGTGTTGCCCACCGACGTGGCGGCCTCGGTGTAGGCCGCGACCGCCTGCCCGTAGCGGAGCTGGTCCACCTCGGTGGGGTCGTAGCCGGCGCCGGCGAGCTCGTCACGGAGGGCGCCGACAACGTCGGCGTAGCGCTCCGCCTGGCTGCGGGCCTCGGTCGGGGCGGCGTCGGCGATGCGGTCGACGCCGTCGGCCAGCTCGGCGAACGCGTCGCGCATGTCCGTGGGGCTGGCGATCTGGAGCTCCTCGAAGGGGTCGTCGCGGCGGAGGTCCTCGACCGCCTGGCAGAACGACGCCAGGTCCCCGCCGTCGTCGCCGCCGCACCCCGCGACGAGCACGCCCACCAGCGCGAGCCCGCAGAGCTTCCGGGCCGCGGCAGCCGCCGCCGGGAGCGCGTGCCGCGGCCCGGAACCGACTCGACGCGTCAGGGGAGCCGTTGGAACCACAGCAGCGAGAGGGCGGCGCTGACCAGGACCAGCACGACGGCGTAGCCGGCGAAGCGGTCGGTGACCTCCTGCTCCTCGGTGTCGAACCCGATCGAGGAGCCGATGTCCTCGTAGACGCTCTGGAGCTCGCCGAGGGACTCGGCCGAGAAGAACTCGCCCCGGGTGCGCTCGGCGATGAGCCGCAGCGGCTCCCGGTCGACCGGCACCGGCTGGATCTCGCCGTCGATCACGATCGTGCCCCGGTCGGTGCCGAAGGCGATGGTGGACACCGGCACCTCGGCCTCCACGGCCGCTTCGGCACCGTCGACGTCGGGTCGCCCCACCGTGGTCTTGCCGTCGGTCATGACGACGATGCGGGCGGGCACGGGCTCGGCGTCCTCGCCCTCGGGCGCGGCGGTCGGGGCCGTCTCGATGGCGTCGAGGCTGGCGAAGATGGCCTCGCCGATGGCCGTGGCCGGACCCAGCTCGAGGGTCTCGATGGCGGTCCGCACCGGCTGGCGGTCGGTGGTGGGGGTGACCCGCACCCGGGCGACGCCGTCGAAGCTGACCAGGCCGAGGTTGATCTGGGGCGGCAGCTCCTCGACGAAGGACAGCGCCGCCTGCTGGGCGGCCTGCAGGCGCGAAGGCGCGACGTCGGTGGCCTCCATGGAGAGCGAGGTGTCGATGGCGAGCACCACCGTCGCCCGCTCCTTGGGGACCAGGACCTCGTCGGCGGGACGGGCCCAGGCCAGCACCATCGCCAGCACCGACAGCAGGAACGCGGCGGCCGCCAGGTGCCGGCGCCAACCCGGCCGGCGGGGCGCGACGGTCTCGAGCAGCGGGAGGTTCGTGAAGCGCACGGTGTAGCGGCGACGCAGCAGCGCGCTGGCGGCGTAGGCGACGCCGAGGGCGAGGACGGCGAGCAGGCCCCACAGGCGGGTCGGGGCGAGGAAGGCGTCGGGCCAGCTCATCGCACGCCCGCCATGGCCCGGCGGGCCTGGACGAAGCGGGCCACGTCGAGGACCCAGTCCCGGTCGGTGCGCAGCTGGAGGTGGGCCACGCCGGAGCGGCGGAGCTCGTCGGCGATGCCCCGCCGCTGCGCGGCCGCGGCCGTGGCGTAGCGCTCCCGCGTGCGGCGGTTGGTGGGCACCTCCCGGGTCCGCCCCGTCTCGGGATCGACGACGGTGAGCACGCCGACCGAGGGCAGCTCCAGCTCGCGGGGGTCGACGACCTCGACCGCCACCACGTCGTGGCGGGACGTGAGGGCGCGCAGCGAGCGACCCCAGCCGTCGGTGGAGAGGAAGTCGGAGACGACCACCACGAGGCCGCGCCGTCGGGGCGGCACGACGAGGTGGCCGAGGGCCGCACCGAGGTCGGTGGTGCCGCCGGCCCGGCGCTCGGACCCGTCGAGCCGGGTGCCCGGGCGGGCCCCGGTGAGCAGCCCGTGCAGCACGGCGAGGAGGTGCTCGCGGCCCGGCTTGGCCGGGATCACCGTGGTGCCGCCCGGGTCGATGATGACGGCGCCCAGCCGGTTGCCGGTGCGCGCGGTCAGGAACCCGACGGCCCCGACCGCTTCGATGGCCAGCCCGGCCTTGGTGGTCCGGGCCGTCCCGAAGTCGAGGCTGGGGGAGCGGTCGACCAGCACCCAGGTCTCGAGCTCGCGGTCGGCGATGGACTCCCGGACGTGGGTGTCGATGGAGCGGGCCGAGACGTTCCAGTCGATGCGGCGCACGTCGTCGCCGGCGACGTACGGGCGGGTCTCCCCGGTCTCGGACCCGTGACCGGGCACCAGGCCCCGGTAGTCGCCGTGCAGCAGCCCGTCGAGCCGGCGCGTGACGTCGAGCTCGAGCCGGCGCAGGACCTCGGCGGCCTCGGCGTGGACGGTGGTGCTCACCCGGCAGCCCACTCGTCGCCCGAGCCGGTCCCGGGCACCGTCGCCTGGGGCGGGGCGCCGGCGACGTGCGGCGCCGGGACGGTGGACAGCAGGCGGGCCAGCACGTGCTCGACGCCGACGCCCTGTGCGAGCGACTCGTAGGAGAGGACCAGGCGGTGCCGGAGCACGTCGGGTGCGACGTCGAAGACGTCCTGGGGCACGACGTAGGAGCGCTGGCGGAGCAGGGCGAGCGCCCGTCCGGCGGCGACCAGGCCGAGGGTGGCCCGGGGCGAGGCCCCGTAGGACAGGTACTCGACCAGGTCGGGGAGGCCGTAGTGGGCCGGATCGCGGGTGGCCTGGACCAGGTCGACCGCGTACTGGAGGGTGCCGTGGTCCACGGACACGCGGTCGGCTGCCTCCTGCAGGCGCAGCAGCGCGCCGGTGTCGAGCGCCCGCTCGGCCTCGGGCGGATCGATCCCGTGGCGCAGGACGATCTCGGACTCCTCCGCCGGCGACGGGTACTCGATGAGGATCTTCATCAGGAACCGGTCGCGCTGGGCCTCGGGCAGCGGGTAGACGCCCTCGGACTCGATGGGGTTCTGGGTGGCCATGACCAGGAAGGGCCGGGGCACCTGGTGCGTCTCGCCGCCGATCGACACCTGCTTCTCGGCCATGACCTCCAGCAGCGCGGACTGGACCTTGGCGGGGGCGCGGTTGATCTCGTCGGCGAGCAGGAAGTTCACGAACACCGGGCCGAGCTCGACGTCGAAGCGCTCGGACGACTGGCGCCAGACCCGGGTGCCGGTGATGTCGGCGGGCAGCAGGTCGGGCGTGAACTGGATGCGGGCGAAGGAGCCCCCGACCACGGTGGCCAGCGTCTCCATGGCGAGCGT
>JAKFET010000122.1:0-6574 GCA_036675575.1 Acidimicrobiaceae bacterium
GCCATGCTGGACGGCACCCCGATGGGCCGGCTCGGCCGACCCGAGGAGATCGCCGGCGCCGTGGCGTTCCTGGGGAGCGACGACGCCGGCTTCATGACCGGCAGCGAGCTGTACGCCGACGGTGGGTGGACCGCCCGCTGACGGTCGACCCGCCGGACCTCGGACCCGATCAGCGGTCGGCCGCGACGGCGAAGCGCGCGACCGTGCCGTCGCAGGAGGCCGTGAGGACGCCCCGGTCCACCAGCACGTCGAGGTGGGCCATCGTCTCGCAGGTCGCGATCATCTGGTTGAACGTGTCGAGCTCCGCGAAGGCCCGCTCCCGGCGGGTCCAGCCGAGACGTCCGGCGACGGCGAGCCCGGTGCTCGCCCCCTCCTCGCCGACGGCGGCAACGGTCCGGGCGAACCGGCGGTCGTGGTGGGCCAGCAGCTCGCGCACGCGCTCGTGCACGGAGCCGCCGGGAGCCCCGTGCGCAGGGAGCATCACCGCGTCCGCGCGACCCAGGAGCAGCTCGAGGGACTCGAGGTAGCGGCCCAGCGGGAGCTCCCAGTCGCCGAGCTCGAAGCCGATCGAGGGCGTGATGGTCGGGAGCACGTGGTCGCCCGTGAAGAGGGCACCCGCGGCGAGGTCGTGGAGGACGACGTGGCCCCTGGTGTGCCCCGGCGTGGCGACCACCTCGACCTCCCGGCCGACCAGTCCGAACGTGCCCGGCTCCAACCAGTGGTCGGGGTCCTCCCAGTCGGAGGCGGTCCACTCCTCGGCCGCCACCAGGATGCGTACGGCGTCGACGAGCTCGCCCGCACCCGCGCGCGCGAGCTGCTCGAACGAGGAGACCGGGTCGTTGCAGCCGAGCTCTCGCACGAGTCCGAGCCCCACCGCCTCGCCCGCGCCGAGGTGGACGCGGGTGCCGACAGCGCGACGCAGGTCGGGCGCCAGCGTGTAGTGGTCGCGGTGCACGTGCGTGACGACCACGTCTCGGACCTCGGAGAGGTCGCGACCGATCGAGGCGAGCGCGGCACCGAGCACCTCGAGCGCGCCGGGGACCCGCCACCCGGCGTCGACGAGGGCCAGACCGTCCGGACCCTCCACCGCATAGACGTTGACCGCCCGCAGTCCGTCCTGCGGCATCGGGAGCGGGATGCGGTGGACACCCGGAAGGACCGGGTGGCACCCGGGCGTGGTCCAGTCGGGCGTGGTCCAGTCGGGCTCGGTCACGTCTCGACGGCCGTCTCGGGGACCATCACGCGCTCCTCGCCCATCACGGCGATCCGGCGGCCCTTCATCGTCCCCACGTGGGCCACGGCCGCTGCCCACTCGGGGCTCGCCAGTGCGGCGTCGAGGTCGGCACGTGAGTCGAAGCTGAGGATCGAGAGGCCGTCCCAGCCGGCGGAGCGCCGGTCGTCCATCGCGTCGAGGACCTCGGTGTGCTGCCAGCGCCGCAGCCCGGGCAGGCCGTAGGTCATGTCGGCGTGCTCGCCGCGCCACCACTCGATGAACTGGTCGTGGGTCCACTCGTCGGGCTTGGCTGCGAGGAGGACGAGGTTGTACATGGGAGCTCCTGTCAAGACGAATTCAGTTCGATTGTACGTGGTTGGAACGACGCCGCCCGGTCCGCGGCCGGTTCAGCGAACGAGCCGCACGCAGGCCTCGACCACGAGGGCGGAGACCTCCTGCAGGGTCTGCGGGCCCTTCGGCCGGTACCAGCGCCACACGCTGTTCACGAGGCCTAGGACGAGACGCACGAGCACCTTCTCGTCGCGCTCGGTGAACGCCCCGGCGTCCATGCCGGCACGCAGCATCTCGGCCCAGGTGGCCTCGATCTCGCGGACCAGCTCGCGAGCGTGGACGCGCTCGGCCTCCTCGCGCTCGGACGGGCGCGGCGCGACCAGCAGGTCCTGGTGGCTGAGCAGGATGCGGGCCTGGAGGGCCTCGCGCTGCGTGACCTCGAACGCGCTGGCGACGGCCTTGCGGAGGACCTCCTCCGGGTCGGTGACACCCTCGACGGCCTCGCGGCTACGCAGCTGCGCCTGCAGCAGCTCGGTCGACATGATGGTCAGCAGGCAGTGGGTCTTGGACTCGAAGTAGTGGTAGAGCGCGGTCTGTCCGATCCCCACGTCCTTGGCGACCGTGGCCCACTTGGTGTGCTCGAAGCCCTCCTCGCCGAAGTGGTCGATGGCGGCCTCGAGGATCCTCCGCCGCTTGGAGCGCGGGCCCTCGAGCTCGTCCTTTGCTGCTGCGGTCATGGTCGATCCTCCTGTGCAGGTGGGCGACAGGGTAACTGAGACGACTTCAAGTCAGGAAGCACCGACACCGGGTTCACGGTACGACGCTCGCGGTCAGCTGCTCGGCCAGGGCCGTCGCCTCGCCCCGGTTGAGCTTGCCCACCCGGTTCTGGGGCAGGTCGGGGACGACGTGCACGAACTCCGGCCACTTGAACTTCGGGAAGTCTGCCGCGGCCAGGTGGTGGCGTACGTCGTCGAGGTCGAGGTCTCCCGAGGCCATCACGACCAGCGCTGCGGCCCGCTCCCCCAGCAACGGGTCCGTCACGGGCACGACACACACCTGGGCGACGCCCGGGATGGCCGCGACGGCGGCCTCGACCTCGTTGATGTCGATGTTGCGACCGCCCCGGATGATGACCTGCTTCTCGCGGCCGAGGATGTTGAGCGTCCCGTCCTCGTTGACGCGGGCCCGGTCGCCGGTGGGCAGGAACCCGTCAGCAGTCACGTCGGGCTGCTGGGCGAAGCCGTCGCGGGCGTAGCCGACGAACATCGAGGGTCCGCGCACCTGCAGGTGCCCGACGCTCCCCTGGGGCAATGGGGTGCCGGTGTCGTCGACGACGCGCACCTCGGTCCCCGGGAAGGGCCGGCCGTCACGACCCAGGCGTACGCCGGCGTCCTCGGCAGGGAGTGGAGTGGTGTGGCCGAGTGCCTCGGACATGCCGAAGACCCGGAGGAACCGGGTGCCGAGGTGCGCCTCGGCGCGTTCGAGGGCGCCGGCGTTCATCGGGCCGCCGCCGACCGTCAGCGCCTTGAGGGTGGCCAGTGCGCTCTCGGAGCCGTCGACCAGGGAGAGCTGGAGGGCCATGGTCGGCACGAGCATCGTCCACGCGACTCGCTGCTCGCGCATCAGCCGGACGGCCTCCTCGGGCTGCCACTTCTCCAGGCACACCATGGGTGAGCCGAGCATCGCAGGGAGGTGCATGCCGAAGCAGAACGCGGCCACGGAGGACAGCGGGACCAGCGCGCCGACGGGGTCGCCGGCGGCCAGCCCCACCGCGTCGATGGTCGCCCGGCCGGCGTAGCGCAGGGCGTCCTCGGACTGGACCACGCACTTGGGGCGGCCCGTGGATCCGGACGTCATCGCGACGACGCAGCCACCCCGCCAGCGAGCCGGTCCGAGGCTCGGGCCGGTGGCGACGTGCACCGGCCAGCCGTCCAGGACCTCGGATACGGGGTCGAACCCCTCCTGCACCTCCCAGGTGGCGCTCGCGGCCGGGCCGGCCAGGACCGCGTCGGGACGGATGTCCTCCAGCGCCATCGCGTACTCCGAGCGGGTGGCGTGACCGCTGATCACCGCGATCGTCCCGCCCCGGAGGCCGACGGCGAGTGCCGCGGCGAGCGTCCGCCAGGTGTTGTCGGCCTGGACCAGCACCGTCGGGACGCCGTCGAGCCTCTCCTGGAGGATCTCGGCCAGGGCCGTCGCCTCGTGCACGACCGTGCCCACGGTGTGGGCGCCGGTGCCGTCGACGACCGCGACCAGGTCGGGCGTGGCGGCTGCCCGCTCCACCATCTCCCGTGCGAGCTTCTGCATTGCTTACGTCCTCCTGATGTCAGTGTGGGTCGTGGACGACCCGGGGACCACCACCGCGCGGCCGCGGACCCGGCCGTCGCGCAACCGCTCGTAGGCGGTCATCGCGTCCTCCAGGGCGTACGTCTCGGTCTCCGCGTGCAGCCGGCCGGCCCTCGCGGTCGCGACGACCTCGACGAGGTCGGCGCGCGTGCCCCAGAAGGGTGCCGAGACGCTCCAGCCGCGCGCGAGCGTGGACCCCTTCGCGACGGTGAGGCTGCCGCCTCCGGAGCCGACGACGACGGCGCTGCCACCGGGGGCCAGAAGCCGGTCGGTGGCGCCGAGGGTGTCGGCCGAGCCCACGAAGTCGAGCACGAGGTCCGCCCCCGAGCCGCCGTCGAGGTCCGCCAGAACGGCCGCGGCGGCGTCGGCCGACTCGGCGACGTCCGTGGCGCCGAGCTGCACGGCAAGGTCACGCGCCTCGGGTCGAGGGTCGACCGCGACGACGGCCGTCGTCCCAGCCTCCCGCAGCAGCTGGAGGGCCAGGTGGCCCAGCCCGCCGATGCCGATGACCACGACCAGCGCCTCGGCCAGGGAGCCCTGGTGCGGGCGAATCGCGTGGAACGCGGTCAGGGCCGCGTCGGTCAGCGGGGCGAGGGCGACCGGGTCGCCGTCGCCGACGGGCACGAGGTGGCGGGCCGAGGGCACCAGCATGTAGTCGGCGAGGCCGCCGTCGCGGCCGATGCCACAGCCGATCGACCCCGTGAGCGCGGTGCAGTAGTTCTCCCGGCCGCGTCGGCACTGCCGGCACGACCCGCATGCCCAGATGCCGTGCACGGCGAACCTGCCGGAGACCTCGCCTGCGTCGCTGCCTGTCGCCACCACGGTGCCGACCACCTCGTGGCCCAGCGTGTACGGCGGCTCGAAGGGGACCGCACCAGCCGCCCCGTCCATCAGATGCAGGTCGGAGTGGCACAGACCGGCGGCCTCGACGCGCAGCAGCACCTCGTCACCGACGGGTCGGGGCACCGGCACCTCCTCGAGCACCGGCGTGGTGCCCCAGTCGAGCAACCGCCACGCGCGCATGGTCGCGGGCAGGTCGGTCGTCATCTCGCAGTCCACCCTCCGTCGACGGTGAGCACGTGGCCCGTCACATAGCTCGAGGCGTCCGAGGCGAGGAAGAGCAACGCACCGTCGACCTCGCCATCGCGACCGCCCCGCCCCAGCATGGTCCCCCGCCGCACCCACCCGGCGGACTTCTCGTTGGCGAAGAGCCCGTCGGTCATCTCGGTGTCGAACCAGCCCGGCACGATCGCGTTGACGCGCACCCCGCGCCGGCCCCATTGGCCCGCGAGCTCGCGGGTCGTGCCGATGACGGCCGCCTTCGAGGCGGCGTACCCGGCTCCTCCGATCGGTGCGGTCGACACCAGGCCGACGACCGACGAGATGTTGACGATGGACGCGCCACGCCCCTCCGGCAGGCCGGCGACCGCTGCCACCGAGAGGTGGAAGCCGGCCGAGAGGTTCACGCCGAGGATGGCGTCGAACTCCTCCGCCGACTCGGTGAGGGCGTCCGGGGGACCGGCCCGGCCGGCGTTGTTGACGAGCACGTCGATGCCGCCGTTGATCTCCGAGGCCACAGCGACGAGGCGAGCCCGGTCTGCGGCCACGGTCACGTCGCACTCGACGGGGACGAGGCCGGGCACGTCGGCCGCAAGGGACGCGAGCCGGCCGGCCCGACGGGCCGCGGCGACGACGGTGGCTCCGGCGGCTGCCAGGGACCGGGCGAAGCCGTCACCCAGGCCCGAGGAGGCGCCGGTGACGACGGCGACCCGACCGGTCAGGTCGAAGCTGCGCGGCAGGTCGGGCGGCATCAGTAGACCGCCGTCCGACCGCCGTCGACCGGGATGAGGGCACCGGTGGTGTAGCCCGACCGGTCCGAGGCGAGGTGCACGACGAGGTCGGCGAGCTCCCGCGGGTCGCCCAGCCGACCGGCGGGCAGCCGATCGACCACGAGACCGACGAAGTCCTCGTCCCACCCCTGGGCCATGTCGGTGGCGAACGCTCCCGGCATCACGCAGTTCACGCGCACTGTGGGCGCGTACTCCTGGGCGAACGCACGGGTGAGGGCGTTGAGCCCGTTCTTGGTCGCGGCGTACGTCGCCTCCGCGGGGCTGGGGCGTTCGGCGCCGATGCTGGAGATGTTGACGATGGAGCCCGAGCCGGCGAGGTGCATGTGCCGGCCCGCGACGGCCATCAACCGGAACGGGCCCTTGAGGTTGACGTCGACGGTCTTGTCGAAGAGCGCCTCGCCAACGTCGTACGCACTGGGCGCGAGCGGCGCGATGCCTGCGTTGTTCACGAGCACGTCGATGCGGCCGTGGTCGCGCACCACCTGGTCGACGGCGGGCTCGATGGCGGCCCAGTCGCCCACGTGCAGGGCCAGCGGGAAGGCCTGACTTCCGGTGGTCTCCGCGATCTCCCGGGCCACCTCCTCGCAGGCCTCGGCCTTGCGGCTGGACACGATCACCGTCGCCCCGGCCTCGGCGAGCGCCTGGGCGATCGCGCGACCGAGTCCTCGCGTGGCTCCGGTGACGAGGGCGACCTTGCCGGCCAGCTCCCCCGCGGGTCCTGTGCCGGTCATCGCGATGCCTCCGCCCGCAGGTGCTTGTACGGCGCCAGCTCGCGGCGGGCGATCGTGCGCAGGTGCACCTCGTTGGGACCGTCGGCGATCTGGAGGGCGCGGGTGATGGCGTGCAACCGGGTCAGGACGGTGTCGCCGCTGAC
>JAKFET010000033.1:0-35330 GCA_036675575.1 Acidimicrobiaceae bacterium
GGTGGCGCCGGGCACGAGGGCGAGGAGCGACGCGGGGTGACGGCCGGCGAGGGCGAGCACGCCGCCGGCCCCGAGGAGCGCCCCGGCCTGGCGGAGCTCGACAACGTCGAGGGCCAGCAGCCCGGCGGCGACGGCGACCGCGGCCAGCGGCAGCCGCTCGGTCACGGGTCGGGCGCGCACCGCCCGGAGCACGACCGCGGCCACCACCAGGAGGGCGGCCACGACGAGCAGGACCCAGTCGGTGCCGTCGGGGAGCTCGCGGTCGGGCGCCGCCCGGGCCACGGCCAGCAGGCCGGCGGGCAGGAGCAGGCGGCCCGGCGCGCCCCAGACCGCTGCGGTGACGACCGCGACCGTCGTGCCCGAGACGGCGAGGGCCACGGCCTCGCCCGGGTCGTCGCCGACGAGGCCGGTGGCCACCACGACGCCGGCGATCACCGCCAGCACCTGGCCCAGCCACGGGGCGCGCTCGGACCACAGGCGGACGGCGGCGAGCACGGCGACGATGACGACGCCGGCCGCGAGGCGCCGGTCCGGCAGGCGATCGGGATCGAGGGCGGCCGCCACCGGCAGCACGGTGAGCGTGAGGAGCGCGGCGCCCGACGCCAGGGCGGTGTGGGGTCGGGTGGCGGCGACCAGCAGGGCCGTGCCGGCGGTGGCCGCAGCGAGGAGCGGGTCGGTGACCAGGTCCCCCCACGAGGTGGGATCGTCCTGGGCAGCGAGCACGACCCAGCCGACGCCGACGACGACCGCGGCGGCGGCACAGATCCGGGCGCCGAGGTGCGGCACGACCCAGGCGGCGGCAGCGGCGACGAACGGCGCCGCGACCAGCAGGAGCAGCAGGGCGGTCACGACGGCCACCCGGCCAGGGCGACGGCGGCGACGCCCACGGCGACCGCCAGCCACGGGACCGTGCGCTCGACGGCCGGCCGGGTGCGGGCAGTCGCCACGACCCCGGCGAGCACGACCGCCACCACGGACGCACCGACCCGCAGGGCGAGGTCGCTCGGGCCCGGTCCGGCGACGATGGCGGCGGCGAGCAGTCCGCTGGCCAGCGCCGGCGCCAGCAGGGGGAGGCGGGCGACGACGCCGGCGATGCGCCCCCCGGCGGGTCGCGGTGCCGTGCGGGGCGGGGCCCCGACGGCCAGCAGCACCGCACCGGCGGCGGCCCACGCCGACGCGGCGGCCGTGGCCGGCCCGACGGTGCCGGCCGGACCGAGCACGCCCTGGATGCCGGCCAGGTCGTCGAAGGAGGCGGTGCGGAAGCGGATGGCGGTGGCGACCACGGCGAGCAGCGCGGCCCCGGCGGCCCGACGGTCGCGGGCGGCCAGGCCGAGGAGCAGGGCGGCCAGGACCATCGAGCCGGTGGAGGTGCCGGCGAGCACGGCCGCCGCCAGCGCGGCGGCCACCGCGATCGCGTCGTCCGAGGGTCGCAGGATCGCTGTCGGGCTCGTCGGGGCGAGCCCGGGCCCGGCCGTGCTCACGTGCCCCGGTTGCCCTCGACCGGGAACGTCTGGAGCAGGTGGTTCCACCCGCAGCCGGTGCACACCTCGATGACGTAGCAGGTGCACTCCGTGGTGGTCCGTCGCACCTTGTCCATGTCGGCGCGGTCCTCGATGGCGTAGCCGGACTTCGGCAGGTGCGGACCGAAGGCATAGGTGACTAGCACGCAGAACGCGTCCTCGCAGATCGGGCAGATCTCGGAGGTCTTGCGGCTGATGTGCTCGGCGGCCCGGCGCAGCTCGGGGTGGGCGTCGCACACCTCGTGCTGGGCGAGCCGGCCGCGGCGGTACTCGTCGACCAGCGCGTGCCGGGCCATGCGGTGGTCGACCACGCCGGCGGGCCGCGCGACGCCGGCTCCGGTGGTCAGGGTCCCGGGGTGGAACGGCACCCGGGGCAGGCTAGCGACGCGTGCCCGACCCCGGTCGGGCGCTGCTCAGATCCCCTCCTTGCGGGCCCGCAGGATCAGCGTGGCCGGCACCTTCGCCATGGCGGGGCTCCAGTGGGGGCCACCGCCGGCGGAGGCGGGGGCCGGCTCCAGGACGTGGTCGACCCGGAAGCCGGCCCGACCGAGCTCGGTGAAGAGCGTGCCGACCGAGCGGACGTGGGTCCCGCGGCGGGGGTCGTCGTGGCCGAAGGGCTCCTCGTCGAAGGCCGACCGGCGGATCTCGAGGGGGACCGGGCCGTCGGGGTCGAGCAGGGCGAAGGTGGGGTGGGGCACGGCCAGCACGAAGCTGTGCTCCTGGCGCAGCACGCGGTGGATCTGGCGGAACACCCGGCCGACGTCGGTGACGTGCACGAGCGAGTGGACGGACAGGACGGCGTCGATGGTGTCGGCACGCAGGAACGCCAGCTCGGCGAGCGGGGTCTGGTGGAGCTCGACCTTGACGTCGGCGGCGTCGATGGCGCGCCGGGCTGCGCCGACCTGGTCGGCGTCCTCGTCGACGGCGATGACCCGCGCGCCGGCCCGGGCCATGGCGATGGCGTTGCTTCCGGCCCCGCACCCGAGATCGAGCACCCGCTTGCCGGCCAGGTCGCCCAGCAGCCGCAGCGAGGGCTCAGCCGGGATGTCGGGTCCGTAGGTCACGACGTCGTCGGGCAGGTCGGCGCCGGTGGGCGCGGCGACGGTGAACGGGGTCCAGGCCATGGGCCCAGTCTCCTACGCAGTCCCTGCTCGGTCGTGCCACCAGGCCAGGACCCGGCGGCGGGCCTCGTCCTCGCCGAGGGGCCCCTCCTCCATGCGGGCCTCGAGCAGCATCTTCAGCGCCTTGCCGACCTCGGGGCCGGGGGGCAGCTCGAGCAGGTCCATGACCTGCTGGCCGTCGAGGTCGGGGCGGATGGCGTCGATGGCCTCCTGCTCCCGGAGGGCGGCGATGCGCTCCTCGAGGGCGTCCATGCGGCGGGCCAGCATCTCGGCCTTGCGCCGGTTGCGGGTGGTGCAGTCGCAGCGGGTGAGCTCGTTCAGCTTCTCGAGCAGCGGGCCGGCGTCGCGGACGTAGCGGCGCACGGCGGCGTCGGTCCAGGCCTCGTCGCCGTAGCCGTGGAAGCGCAGGTGCAGGAAGACGAGCTGGGCGACGTCGTCGCGGACGTCGTTGGGGTACTTGAGCTCCTTCATGCGCTTGCGCGTCATGCGGGCACCCACCACCTCGTGGTGGTGGAAGGTCACGCCCTTGGGGCCGAAGTCGCGGGTGTCGGGCTTGCCGATGTCGTGGAACAGGGCCGCCAGGCGCAGCACCAGATCGGGCGAGGTCTTGCGGACCACGGCGATCGTGTGGGCCAGCACGTCCTTGTGGTGGTGGATGGGGTCCTGCTCGAGGCGCATGGCCGTGAGCTCGGGCAGGAAGTGGTCGGACAGGCCGGTGTCGGCGACGAACCACAGCCCGGGCGAGGGGTCGTCCAGCCGGATCAGGCGGTCGAGCTCGTCGCGGATGCGCTCGGCCGAGACGATGGCGAGGCGCTCGCCCATCTCCTCGACCGCCCGGACCAGCTCGTCGTCGGGCTTGAGCTCGTAGCGGGTGAGGAAGCGGGCCGCGCGCAGCATGCGCAGCGGGTCGTCGCTGAAGGACTCGGCCGCAGACAGCGGCGTGCGCAGGACCTTCGCCGCGAGGTCGGCGGTGCCCCCGAAGGGGTCGACCAGGCGGGCGTCGGGCAGCGACAGCGCCATGGCGTTGATGGTGAAGTCGCGGCGCGAGAGGTCGGCCTCGATCTCGGTGGCGAAGGTGACCTCGGGCTTGCGGGAGTCCGGGACGTAGGCCTCGGCCCGGTGCGTCGTGATCTCGTGGTCCACGACCCGCTCGTCGTCGCCCTCCCCGACCCGGACCTTGGCGCCGATGGTGCCGAAGCGCTTGCCCTGGGCCCACATCGCCTCCACGCGGTCGAAGCGGCCGACGATCTCCTCGATGCGGTCGGGCGTGGCGTCGGTGGTGAAGTCGTAGTCGACGGGGCGGTTGTCCCCGAGCAGCAGGTCGCGCACCACGCCGCCCACCAGGTAGAGGCGGTGGCCGGCCTCGTCGAACGCCCGCGCCAGGGGCGCGACGTCGGCGAGCACGGGCGCGAATCGCTCGGGGATCACGAGGTCAACGGTACCGGCGGGGCTCGGGGGCCCAGGATTCGCTTCCCGTTGCGACGGGAGGGCTGCCAGTTCGGGAGGGTGCCGGGATCTGGCAGCGCTGCGGTCGCACTCAGAAGTGGATCGCGACCTGTTCCTTGAACATGTCGAGGGTCTCGGTGCGCCGGGCGCCGGTGCCGATGGTGAAGTCGGGGACGATGAGCTCGTCGACGCCGGCGTCTCGGTACGCCCCCACCACGTCGGTCACCTCGGTCGGCGTGCCGACGAGGGCGGCCCGGCCGATGTCGGTGCCGCGGATGCGGTCGAGGTAGGCCTGGTCGTCGGAGAGGAAGAGCAGCGCCTGGGTGGACCGGCGGATCTCGGACGGGTCGCGGCCGAGGTCGTGGCAGTGCCGGTCGAGGACGGCGGACTTGTGGCTGAACACGTCGGGCGTGCTCCAGACGTTCCACTCCTGCGCGTGCTCGGCCGCGATGCGCAGGGTGCGCTTCTCGCCGCCGCCCCCCACCAGCAGCGGGAGCGGCCCGACCGCCTTGGGCTCCATCGGCGCGTCCGTGAGCTGGTAGTGCTCGCCGTGGAAGGTCGTGCGCTCCTGGGTGGTGAGGCTGCGGACGATGGCGCAGGCCTCGGCGAAGCGGTCGAGGCGCTCCCCCACGGGGTAGAGCTCGATCCCGTACTTCTCGTGCTCGTTCTGCTGCCAGCCGGCTCCCAGACCGAGGATGACCCGCCCGCCGGAGATGACGTCGGCGGTGGCCGCCTGGTTGGCCAGGATCGCCGGGTGGCGGTACGTGTTGCCGCACACCAGGGTGCCGATGCCCACGCGCGGGACGGCCGCGGCGAGGGCGGTGACGACCGCCCAGCACTCGAGCATGGGGCCGTCGGCCGCCTCGTCGTTGCTCATGAAGTGGTCGGCCACGTACACGCGGTCCCACCCCGTCAGCTCGGCGTGCCGTGCCACCTCGAGGATGTCGGGCCAGGGCTGCTGCGTGCCTGGCCACACGGCGAATTGCATGGCTGTGACCCTACGCCGCAGCGGGGCCGGTTCCGGCCATGGTTCGTGCCGGTCCGGACCCGTCCTGCCGGGTCTCAGGAGCGGAGGAGCTCGATGCGCAGCTCCTCCGCGTCGGTGGCTGCGGCGAGGGCCGTGGCCTCGGTGATCCGACCGGCGCGGACCTGGTCGCGCAGCGACTGGTCCATCGTCTGCATGCCGTGGAACACGCCGTCGGCGAGCAGGGCGTCGAGCTCGGCCATGCGGCCCTCGTCGGCCAGCACGGCCTGGATCTTCGGCGTGCCGATCAGGACCTCGGCGACGGGCAGCAGGCGGGTGTCGGTGCCGGTGAGGAGGCGCTGGACGATGACGCCGGCGAGCGACCGGGCCAGGGTCTGGCGGACGTTGGGGCGCTCCTCGAACGTGAACAGCTCGAGGAACCCGTCGACGACCGAGCGGACGGTGTTGCCGCCGATGGTGGCGAGCACGAGCCGCCCGCGCGCCACGGCGTCCAGCGCGGCGAGGGCCACCTCGCGGTCGGCCACGTCGGAGATGGTGACCACGTCGGCGTCGAGGCGGGAGGCGGAGCGCACGCCCTCGGCGAGGCCACCCACGTCGGTGGGGACCTCGAGCTGGCTGATCAGGCTGCGGTCGTCGCGGTGGAGCACCTCGGCGGGGTCCTCGACGGTGACGACGTGGCAGGCCCGGGTCCGGTTCACGTGGTCGACCATGGCGGCGAGGGTGGTGGTGGCCCCGTTGCCCACCGGGCTGGCGACGAGGACGAGGCCGCGCTCGGCCGAGGCGAGGGTGGCCACGGACGCCGGCAGGCCCAGCTCCTCGAGGACCCGGACCTGCTGCGGCACGGCGTGGACCACGACCGCGACGGAGCCGCGCTGGCGGAACACGGCCACGCGGAAGCGGCCGACCCCCGGCGCAGCATGGGTGGCGACGACCGAGCCGTCCCGGAGCAGCGCCTGCTGCTGTTCGGTGGTGAGCAGCGCCTGGGCGAGCAGCGCCACGGACTCGGGCGTGAAGGCCTGCCCCAGCACGGGGTGGTCGAGGTCGCGGTGCAGCTCGCCGGACACCCGGACCACGGGCGCGCTGCCGGCCTTGCAGTGGAGGTCGGAGGCGCCGCGCTCGACCAGGGCGCGCAGCAGCGCCACGTGGTCCGGCGCCGCGCCGGCGGCGTGTCCTGCGGTGTCGTCCACGATGTCCTCCTCGAGCGGACGCTAGGCCAGCTCGTGGATGCGTCGCGCCGCCCCGACCGCCTGGTGCCCGAGGGCGTCGGGTGCATCGGTGGTCACGGGCTCGGGGCGGTGCTCCACGCCGGCGAGGGCGGCGAGCGTCGCCGAGGTGGAGGTGGTGATGGCGCCGAGGTCGTAGCCGCCCTCGAGGAACACCAGCCGCCGGCCGGCCGGCACGGTCTGCAGGATGCGGGCGGTCAGGTCGTAGTAGTCGCCGCTGCTCAGGCCGAGGTCGGTGAGCGGGTCGTCCCGGTGGGCATCGAAGCCGGTGCTGAGCAGCAGCCAGGTGGCCGCCATCCGCTCGGCCACCGGCACGATCACGTCGTCCACGATGCGCCGGTAGACGTCGCCCGAGGTGCGCGCGGGCACGGGCAGGTTGACGGTGGACCCCGGGGCGTTCGGTCCGCCGGTCTCGCGGACCATGCCGGTGCCGGGGTACATCGGGTGCTCGTGCACGGAGACGTAGGTGACGCGCGGGTCGTCCCAGAAGGCGTCCTGGGTCCCGTTGCCGTGGTGGGCGTCGATGTCGACGATGAGCACCCGCTCCCCTGCCTCGGCCAGCGCCGCTGCCGCGACGGCCACGTTGTTCAGCAGGCAGAAGCCCATGGCTCGCGACGGCGTGGCGTGGTGCCCGGGGGGACGGATGGCCAGGAAGGCGCCGTCGGCCTCGCCGGCGGTGAGCCGCTCGACCGCGTCGAGGCCGGCGCCGGCGGCCAGCCGGGCGACGTCCCACGAGCGGGCCATGGCGACCGTGTCGGGGTCGAGGTGCCCGCCGCCGCTGGAGCAGAACCGCTCGAGGGCGTCGAGGTAGGGCCGCTCGTGCACCCGGGCGAGCTCGTCGACCGTCGCGGCGCGGGGAGCCAGGCGCACCAGGTCGTCGGCCACCACCGAGGCGGTGACGCCACGGGCCACGGCGTCCATGCGCTCGGGTCGCTCGGGGTGCCCCGCCGACGTGTCGTGCTCACCGAACCGGGGGTCGGTGTAGAGCAGTGTGGCCATGGGCACAGTCTGCCCGGACCGGCGCGGACCGACCCCTGTCGTCCACGGCGCGGGTCCGCCCGCGCCCGGGCCCGGTCGTAACGTGACCGGCGCATGGCCGTGTCCGTCTCCCGCGTCCCGAGGCCGGGTCCCGCCCGCTCGCCCCGGAGCCGGCCGTGACCGCCACCGACACGGTCACCGCCCGCGGGGTGCGGATGCGGGTGCGGCCCTGGCGCGGCCGCGCCGACACCGCCGAGCTGTCGGTCGTCCCCGCCGGCGCCCTGGTGCCCCCGAACCTGGTGGTCCTCGCGATCGAGCGGGCCCGCGACCGCGGCTACGCCGAGGTGGTCACGCCCGCGCTCCCCCGCGGCGAGTGGCGCCCCTACGTCGACATCGGGTTCTCCGTTCGCGAGGAGCTGCACCTGCTCGCCCACGACCTGCTCGACCTCCCCGATCGCCGCGACGTCCCCCACCGGCACCACCTGCGCCGGGTCATGCGCCGTGATCGCGACCGGGTCCTCACGGTGGACGGCGCCGCGTTCGACCCGTTCTGGCGCCTCGACGCCGACGCCCTCGAGGACGCCGTCCGGGCGACGCCGTCCACCCGGTTCCGCATGGACCGGTCCGGGCAGGGGTACGCCCTCACCGGCCGCGCCGGCGACCGCGGCTACGTCCAGCGGCTCGCCGTCGAGCCGGGCGCGCAGGGCGCCGGGCTCGGTTCGGCCCTCCTCCTCGACGGGCTGGCATGGCTGCGGCGGTGGCGGGTGCGCGAGGCGCTGGTGAACACCCAGACCGCCAACGAGCGGGCCATCGACCTGTACGAGCGCATCGGGTTCCGGCGTCGCGCCGACGGCCTCGCCGTCCTCCAGCTGTCGATCGCCTCGCATCCGGCCCCGCCGGCGCCCGACCCCGGCCCGGTGCCGTGACCCGGCGCCTCCTGCCGGTCCTGGCCGCCGTCGCCCTGCTGGTCGTCGCCGACCCGGCACGGGTGCCGGCCCAGACCGGACCGGACGGCGGCGCCACGATCGAGCTGGTCGAGCGCCCGCCGTGGGTCTCGCCCGTCGACGAGGTGACCTTCCTCCTGGCCACGTCCGGCGACGTCTCCGCGGCCGCCGTGCAGGTGGAGGTCTTCTCGACGCTGGACTCCGCCGCCGAGCTCGAGGACGCCGCCACCGAGGACGTGGGCGTGCGGCTCTCGCGCAGCGCGCCGGTCCCGGTGGGCGAGCTGCCCCCGGGTCGGGACGGCACCCGGGCGGTCAGCCTCCGCGTCTCGCCCGAGCCGGTGGACGGCGAGACCGTCCAGCTGGTCGAACCGGGCGTCCACCCGGTCGTCATCTCGCTGCTGGACGCCGGCGGCGCCGAGATCGACCAGATCCGCACGCCGCTGGTCCGCCTCGCCGACGACGCGGAGGAGCAGGAGGCGCCCGACCTCGCCGTCCTGCTGGACGTCGCCGCCACCCCGACCCTGCAGCCCGACGGCACGCGCGCGATCGAGCCGGCCGAGCTGCGCGGCCTGTCCCGCATCGGCGACGTCCTGGGCGCGCACCCCGACCTCGACCTGTCGGTCGCCGCCGTGCCCGACACCGTCGACGCGCTCGGGACGCTGCCGGACCCGGCAGCCGACGAGCTGCTCGGCCTGCTCGCCGACCGGCCCCTGCTGTCCGTCCCGTACCTCCCGGTGCCGCTGGCCCCGCTGATCGACCAGGGGGTCGGTGGGCTGGTGGCGCCGCTGGTCGATCGCGGCGAGGCGGTGCTCGCCGACCGGCTCGGGGCGTCGCCCGACCGCAGCCTGTGGACCGACCGGTCCGCCGTCGGCTCCGAGGGGGCCCGGCTGCTCGACGGGCTCGGGTTCGACTCGGTGGTCGTCGACGCCGCCCCCGACCCGGACCGGGAGGACGACGACGAGCCGGCCCCGCTCGCCGACGCCGGGCCCCGCCCGCTCGAGGGCATCAGCGGGTTGCAGGGGCTGGTGGTCGACCCCGTCCTGTCCGAGGAGCTCGCGTCGGCCGCCGGCGACGACGTCGACGCCGGCCACGTCGCCCTGGCCCGGCTCCTCCTGCGCCCGGTCGAGGACCCGGACGGGGACGACGCCGCCACCGTGCTCGCCCGGCCCGGCGAGCTGGACGCCGACCCCGTGCTCGGCCGGCTGCTCGACCTGCTCGACGACCCTGCCGCCCCGGTGCGCGTGGGCGGGCTGGACCTGGTCGACACCGTCATCGACGGTGACGCCGGCGCGGTCGACCCGCCCGCCGGCGGGCCCGACGTCGCCGACGCGGCCCGGCGCGTGCTGGCCGGCGCCGGCCAGCTCGACTCCTTCGAGCGCCTCATCGGCACGACCTCGTCGCGAGCCGACGACCTCCGCCTGCAGGTGGCGACGGCCCTCGCCACCGCGACGCCCGACGACCGCCGGGACGCAGCCGTCGGGGTCGTCGAGGAGGCGCTCGGCAGCGCCTTCGGCAACATCCGCCTCAGCGGCCAGACCGATCTGAACCTCACCTCGCGGCGCGGGTCGCTCCCGGTCACGGTGGAGAACGCCAACCCGTTCCCCGTCGAGGTCGTCGTGCGCACGCGCAGCGACCGCCTGGCCTTCCCCGCCGGCGGGCACCTGCCGGTCACGGTCGGCGCCAGCGACGTCCTGCGGATCGACGTGTCGGTCGAGGCCCTGGCCACGGGCTCGGTCCCCGTCTTCGTCGAGCTCTGGACGCCCGACGACGCCATCCGCCTCGACACCCGCCGGCTCAACGTGCGCTCCACGGCCATCAGCGGCGTGGGCCTGGTGCTGTCCCTCGGCGCCCTCCTCGTGCTCGTGGTGTGGTGGGTCCGGAACTGGCGCCGGACGCACGCGGCGAAGGGGGCCGGGGCCGGCCGCGACCCGGAGACGACCTCGGAGCCGATGGGCTAGACACTGGCCCACCGGGGGGTCCGCGCCCCGCGGCGTCACCCCTTCGACGAGCACCCACGGAGAGCACCATGGCTGGCGTCCGCATCGTCACCGACAGCGCCTGCGACCTCACCGACGACGAGGCCACCTCGCTCGGCATCGAGGTCGTCCCGCTCTCGATCCGCTTCGGCAGCGACGAGTACGAGGACCGCTCCGAGCTCTCGGCGCAGGACTTCTACGAGAAGATGGACCAGCGCAACGAGCTGCCCGAGACCGCCGCCCCCTCCCCGGGGAAGTTCGAGGCCGCGTTCCGTCGCCAGGCCGAGGCCGGGGCCACCTCGGTCGTCTGCATCAACCTCTCCTCCGACCTGTCCGCCACCATGGCGGCGGCCGAGAACGCCGCCCGGGCCATCGGCGACGACCTCGACGTCCGGGTCGTGGACTCGAAGTCGATCACGGCCGGCCTCGGCACCCAGGTGCTCCTCGCCGCCGAGCGCGCCGCCGACGGTGCCTCGGCCGACGAGGTCGTGGCCCTGGTCGAGGACCTGCGCGCCCGCACCCACGTCATCGGCTGCCTCGACACGCTCGAGAACCTCAAGAAGGGCGGCCGCATCGGTGGCGCCCAGGCCATGCTCGGCTCGCTGCTGTCCATCAAGCCGATGATCGACATCTCGACCGGCGTGGTCGAGGAGGCCGGCAAGCACCGCACCCGCAAGAAGTCCCTCGAGGCGCTCCGCGAGAAGGTCCGCGCTGCCGGCACGGTCGAGCACCTGGCCCTCATGCACGGCATGGCCCCCGACATCGACGTGGCCCGGGCGCTGTTCGACGAGGACGGCTACGACTACCGCCTCGGGCACATCGGCGCCGTCATCGGCTCCCACGGTGGCCCCCGCGTCGTGGGCGCCTGCTGGGTCGACGCCCGCTGACCGCTTCCGGGCCGGCGCGCCCCGGCAGGTAGCGTCGGTCAGGTGTCGGAGCCGCCCTCGCCGCCGACGACCGTGACCCCGGGCGGCGCGCCGCTCGGACGTGGCACCACCATCGGCGGCCGGTACCGGCTCGAGGAGACCATCGCCTCCGGCGGCATGGCCACCGTCTGGCGGGCCACCGACACCGTGCTCACCCGCCCCGTCGCGGTGAAGGTGCTGCACGCCCACCTGGCCGCCGACCCCGAGTTCGTGGCCCGCTTCCGGCGGGAGGCCGTGGCCGCGGCCCGCCTCGCCCACCCCTCGATCGTCGCCATCTACGACACCTCCGACGACCCGGAGGCCATCGTCATGGAGCTGGTCGACGGGCGCACCCTGCGCGACGAGCTCGACACCCGCAAGTTCCTGCCGGCGGCCGAAGCGGTGGCCATCGCGTCCTCGATCTGCCAGGCGCTCGAGGTCGCCCACAAGGCCGGCATCGTCCACCGCGACGTGAAGCCGGCGAACGTGCTGCTCTCCTCCGACGGCCAGCTCAAGGTCGCCGACTTCGGCATCGCCAAGGCGGCCCGGTCCGGCGGCGAGGACGACCTGCCCGACCTCACGGCCATGGGGCGCATGGTCGGCACGGCCAAGTACCTGGCGCCGGAGCAGGTGTCGGGCGGCGACATCGACGCCCGCACCGACGTCTACGCCGTGGGCGCGGTGCTCTACGAGATGCTCTGCGGCCGGGCCCCGTTCACCGGCGACAACGACCTGGCCGTCGCCACCGCCCGCCTGTACGGCCCGCCCGACCGACCCCGCACCGTGCTGCGCACCGTCCCGCCCCGCCTGGACGAGATCGTCATGAAGGCGCTGGCCGCCGACCCCGACGGGCGGCACCACTCGGCGTCCGCGCTGTGGGCCGACCTGCAGTCGTGCCCGCTCGACGACCAGCCCCTCGCCCCCGTCGTCGCCTCGGACATGACCGCGGTCGACGCCCAACCGTCCTTCGCCCGCTCCGAGCGGTCCTGGCTCGTGCCGGCGCTGCTCGTGAGCCTCGTCGCCGTCGCCCTCGGCCTGGCCTGGGTCCTCATCGGCGGCAGCGAGGCCCGGCGCGACCTGTTCGACCTGGTCGAGCGGGTGACGCCGCGCAGCTCGGGCTCGGGCGCCGTCGAGGTCCTTGCCTACGCCGGCCCGCCCGTGCCCTTCGACCCCCAGGGCGACGGGAGCGAGCGCGAGGACCGGGCGCTCTTCGCCGTCGACGGCGACCCGTCCACGGCCTGGACGACGGAGACCTACGACTCCCGCCAGGACTTCCTCGGCCTGAAGGACGGGGTCGGCCTCGTGCTCGACGTGGGCGAGGGCGCCGACGTCCGGGAGCTCGTCCTCACCAGCTCCAACGAGGCGTGGTCGGCCACGATCCACGTCGCGGACTCCTCCGGCCCGGAGATCGGCGACTGGGGCGACCCGGTCGCGACGGTCGACGGCGCCGCGTCGGGTGCGACCACCGTGGCGCTGGAGGCGTCGGGCCGCTACGTGCTCGTGTGGATCACCGACCTCGGCGGGCGCAGCTTCGAGCTGCAGGAGACGGTGGTCCGCGGCCGCTGATCCTGCCGGTCGGTACGCTCCGCGCATCGCTGGCGACCCCCGGACCGACGAGGCGCTGGTGGCCGCGGCCCAGCGCGGCGACCGGGCCGCCATGGACGTCCTCCTGCGGCGCCACCACGAGCGGATCTGGGCGATCTGCCGCCGCCTGGCGGGGAACGACGCCGACGCCGCCGACGCCACGCAGGAGGCGATGCTGCTGATCGTGCGCCGGATCGGGACCTTCGACGGCCGGTCGCAGTTCACGACGTGGGCCCACCGCGTCGCCACGAACGCCTGCCTCGACGAGCTCCGCCGGCGCTCGCGACGGCCCGCCGCGCCCCTGCCCGACGACGATGCCGAGGGCCGACGGGCCACGCCCGACCCGTCGCCGCCGATGGACCAGGCGGTGAGCGACCGGCTCGCCGTCGACGCCGCCCTCGCCGCGCTGCCGGAGGACTTCCGGGTCCCGATCGTGCTGCGCGACCTCGGCGGCCACGACTACGCCCAGATCGCCGCCATCCTGGACATCCCGCCCGGCACGGTGCGGTCGCGGATCGCACGCGGCCGGGCCCGTCTGGCCGAGCTGCTCGACCCCGGGAACCAGCCGACGCCCGCCGACCGTCCAACCACCCGACCATGACCGACCCCCGCACGCCCGCCGAGCCCGGCCCCGTCGATCCCGACCTGGAGCTGGCCAGCGCCCACCTCGACGGTGAGGCCGGCCCGGACGAGCGCGCCCGCGCCGAGGACCCGGTCGTCCGCGTCCGGGCGGCCGAGCTCGCCGCCGTGGCCGAACGGGTCCGCGACGTGCCCGCGCCGCCCGCAGGCCTGCTCGACGACCACGTGGCCCGGGCCCTGCAGGACTTCGACGCGGACGCCACGGTCGTCCCGCTCGGGCGGGACCGGAAGGCGTCGTGGTCCCAGCGCATCCCGCTCGGTGCGGTCGCCGCCGCGCTGGTCCTCGTGGCCCTCGTCGGCGTGGTCGGCCTCGCCTCGCGGGCGGGCGATGACGACGACGCCGCCGACACCGCCACCGCCGCCCTGGAGGGGTCCGAGGACGAGGCGGCCGAGCGCAGCGCCGGGGCGGCGGACGACGCCGGGGGCACTGCCACCGCCGGCGACAGCGGGGAGGCCATGGAGGAGAGCGCGACCCTCGAGGCCGAGGCCGACATGGGCGCACCGGGCATGCGCGCCGCCTACGACAGCTACGACGCCCTGGCCGACGACCTGCGCGCCGAGCTCGGCGCACCAGCTCCCTCCGCGGGCCAGACCTCGGGCACGTCGGAGGCGATGGCCGACGACGGCACAGACGCCGCTGGTGACGAGGACCCGTGCGGTGCGGTCGGGCTCCTCGAGCTCGACCCCGCCTCCGTCCTCGTCGTCCGCACGGTGCTCGTCGGTCCGGAGCTGGTGACGGTCGTGGTCCACGACGCCGAGGACGGCCGCCGGCTGGTGGCCGTGGACGGGAGCTGCACCGTGGTGGTCGACCGCCTCCTCTGACCGTCGCTCCGCGTCGGGCTGGTGTCGTCAGGTCCGGCGGGGACGGGGAGCGTCGGTGCGACGACCGCCCCACGGGGCCGTGCGCAGCGCCGCGGCGGCCGCAGCGAGCGCGGCGCTGGCGTAGGCGCCGCCCTTCACGGGTCCGACGTCGCCGGCGTCGAGGTGGCCGGCGAGCAGCACCGCGACCCCGACGAGCACGGCGAGGATCCCGGCCATCGTCCACGACCGGTGCCGGCCGACGGACACGACGATCTCGGCCACGACCAGGCCGAGCAGCACGCCGGCGCCGATCGGGAGCAGCTCGTCGAACTCGTACTCCCCGAGGAAGAGGGCTCCGAGGGCGGCCACGAGCGCGCCGACGGTCATCGCAACGAGCACCCGGATGGTCACCACGGGCGACACGGTAGGTGCCTGCGGGGCGCTGGGTAGGGTGCTCGCCATGGCCACGACCTCTCCGGCGTCCCCGGCGCCCACGCCGGCCGCCGCCGACACGCCCGACTGGCCCGCACAGGCTGCCGACGCCATCGTCGAGCAGGTCGGCAAGGTCCGCGACCGCACCACGGGGCCCGCCATCAAGGCCTCCGGCTACATCGTGTTCGGGGCCTTCGCCCTGCTGCTCGGCTCCGTCGCCTTCGTGCTCTTCCTCATCGGCGCGTTCCGGGCCCTCGACGCCTACCTGCCGGATGCGGTCTTCGGCGAGGAGCACACCTGGGCGGCGCACTCGATCCTCGGGGCCGTCCTCGTGCTCGGCGGCCTCCTCACCAGCCGCAAGATGAAGGGCGACCGCGACGCATGACCGACCTCCGTGACGTGATCATCATCGGTTCCGGCCCCGCCGGGCTCACCGCCGCCATCTACACGGCTCGCGCCAGCCTCGATCCGCTGGTCATCGAGGGCGAGCCCTCCTCCACCAGCGACCAGCCCGGTGGGCAGCTCATGCTCACCACCGAGGTCGAGAACTTCCCGGGGTTCCCCGCCGGCGTCATGGGCCCCGAGCTCATGTCGAGCATGCGCGAGCAGGCCCTGCGCTTCGGCGCCGACATCCGCACCCAGAAGGTCACCAAGGTCGACTTCTCGTCCCGGCCCTTCAGCGTGTGGGTGGGCAACCCCGACGCCGAGGAGCCCACCTACCAGGGCAAGACGATCATCGTGTCCACCGGTGCCCAGTCGCTGATGCTCGACCTGCAGCGCGAGAACGAGCTCATCGGCCACGGACTGTCCACGTGCGCCACGTGCGACGGGTTCTTCTTCCGGGACCAGGAGATCGTGGTCGTCGGCGGCGGCGACTCCGCCGTCGAGGAGGCCACCTTCCTCACCAAGTTCGCCTCGAAGGTCACGATCGTGCACCGCCGCGACGAGCTCCGGGCGTCCAAGATCATGCAGGACCGGGCGCACAACAACCCCAAGATCGAGTTCCTCTGGGACACCACGGTCGAGGAGTACCTCTTCGACGAGGGCCCGCTGGGCGCCAAGCTGCGCGGCCTGCGGGTGCGCAACGTGAAGACCGGCCAGGACAGCGAGCTGCTCGCCGGCGGCGTGTTCATCGCCATCGGGCACCGGCCCAACACCGACCTGTTCAAGGGCCAGCTGGCGATGGAGGACAACGGCTACCTGATCACCGGTGCCTCCGGCACGGAGATGCAGTCGGCCACCGACGTCGACGGCGTGTTCGCCTGCGGCGACGTCCAGGACCACACCTACCGGCAGGCCATCACGGCCGCCGGGTCGGGCTGCATGGCCGCCATCGACGCCGAGCGCTGGCTCGAGGCCCACCACGACATCGACCAGGTCCGCACCGAGACCGACTGGTAGGCCCGCCCGGCCGGCGGAATGCCGGCGGCTCCCCGGTGGTTCAACCCACTGCAACCCCCACCCCTACGAAGGAAGTGCCGCACATGGCTGCAACCACCGTCACCGACGCCACCTTCGACGAGGTCATCGGCTCCGCCGACGAGGCCGTCATCGTCGACTTCTGGGCCGAGTGGTGCGGCCCCTGCAAGATGATCGCCCCGGTCCTCGACGAGATCGCCGAGGAGCAGGCCGGCAAGGTCAAGATCGTCAAGCTCAACGTGGACGAGAACCAGGACACCGCCCGTCGCTTCGACGTCATGTCGATCCCGACGCTCATCGTCTTCAAGGACGGCCAGCCGGCCAAGAAGATGGTCGGCGCCAAGGGCAAGGGCGCCCTGCTCGAGGACCTGGCCGAGTTCCTGTAGGCCCCTCCCCGCTCCGGCGGGCGAACCACAGACGCGGCGAACGGCCGGTGGCTCACGCCACCGGCCGTTCCGCGCTCGCCCCTGAGGGCTCAGGTCCGGGCGGTCCTCCGACCAGCCACCGTGGCGGTGGCGCCGAGGAGGACGAGCAGGGCACCGAAGGCGGCGAGCCCCGTGCTCGACGAGCCCGTGCGAGCCAGCGGGGCCCGCTGGACCTGGGCGCCGAGCACGGCGCTGCTGTCCGCCGCGGCCGGAGCCGGAGCTGCAGCGACGACCGGCACCACGTCGGGGGTCACGACGTCGGGCAGGACCGACGGAGCAGGCACGGCCGGGGCCGCCGGCGTGGCCGGCACAGCAGGAGCTGCAGGCTCAGCGGGGGTCACCGGCGTGGGGGTCGGGAGCACGCCGCCGTCGGGCAGGACCTGGGTGCAGTCGGCAGCCGTCACCAGGCCGTCGCCGTTCGTGTCGACCATGGTCGAGCCGTCCGGGCACGTGTCCACGACCGGGATGGTCGGGACGAACGGCGTCGTGCACACGCCGCCGGGCATGTCGTCCACGAGCACATCGGTGCCGGGGCAGAAGACCTGGCAGGCGTCGGAGACGCCGTCCCCGTTGCCGTCGACACCGTCGTCGACCACGGTCGGAGCGTCATCGCAGAACACGATGGGCTCGTAGTCGCAGTCGTCCTGATCGATGACACCGTCACCGTTCAGATCCGCCGACATGTCCGAACCATCCGCACACTCGAACGGGGCCACGAAGTCGCAGTCGTCCTGGTCGACGACACCGTCACCGTTCAGATCCGCCGACATGTCCGAACCATCCGCACACTCGAACGGGGCCACGTATTCGCAGTCGTCCTGGTCGACGACACCGTCACCGTTCAGATCCGCCGACATCTCCGAACCATCCGCACACTCGAACGGGGCCACGGGATCGGGCGCCGTGTCCGGCACCTCGACGTTGCCGTAGAAGGGGTTCCCTTCCTCCCAGCCCACGTAGCCGGTCTCGCCGCCGACCACCGCGTGGATCTGGAGGTACACCGGATCGTCGGCATCGATCTGGATGGTGAGTTGCCCCGTGGTCCCCGCGCCGAGGCTGTACTGGCACTGTCCTGGCGACGTCCTCGAGGTGTAGGCGGTGGTCGACACGCACAGGTGCGCTTCGCGGAACTGCTCCACCGTCGTGAGGGTGACGATGAGCGTGTCGGTCGTGGCCCCGTCGATGCGGGTGATGGTCGCGCTGCCGTGCACGACACGGTCCTGCCCGAACTGGATGGGAAGGGTGACCGTCGACTGGTCGGTGGCGGATGCGGATGCAGGCGCTGCAGGCAGCACCAAGAAGCCAGCTCCGAGCAGGGTCAGGGCAAGAAGGCTGCCGGCAAGGGTGCGAAGGAGACGTTGCAACGAGGTTCCTCGGGTCGGGGGACGATTCGCATGCACCAGAGGTGCGTACCGGACAATCTCCGCCACCGACCCCGGCCCGCTCCTACCCAGAGTTGCGGATACATCTGCTTCTTCGCCGTTGTCAGACGACTTCGCACGAAATGCGCCGTGAATCGCTACGTGGCGAAGTGGTCACAGTCCGTTCCGTAGGCAAAACGACGACACGTGGCACTCGGCCTCCCACCTACCGTAGGGAGGAGCTACGTCCGGCGAGCGACGGCGAACGCCCGCGCAGGACCGAACGGCGCTCCGGCTCGGACCGGCGAGCAGCGGGGTGGACCGTCGGTGAAGCATGAGTTATCCACAGGGACTCCACACCTGGGGACACTGGTCCAGTTGGACGTCAGGCTTCGACTCGAGGCCTTGTCGAGGTCGACCGTTCAGGTCCCGACCATGCGCCGGTAGATCCGTTCCAGGTCGGCGAGGTCGGCGAACTCGACCGTCAAGCGCCCCTTCCCACCACCTGCACCGGCGATGGCGACTCGGGTGTCCAGGTGCTCGCCGAGCAACGCCTCGAGCTCCAAGAACGCGGGGTCGGTCGGAGAACGCGGGCGCTGTACGGGCTTCTGGGGGGAATCGGGCTCAACCGTGGGCTCCGGGGCCGGAACGCCACCCGAACGCAGCCTGACGGCCTCCTCGGTCTCTCGCACGGAGAGGCCGTCGCGCACGATCCGCTGGGCCAGGGCGGTCTGGTACGAACGATCGGGCGTCCCGAGGAGCGCGCGTGCGTGGCCGGCGGTGAGCTGCCCCTCGGCGACCAGCGCCTGGATCGCAGGCGGGAGCTGGAAGAGGCGGAGCGTGTTGCTGACCGCCGCACGGCTCTTGCCGACCCGCTTGGCCACGGCGTCCTGGGTCAGGCCGAAGTCCTCGATGAGCTGCTGGTAGGCCGCCGCCTCCTCCATGGCGTTGAGGTCAGCGCGGTGCAGGTTCTCCACCAGCGCCTGCTCCAGGAGCGAGGAGTCCGTGTCGGCGTCACGGATCACGACAGGGATCGACTGGAGGCCGGCCCGCTTGGAGGCTCGCCACCGGCGCTCGCCCGCGATGAGCTCGTACTCGCCCTCCCCCGCCTCCCGGACCAGCACCGGCTGCAGGACCCCGATCTCGGCGATCGACGCGGTGAGGCCGGCCAGGGACTCCTCGTCGAAGTGCGCCCGAGGCTGGCGCGGGTTGGGTCGCACGGACGCGATGGGCACCTCGAAGGCCCCCCGCAGCCCCTCGGCAACGGCTTCGTCGCTGTACTCGGCCGGGATCAGCGCCCCGAGCCCTCGGCCGAGACCGGACTTGCGGTTCATCGCTCCCCCTGCAGGTGCTGTTCGCTCATGGTGTGGTGACCTCGATGGCGCCGCCGCTGACCTCGCGTGCGAGCTCGCGGTAGGCGATGGCCCCCCGGGACCGCGGGTCGAAGGCCAGGATCGGCTGGCCGTACGAGGGTGCCTCGGACAGCCGGACGGTGCGCGGGATGACGATCCGGCAGACCTTCTCGCCGAAGTGGTCACGGACCTCGGCCACCACCTGGTCGGCGAGCTTGGTCCGGGCGTCGTACATGACGCACACGAAGGTGGAGACCACGAGGGACTGGTTGAGGTTGCGCTGGACCAGGGAGACGTTGCGCAGCAGCTGGCCCAGGCCTTCCAGGGCGTAGTACTCGCACTGGATCGGCACCAGCACCTCCTGCGCCGCGGCCAGGCCGTTCACGGTGAGCAGGCCGAGCGACGGTGGGCAGTCGATGAGCATGTAGTCGTAGTCGTCCGCCACCGACTCGAGGGCGTGGCGGAGCCGTAGCTCTCGGGAGAACGCCGGGACGAGCTCGATCTCGGCACCGGCGAGGTCCAGGCTGGACGGGGCGACGAAGAGGTTCTTCATGGCCGTCGCTTCGATCGTGTCGTCGATCGGTGCCTCGTGGATGATGACGTCGTACATCGACAGCTGCAGGTCGCGGATGTTGATGCCGAGCCCGGTGCTGGCGTTGCCCTGCGGGTCGAGGTCGACGACCAGGGTCCGGTAGCCGGCTTCGGCCAGCGCGGCCCCCAGGTTGACGGTGGTCGTGGTCTTGCCCACGCCGCCCTTCTGGTTGGCCACCGCCATGATCCTCGGCAGCGCATGGCCTGCCGCGTCCCGACGCGCCGGCGCCGGGGCCGAGGCCGGTGGGGGATCCGCAAGCTCCGGCAGCCGATCCCGGCCGGGAAGCCCGCCGACCTCGATGAGCGCCTCCTCCGGCATCTGGACCGGTCGGGGCGACGGACTCGCTGCCGGGTCCGGCACGGGTCCCTGGACTGGAGGATCCGAGTCGTCATCCCGCGGGGTGGCGCCCGGCGGACTCGTGACCGGTCCGGTGGACTCCGCGACCGCCGTCTCGGTCCCGATCGGTTCGGATGGCGACTCGGGTCCCCCGGGAGCGACCTCGCCGGTATCGGCCTCGGATCTCGCCGCCGCCGGTTCGGCGGGCTCTGCCCCGTCCTCCGGAGCACCTTCCCCGGTCGCTTGCTGGTCCTGCGGGTCGCGCGTCTCGCCTTCTTCGTCCGCGGTCCTCAGACGCTCGAAGATGCTTTCGGAGCGGGCGGAAAGCGATTCGGCGTCGGACACTGACCCATGGTGCTTGCCTCGACCTTCCCGGGTCAAGGACCCTCGACCACCCTGTTCCACGTGAAACGTCAGCCCGCACCGCACCGACGATGTCGGTCGACTCGCTACCCAGCGGGTCCATCCGGGTGCGTTCGTACATCGGCAGGATTGGCGTGGTGGAATGTTCCACGTGAAACATGGGCCACCCCGCGTGGCCGGACGTTTCACGTGGAACGGTCTGCCGACAGGTCGGAGCTCAGAACAGCGGGCGCTTGGCAGGGAGTCCGGGGCGGCGGGGGAATCGCCCGTCGACCTTTCCGACGCGCTCCAGGCACTGCACTCCGACGCCCGGCGGGAGCGGCGCCAAACCCAGCTCGGCCAGCCGGTCGACCGGCCACCGCGAGCCGTCCGCCTCCGGGGGTTCGGTGACGGCGAGGATGCCTCCGATCCGCAGGAAGCCGACGCCGCACTCCGCGGTCGTTGCCGGCGGTCCGAAGGACCGAGACGTCACCAGGTCGTACTGCGCCCGGTGGGCGGGGTCGTGGGCCCACTCCTCGGCCCTGCCGTGCACGACCATGATCCGGTCGCCCCAGCCCAGGCTGGCGACCGTCTCCTCCATCAGGGCCACGCGCCGAGCAGCCGCGTCCAGGAGCGTCCAGCGCGAGGCGGGCCAGAAGCCGGCCAGGGCCAGGCCCGGGATCCCTGCTCCGGAGCCGAGGTCGACCGCACGCTCAGGCACGCTGAGCTGATCCGCAAGCCCGCGCGCCAGGCGCAGGTGCACGGCGGGATCGCCGGGGCCGACCACCGACCGCCGTTGCGCTCGCTCCCAGGCCCCGAGGAGCAACTGCTCCCACCGCTCGTGGGCACCGTCCTCCATGGTCAGGCGGGAGGCGGGAGGACGAGGACCTGGCCGACGTGCACCAGGTCGGGGTTGCCGGGTTGCACGAGCCGGTCGGCGTTGGCGTCCACCAGCCGCGTCCAGTACGCCGCGACGGCGTCGGTGCCGCGCTCCCCGGTGGCGCCGACCACCTCCGTGGCCACCGTCCAGAAGCTCTCGCCCGCGACCACGGTGTGGGTGGGGGCGAGGACCGGCGCAGGCGCACCGTCCGCAGCCGGCGTCGGGGTCGCGGTGTCCGATCCGGGCGCCACCGGGGCCGGGGACGGGTCTGCGTCCACCCGGGACCCGTCGCCGTCCGACGCCGTGCCGGCGACGGCCGGCGCGTCATCCTGCAGGTCCGCCTGCGGTGCCGGGTCGTCGCCGGCGTCGTCCTGCGCGACTGCTCGGGTGTCGAAGACCTGCAGCGCGACACCCGTGTCGTCCCCGGGCAGCGACAGCAGGACCGCCGGCGGCGTCCGCTCGTCGCCCGCCACCGGCGGCGCCCACCCGGCCTGCGCCGAGGCGACGACGTAGCGGGGGAGCTCCCGGGGGAGGTCGTCGACGTCCAGCGCCTCGGCGCGTCGACCGTCCGGCACCACGCCCGGGGGCACCGTGCCGACGACGCCGATCCGCTCGTCGACCTGCGTGCGCGCCACGAGCAGCGTGCGGACCAGCTCGGCGTCGAGCTGGGCCCGGTCGTCGTCGCCCGCAGACAGCTGGCCCGCGATGAAGGCGAGCCCCACCAGCAGCAGCACACCGATGCAGAGCGCCGGGATCTGCCAGCGTGCCCTCCGGATCGGGGGTTCGACCTCCGGCTCACGTCGAGGTCCTCCGGCGGATTCCGCATCGATGGCTCGTCGCTCCCAGTAGGCGGCGAGCTCGGTGGGATCCTCGGGCAGCTGGGGCGCATCCGCTCCGGGACGGAGCGGGAACCCGGCGGCGAGGAGGGAACCGGCGGGCATGACCCACTCGGGGCCTCGGTCGCCCGGCCGCTTGTACGCGCCCTCGATCTCCCCGGCGGCCAGGCGCCGCCGGATCGTCTTGGGGCTGGTCCGGAAGGTCCGGGTCGCCTCGTCGATGGTGAGGAGCGGGTCGGTCATCGGGGCGGGTGACCGTCAGCCGGGGGCGCGGTCGGCCGAACCGTAACCCATCGGTCCACGGCGCTGCAGGGGAGCGAGCCCGGACGCGGACCACGCTGACCCGGGAGCCACCGTAGGCTCCTCCGGATCAGCGTGGTCAGGGTGGTCAACACCGTCCTGAGCAGGACGTTCGCGGCGCGGCGTGCGCCTCCGGGCGTCAGTCGGGGAGGATGACGACGTGGCGGCGGCGGTCCTCGCCCTCACTCGTCGTGTGGACCCCGTCGATGTCGTTGATGGCGTCGTGGACGATCTTGCGGTCGGGCGGCGACATCGGCTCGAGCGCCACCGCGGTGCCGGTCTCCTTGACGCGCTCGGCCTGCTGGGCGGCGAAGCGCTCGAGCGCCTCCTTGCGACGGGCGCGGTAGCCCGCCACGTCGACGCGGAGGCGGCCCTGGAGGCGGCCCGAGTGCTGCTGGGCCACCGCGGTGCGGGTCAGCTCCTGGATCGCGTTCAGGGTGGCGCCGCGAGGGCCCACCAGCAGGCCGAGGTCGTCCCCCGTGACGGCGATCTCGAGGTGCTCGTCGTCCTCGCTGATGGCCTGGACGTCGGCATCGGCGCCGAAGGCGTCGACCAGGCCCTGCACGAACCCGAGGGCGCTCGGCTCCTGCTCGTCGAGGGTGATGTCGCTCATGGTGTCTCCTGTCGTCCCCGTGGGGGGCTCGCTGTGGTCGGTCTCGTGGTGGATCTCGGGCGCCCGCTCCGAGGCAGCGGCGGGCTGAGGCGACGTCGGGACCTCGGTGGGCTCCGGTGCCGGTGCCGCGACCGGTGCCTTCGCACCGCCCCGACGGCGGCCACCTCGGGCGTTCCCCCCTCGTGCGGGGGCGCGGTCCTGGCCGGCGTCGTCCTGCGAGTCGGCGGAGGCGTCCTGTCTGGTGTCGTCTCGACGACCACGGCGGCGGGCGCCGCCGTTGCCGCCCTTGCGGCGGTTCCGGCGGTCGACCTTGGGACGGGGACGGGTCGGGCGGACGCGTGCCCGGACGCGAGCCTCGGTGCGGCGCAGGCCGAACAGCGTCGAGCGCGGCTCGTCGAGCACCTCGACCTCGAGGTCGCTCTCGTCGATGCCGAGGGCATCGAGCGCCCGGGCCCGCGCTTCGTCGAGCGTGCGGCCAGTGGTGACGACCCACTGCACCGGTCCGCTACCGCTTCTTCCGCTTCTTCTTCTTGGACGCCGGTTGGTACCGCCCGGCCTCCGGACGGCCGTTGCCGGCCCCGTTCTCGACCGCCGGCGCCGGGGAGGAGCCCGCAGCCGTGTCCCGCTTGGGCTTCGACGTGCCCTTCTCGCGGTCCTTGAGGGCCCGGGCCTCGTCGGCGGCCCGGCGGGCCTGCGCGCCGGGGGAGTCCTCGCTGCCGTACAGCGACTTCGTGATGTAGCCCTGCAGCCCGATCCGGTAGACGCTCGACGTGACCCAGTAGACGACGAGGGCGGCGGGGAAGCCGATGGAGATCACGCCGAAGAACGCCGGCATGACCTTCAGCAGCATCTGCTGCTGGGGCATGGCCGCGGCGCTGCTGCCACGCGCCGACACCTGCTTCTGCTGCAGGTACTGGGCCCCGATCATCACCAGGATCAGGATCAGGTACGGCAGGCCGTGGATGATCGACTGGCCGAGGGCGTCGGTGGTCGACTCCGACAGGTCGAGGCCGAAGCTGATCATCTCGGTCTTGTCGTCCAGGGCCCGGTAGAGCTCGCTGCTGCCGTCCAGGTAGTTCGGGTCGAACGTGCCGTCGGTGCCCCGGCGGGTGAGGCCCTGGATGAGGCGGAAGAGCACCAGGAAGACGGGGGCCTGGACCAGGAGCGGGAAGCACCCGCCGAGCGGGTTCAGCTCGTTCTCCTGGTAGAAGGCCATCAGCTCCTGGTTCATCTCGTTGCGGTCGCCGCCCTTGTGCTTCTCCTGGATCTTCTTCAGCTCCGGCTGCAGGAGCTGCATCTTGATCATGGAGCGCGTGCCCTTCAGCGTGAGCGGCGTCGTGATCACCATCACGAGCAGCGTCATCAGCATGATGGCGACGGCGAAGTTGGGCACCAGTCCGTAGAAGAAGTCCAGGATCTGGGCGATGAACTCGAACATCTAGGGGGTCCTCGAGAGTGGTCGGTGGGGGGGTGTCGGGGCCCCGGTGGCGTCGGTGCCGGGCACGGGATCGAAGCCGTGCCCGCCCCAGGGAGCGCACCGCACGAGGCGGCGAGCGGTGAGCCAGGACCCGCGGGCGGCGCCGTGGTGGGCGAGGGCCTCGCGGGCGTAGGTGGAGCAGGACGGCACGTACCGGCACGGCGAGGGCCGTCCGGCCGCCAGCCGCTGGTAGAGCCGGATGAGGGCGTCGAGGGCCCGGACGATCACGCCGGGACCCCCGTGGCCGACCGGACGGCGGCGAGGAGGTGCCGTCGCAGGTCCGGGGCGGCCAGGGCGACCACGTCGGGGCGCACGCCCACGAGGTAGCTGCCGGCGGGCAGCCGGCGCTGCACGTCGAGGTCGGTCATCAGCGGGCGCAGCCGGCGCCGGACGCGGTTGCGCACGACCGCACCGCCGACCTTCTTGGACACGGCGTACGCGACGCGGGCGACGGCCGGATCGCCGTCGGGGCTGTGCACGACCCAGATCGGGCCGGAGCGCCCGCGAGCACGAGACCGCGACAGGGCGGTGAAGTCCTCGCGTGAGCGGACCGGCGCGACCACACCGCTCAGGCCGAGAGCTTGGCGCGGCCCTTCTGGCGCCGGTTGCGCATCACGGCGCGACCGGCACGGGTCGCCATGCGGTGGCGGAAGCCGTGGCGGCGTGCACGACGCTGCTTCTTGGGCTGATAGGTGCGCTTCACTGGTTCCTCCTCGACTGCGACCGACCGGCGCCGCGCCTCCCCGGCCCGACAGGGCCAGGTGGGCGGTGGATGTTCACCGGGCGGTGGGCGCGACGGCGCGCCGGACCAACCCGCCACGGTACCGAGGGGACGCGGCCGGGACCAACCGGGGGCCCGACGGCGGCTCTGGGAGGCGAGACGTCGGTCACAGCGGCGCAGATCGGGCGTGAGCGAGATGGCCCTTGCACCGGCCGTTCTGGTTGCTGCTACGTTGCGAAACCACGGCGGGGACGACCCGCCCCGGCGCATGAGCACCGGGTCGAACCCGCTGGCACACCGGACGCCGCCCGGACCCCCGGTCGTCGTCTTTTTCTTTTCCACATCATGTGGACCAAGTTGTGGATTCCTGGTACCGGACAGCGGGAGGCGGTTCGTCCATGAGCGACGCCGAAACCGTATGGAGCGGCTGCGCCGCCCTCCTCCGCGAGCAGGTCTCCGGCGTCGTGTGGAGCTCGTCGTTCCAGAACGTGGAGCCCCTCAGCTACGACGGGCACCACCTCGTGCTCGGCTTCCCGTCCACCGTCGTGCGCGATCGCGTCCAGGAGCGCTACCTGTCGCTGCTCCGGGCGAACCTGTCCGAGATGGGCCTCGACATCGCGGTCACGCTCGAGGCGCGACCCGCCACACCCCAGGCGGTGCCCCTGTTCGACGAGCTCTCCGACATCCGGGGGGCGGGCGACGGGTCGGCCGCCGACGGCCCCGCCAGCAACGGCCAGCGGGCCCCGAGCGGCATGGCGCCCTACTCCACCGAGTCCTCCGAGGGCCGTTCCACGCTGAACGACAAGTACACCTTCGACGCCTTCGTCACGGGCAACTCCAACCGCTTCGCCCACGCCGCCTCCCTGCGCGTGGCCGAGACGCCGGCGAGGTCCTACAACCCGCTGTTCATCTACGGCGACGCCGGCCTCGGCAAGACCCACCTGCTCCAGGCCATCGGCAACTACGTGCTGGAGAACTACCCCACCTACCGGGTCCGCTACGTCACCTCCGAGCAGTTCCTGTCCGAGTTCGTGGACTCGATCCGCCAGGGCACCAACGAGGCGTTCAAGCGACGGTTCCGTGACATCGACGTCCTGCTGGTGGACGACATCCAGTTCTTCGAGGGCAAGAAGGAGACCCAGGAGGAGTTCTTCCACACCTTCAACCACCTCCACCAGTCGAACCGCCAGATCGTGCTCAGCTCCGATCGGCCGCCGGACGCCATCCCCACCCTCGAGGACCGCCTCCGCACCCGCTTCGTCATGGGGCTGCTCACCGACATCCAACCGCCCGACGTCGAGACCCGCCTCGCCATCCTGCGCAAGAAGGCCGAGGACGAGGTCTCGCCGGTCCCCGACTCGGTCCTGGCCTTCATCGCCGAGAACATCAACGACAACAACATCCGGGCCCTCGAGGGCGCCCTCACCCGCCTCACGGCCTGGGCGTCGCTCAACCGCGAGGAGCTCACCACCGACAAGGCCACCGAGATCCTCGCCGACCTCGTGGCCGAGCGCGAGGCCCGCCCCATCACCCCCGAGACGATCCTCGGCACCACGGCGGAGTACTTCGGCTACACCGTCGAGGAGCTCATCGGCCGGTCGCGGACCCGACCGCTCACCACGGCCCGCCACGTCGGCATGTACCTGTTCCGCGAGCTCACCGACCTGAGCTTCCCCAACATCGCCCGCGAGTTCGGTGGACGCGACCACACCACCGTGATCCACGCCGTCGACCGCATCAAGACGCAGATGAAGGAGCGCCGCCAGGTGTTCCAGCAGGTCCAGGAGCTGATCCAGCGGCTGAAGGCCGACGGATGAGCGCCCGAACCTGTGGACAACGTGTGGAACGCCGGCGGTCCGATCGTGGGACGGCACGGGGACGCGCGTGGGTCGCGCTGGGGACGGCCGCGGCGCCCGTCGAAGCTCCGTCCACAGGCTCGGGCCGCGGGCGGGGGACCGACCTGTGCACCGGGTGTGGGTCCGCACCCCTCCGTGGGGACGACACCCGACCCCGACCGGCTCGCACCGCGCCGGCGAGCACGCCCTGGGGACGGAGCCGGGACGACGATCACCCCGCTGACCTGCCCGGATGGGGCAGTATCCACAGTCCACAACCCCCACCACCTCTCCCGTACTCAGCACAACATCACCGTGGGAAGACGGGAAGACCGGCTCGGCCCGCACGGACGGCTGCTGGCGACGCAAGGAGCGCACACCACCCATGAAGCTGCGATGTGAACGAGACGTGCTCGCCGAGGCCCTGGCCACCGCTGGCCGGGCCGTCGCGAGCCGTGGCGCGCTGCCGGTGCTGTCCGGCGTCCGCCTGGAGCTGGCTGGGGACCGCCTGACCATCACCGGCTCCGACTTGGAGCTCACCGTCACCGTCGAGCTCGCCGTCGCCGGCCTCGCCGATGGCGTCGCCGTCGTGCCGAGCCGCCTCGTGAACGACATCGTCAAGGCCCTGGAGCCCGGCGCGGTGGAGCTCGAGACCGGCGACGACGACGCACGCATCGCATCCGGGCGCTCCGAGTTCTCGCTCAAGACCCTCCCGGCCGACGAGTTCCCCCGGGTCAACGCCGTCGAGGGAGACGAGGTCCGCTTCGACGCCGACGCGCTCACGAGCGCCCTGCGACAGGTCCTGCCCGCCGCGAGCGGCGACGACAACCGCCCGATCCTCACGGGCGTCCTCCTCGCCGCCGAGGACAGCGGCCTCCGCCTCGTGGCCACCGACTCCTACCGCCTGGCCGTGCGGGACCTGCCCGGCGTGAGCGTGCTCTCCTCGGGCAAGCAGGTCCTGGTCCCGTCCCGGGCGCTCGCCGAGCTGAGCCGGGCCCTCGGCGACGGCGGTGAGCTCACGCTGCGCCTCGGCGAGCGCGATGCCAGCTTCGCCACCAGCAACGACAGCGGCGGCATCGTCCTCACCACCCGCCTCATCGAGGGCGAGTACCCGAACTACCAGGGGCTCATCCCGCAGAACCAGCCCAACCTGCTCACCGTGTCCCGGGAGCCGCTCATCGAGGCTCTCCGGCGGGTGAAGCTGCTCGCCCGCGACGCCACCCCCGTGCGGCTGCTGATGTCGGCCGACGGCCTCGAGCTCAAGGCCGTCACCCAGGACGTGGGCGAGGGCTCCGAGAGCCTCGACGCCACCTACCGGGGCGAGGACCTCACCGTGGCCTTCAACCCGGACTACCTGCTGGCCGGGATCGAGGCCGCATCGGGCGACGAGATCACCCTGTCGACCATGGACTCGCTGAAGCCCGCGGTGGTCCGCACGCCGACGTCGGACGACTACCTGTACCTGCTGATGCCGGTCCGGGTGCAGTAAGACCCTGGCGCTGCACCTGCGTCGGCTGTGGCTGGCCGACTACCGCAGCTACGTCGCCGCCGACGTCAGCCTCCCGGCCGGCACCACCGCCATCGTGGGACGCAACGGGCAGGGCAAGACCAACCTGCTCGAGGCCGTCGCCCACCTGGCCGGCTCCTCGCTGCGGGGTGCCACCACCGAGGCGATGGTGCGCGTCGGTGCCGAGCGGGCAGTCGTGCGCGCCGACGCCCTGCGAGGTCCCCGCGAGCTGCTGCTCGAGGCCGAGATCGCAGCGCGGGGCCGCAGCCGCATCCAGCTCAACCGTCAGCCGGTGAAGCGCCGCCGTGACCTGCTCGACGCCCTGTCGGTCACCCTGTTCAGCCCGGACGACCTGGTGCTGGTCAAGGGTGGTCCGGCGGAGCGGCGCAGCTGGCTGGACGAGGCGGCGGTCGGCCTCGACCCCCAGACCGACGGGGTGCGCGGCGACGTCGAGCGGATCCTCAAGCAGCGCAACGCCCTGCTCAAGCAGAGCCGTGGCCGGCTGGACGACGCTGTTGCCCTGACCCTCGACGTCTGGGACGACCGCCTGGCCCGGGCAGGCGAGGCCCTCGCCGAGCGGCGGGCCGCGGCACTCGCCCAGCTGGTGCCCCGGATCACCCAGGCCTACCGGGACCTCGCCGGGGTGCCGCTGCCCGTGTCGGCCACCTACGACGCCCCGTGGCGCACCGCGGGGCTGGCCGACGCCCTCACCGGAGCCCGGGAGCAGGACCTGCGCCGGGGCGTCACCACCGTCGGCCCGCACCGGGACGAGGTGCAGTTCGGTCTGGATGACCTGCCGGCCCGCACCCACGCCAGCCAGGGCGAGCAGCGGTCCCTCGCGCTGGCCATGCGCCTCGCCGTGCACCGGGCCGTCACCGACGCCCGGGGCGAGAGCCCGATCCTGCTGCTCGACGACGTGCTGTCCGAGCTCGACGGCGAGCGCACCGAGGCCCTCCTCGCGCACCTGCCCCCCGGGCAGACCCTGCTGACCACCGCCGGCCCGCTGCCCCGCCAGACCGAGCCCGAGCTGGTCCTGCGGGTCGCGGACGGCACCGTCGCCCCGACCACCTGACCCGGCCGGGGTCGCCGCCGGCGGGGGAGTGCCACACTCGACCCGTGGAACCCGACGACGAGCTCGACGAGCTGCAGGTGGCGCTCTCGACGTCGCCGCCGAGCGAGCTGTCGGCACTGCTCGACCGGGTGGTCCGGGGCATGGGCGCACCGGGCACCGACGCCGTGGAGCTGGTCTTCAACCGCTGGTCCGACGTCGTGGGCACCGTGCTCGCCACCCGCACGCGGCCGGTCTCGCTCGAGCGCGCCACCCTCGTGCTGCAGGCCGACGACCCCGCCGTGGTCAGCCACGTCCGGTGGCTCGAGCAGGACCTCGTCGCCCGCCTCGCCGAGCTGCTCGGCCCCGGCCGCGTCACCGCCGTCGAGGTCCGGGTCGCCCGCCCGGGGGGCCGTCCGCGGCGGCTCTGACGGCCCCGCAGATGGCCGGGCCGTCGGACCCCCGCTGGTACGATGGATCCCGTTGTGGACTTCGGAGCGGAGCCGACAGGCGAGGCGATCCGGAGGCACAGGCCCTGTGGCGGCGGAGCCGCCAGACGAACCGCGTGACCCATCCGCGCAGGTCCTTACCCTGAGGAGATTTTGTGGCAGCTGAGACGACGTCGTACGGCGCCAACAACATGCGGGTCCTGGAGGGCCTGGAGGCGGTACGGAAGCGTCCCGGCATGTACATCGGGTCCACGGGTCCCAACGGCCTGCACCACTGCGTGTGGGAGGTCGTGGACAACTCCGTCGACGAGGCCATGGCCGGCCACTGCGACCGCATCGACATCACGATCCTGCCCGACGGCGCCTGCCGCGTCGTGGACAACGGCCGCGGCATCCCCACCGACATGAACCGGCAGCAGGGGATGACGGGCGTCGAGATCGCCCTCACCAAGCTGCACGGCGGCGGCAAGTTCGACGGCGAGGGCTACAAGGTCTCCGGCGGCCTCCACGGCGTCGGCGTGTCGGTCGTCAACGCCCTGTCCCGGAAGGTCGTCGTCGAGGTCGACCGCGACGGCAAGCACCACGTCATGGAGTTCGCCGACGGCGGCAAGCCCCAGGGAAAGCTCACCGTCACCGGCGACGCGCCCGGCGGGCGCACCGGCACCACGGTCACGTTCTGGCCGGACGACACCATCTTCGAGACGGTCGAGTTCACCGCCCGCACCATCCTCGAGCGCCTGCAGATGATGGCGTTCCTGAACAAGGGCCTCGAGATCCGCTTCCAGGACCAGCGGATCAGCAACGAGGAGCACAAGTACGACAACGAGCGCGTGACGTACAAGTACGCCGGCGGCATCAGCGACTTCGTGCGCCACATCAACAAGACCAAGGACGCCCTCTGGTCCAAGGTCGGGCACTTCGAGGGCGAGGACGAGACCTCCGAGGTCGAGGTCGCGTTCCAGTGGAACACGGGCTACAACCGCGACGGCATCCACAGCTTCGCCAACGGCATCTCCACCATCGAGGGCGGCACCCACGAGGAGGGCTTCAAGACGGCCCTGACCCGCGTGGTGAACAACTACGCCAAGGACAACCGGCCCGGCAACACCAAGGACCTGGTCCTCACCGGCGACGACGTCCGCGAGGGCCTCACCGCCGTCATCGCCGTGCGGCTGCAGGAGCCCCAGTTCGAGGGCCAGACCAAGGCCAAGCTGGGCAACACCTCCATGCGGTCCCTGGTCACCAAGGTCACCAACGAGTACCTGGCCCAGTGGTTCGAGGAGAACCCCACCGAGGCCAACAAGGTCATCAAGAAGGCGTACTCGGCCGCCCAGGCCCGGGAAGCGGCCAAGAACGCCCGCAACGCCATCCGGTCCAAGACGCTCCTCGACGGCGCCGGCATGCCCGACAAGCTCAAGGACTGCTCGGCCAAGGACCGCTCCGAGCGCGAGCTGTTCATCGTCGAGGGCGACTCCGCCGGCGGCTCGGCCGTGTCCGCCCGCGACCCCCGCACCCAGGCGATCCTGCCCATCCGCGGCAAGATCCTCAACGTCGAGCGGGCCCGCATCGACAAGATGCTGAAGAACACCGAGATCCAGGCCCTCATCTCCGCCATCGGCGCCGGCGTGGGCGAGGAGTTCGACGTCGAGAAGCGGCGCTACGACAAGATCATCGCCATGTGCGACGCCGACGTCGACGGCTCCCACATCCGCACGCTGCTCCTCACGTTCTTCTTCCGCCAGATGAAGCCGCTGGTGGAGTCCGGGTGCATCTACATCGCCCAGCCCCCGCTGTACTCCACCCAGGTCGGCAAGTCGAAGATCTACCTCAAGGACGACCGGGCCCAGCGGGCCTTCCTGTCCGACAACCCGAACCACAAGAAGGACTTCCAGCGCCTGAAGGGACTGGGCGAGATGGACGCCTCCGAGCTCGAGGTCACCACCATGAACCCCGACAGCCGCACGCTGCTGCAGGTCACGGTGGAGCAGGCGGCGCTGGCCGACGAGGTCATGTCCGTCCTCATGGGCGACGACGTCGCCGCCCGCAAGGACTTCATCGTCACCAACGCCAAGGACGTCCGCTTCGTCGACATCTGAGGGCGGCCGCCGGGGGGGCCGATGCCCCCCGTCCGGCGGCCGGTCCTACAGGCCGAGTCGTCCGGCGAGGGCCTCGACGTCGCGGATCTCCAGGACGGAGGTGGCCAGGCCCCACACACCCTGGAACACCTCGGCCGGGGCACCCGCCTGCATGCCGCCGAGGAGCTCGGTGCGGTCCTCGACGTTCATGGCGGGGAGCATGACGGCCAGGCTCTTGGCCATGTCCTCCGGCGGGATGGAGGCGATGATGCCCTGGTGGATGGCCAGGCCCGCCTCGGGGCCGATGGCATCCTCGAGCGAGGGCATGATCACGCGCTCCTCGAGGTCCTGGTGGGCCAGGTAGCTGCTGGCGAACGCGGCCAGCTCGAGGTACAGGCGCTGGCCGTTCCAGCGGGCGTCGCCAGGGCCTTCGACGATGTCGGCGGCCTGCTCGGCGAGCAGCTGGATGCGGGCCTCGAGGCGGTGGTGGTCGCTGTCGACCTGCTCGGCCAGGGTGGGCAGGTGGCGCTCGAGGGCGGGCTGGATGTGGTCGTCCTCGTGCTCGGCGTGGCTGATGAGCAGCTCGACGACGGAGCCGATGTGGGCGGCCAGGGCGGCCTTGTCGGCGTGGTCGGCGGGGTCGACGTTGCCGGCCCGCTCGGTGACGGCGAACAGCTCGGAGCGGATGCCCTTGTGGATGTCGCGGTAGAGGTCGACGGCGACCGGGCGGAGGGGTGCGGTGGCGATGGTGGTCTCGATGGTGGTCACGGTGGTCTCCTGGTGAGCGGTGCTCGGACGTCCCGAGGCGGTGCCCGCTCCTGGACCCCATCTTCCGGATGTGCGTCGCGGTGCGCTCCTGAAAGGCCGGTCATGGAATGCTAAGAACATCGGAACTCCGCCGGGAGCGGTTGCAGGAGCGTGCGTCAGGGGTGGGACGGTGATCGACGAAGCCCTCAGGGCCTTCCTGGAGCGGGGCTGCGCGATGGTCGTGGGCACGGCGTCCCCCGACGGTGCGCCCCACGCGCAGCGCGCGTGGGGCTGCCAGGTGGTGGGGCCCGACACGGTCCGGCTCCTGCTCGATGCCTCCGACCCGGTCCTGCGCCAGCACCTCGACGCCGGGCAGCGGATCGCGGTCACCAGCGCCGATGTGCGCGACCTGCGCTCGGTGCAGCTGAAGGGGCGCGTGACGGCGGTGGAGACCGAGGCCGACGCAGACGACCTGGCCCGCTGCGACCGCCACAACGACGAGCTCTTCGCCGACATCGAGGCCGCCGACTTCTTCCCCCGGGCCCTCACCGAGCGGATGGTCCCTCCCGGCTACCTGGTCGCCGTGGTGGCGGTCGAGGAGCTGTACGACCAGACGCCCGGCCCGGGCGCGGGCGCGCAGGTGGAGGCCGGGTGGACCTGAACCGCGACGACATCACGCTGCGCGACATCGCCGCGTGCTTCGAGGGCGCCATTCCGGCCGTGATCGCCACCGCCTCCGCCGACGGCGTCCCCAACGTGACCTACCTGTCCAAGGTGCGCGTCGTCGACGACGAGCGGGTGGCGCTGTCGAACCAGTTCTTCTCCAAGACCGCCCGCAACCTCGTCGAGAACCCCGTGGCCGACGTCCTGGTCATCGACCCCCGGGTCTACGACCAGTACCGCCTGCGCCTGCGCTACGAGCGCACCGACCGGCGCGGCCCCGTCTTCGACCGGCTGCGCATCGACGTCGACGTCGCCGCCGCCCTGGAGGGCATGCAGGACGTGTACAAGCTGCGTGCCGCCGACATCTACCGGGTGACCGACATCCAGTACGTCCCGTCGGGCCGCCCGCCGGCCGACCCCGAGCTGCTCGCCGGCGCCCCCGACGGCATGGACGCCGGCCGCATCGCCGAGCTCAGCAGCCGGCTCGGCCGCTGTCCCGACCTGGACACCGTGGTGCAGACGGCGGTGTCGGGTCTGGCCGAGCTGTTCGGCTACGAGCACTCCCTGCTCCTCCTGCTCGACGAGGACGGCTCCCGGCTGTTCACCATCGCCAGCCACGGCTACGAGACCGAAGGCGTCGGCTCCGAGGTCGTGGTCGGCGACGGGGTCATCGGCCTCGCCGCCCAGCAGTGCACGCCGGTCACCGTCGGCAACGTCCACCAGGTCACCAAGTACTCCCGCACCGTGCGCCAGGTCTACGAGGACCGCGGCGAGGTCGGCCCCGGCCGCGAGGTGCCAGTCCCGGGGCTGGCTGCGTCGGCCAGCCGCTGTGCCGTCCCGGCCATGGTCCTCGGCCAGCTGGTCGGCGTCCTGGCCGTGGAGAGCTCCCGCACCGTCGCCTTCGGGCCGGCGGACGAGGCCATCCTCACGGTGGTGGCGTCCATCCTGGCCAACGCCATCGAGTCCGACCGGGCGCACGAGCGAGAGGCCGCCCCGACCCCGGCCGCCCCGCCGGCCCCGACCACCGCCACGGGCGACAGCACGCGGGTCCGGTTCTTCGAGGTCGACGGCAGCGTGTTCCTCGACGGGGAGTACCTCATCAAGGGCGTCGCCGGCCGCCTGCTCTGGGCGCTGCTCGGCCACCACGAGCGCGAGGGCCGTACCGACTTCACCAACCGCGAGCTGCGCCTCGACCCGAGCCTCGACCTGCCCTCGTTCAAGGACAACTTCGAGAGCCGCCTGATCCTGCTCAAGCGACGCCTCGAGGAGCGGGAGGCACCGGTCCGGATCGAGAAGACGGGTCGGGGGCGCTTCCGCCTCGTCGTCTCGGGGCCGGTCCGGCTCGACCCCGTGGTCGGCGCCTGACCCTCAGGTGCTCCAGGCCACCCGGTCCCGGCCGGCGTGCTTGGCCAGGTACATCGCCTCGTCGGCGGCCCGCACGAGCGCCTCGGCCGAGTCGGTCCCCGGACCGGAGAGCGCCACGCCCACGCTGCAGCGCAGCGGGAGCGCGTGGTGCGCGCCCACCTCGACGGACTGCAGGGCCACGGCCGCCCGGATCCGCTCGGCGAAGGCCACGATCTCCGCACGACCACCCCCGGGCACCGGGCCGACCACCATGAACTCGTCGCCGCCGAGGCGGGCGACCACGTCGCTGTCGCGCGTCGTGTCGCGCAGGGCGTCGGCGGTGCGGACGATGGCCTCGTCGCCGATGTCGTGGCCGTAGGTGTCGTTGAGGGACTTGAGGCCGTCCAGGTCGACGTAGAAGGCCAGCAGCTGGGTGCCGTCGCGGCGGGCCCGG
>JAKFET010000303.1:0-6345 GCA_036675575.1 Acidimicrobiaceae bacterium
GGTCGTTGCGCACCTCGGTCGGCGTGCCGGAGGCGATGACCCGGCCGCTCTCCATGGCGTACACCCGGTCGCACAGCTCGCCGATCATGACCATGTCGTGCTCGATGACCATGACGGCGCAGGCGAGGTCGCGCTGCACCCGCTTGATCAGCGGGGCGAAGGCCTCGGTCTCGCGCTGGGCGAGGCCGCCGGTGGGCTCGTCGAGGAGCAGCAGCCGCGGCTGCTGGGCGAGGATGCACGCCAGGTCGACGACGCGGCGCGTGCCGGTGGACAGCTCGCGGATCAGCCGCTCGGCGTAGCCACCGAGCCCGCACGTGTCGACGAGGGCGGCGACCCGCTCCCGCTTCTCGCGCTCGATGCGCCGAGCCCGGCCGGTGCCGATGATGGCGCCGAGCAGTGGCGAGGGGTGGTGGCGCTCGACGGCCACCAGCAGGGTCTCGGTGACGGTGAGGCCGGGGAACAGCGTGGCGGCCTGGTAGCTGCGCCCCACGTCGACGTAGGGCCGGTACTCGGGCGCGAGGCCGACCAGGTCGCGGCCACGCACCTGCAGGACCGCGCCGGCCTCGGGCTCGACGTAGCCGGACACCACGTTCATGAACGTGGTCTTGCCGGCCCCGTTGCCGCCGATGAGCCCGACGATCTCGTCCTGGGCGATGTCGATGGCGACGTCGTCGACGGCGGTGAGACCGCCGAAGCGGACGGTGACCCCCCGCGCGTGCAGGGCGAGGTCGTCGGTCGACGGGTCGGCCACGGGTGCCTCGAGGGCGGCGGTCACCGTCCGGCCCCCACGGGTTCGGCGCGCTCGGCGACCACCGGGGGATCCTCGGTGCGCGCTCCCTCCGGCGCTCGACCCCGGGCCACGGCGACCAGGTCACGCCATGGCGGGACGATGGACGGTGGTGGCGGGCGCCCCTCGTCGCGGCGCACGGCACGGTCGATGAACGGCGCCCGGGCCCGGTGGACCAGCTGCATGAGCCCGCCCGGCAGGAACAGCAGCACGATGAGCACCCCGATGCCGGACGTGAGCAGCTGGACCAGGTCGCTCGTGTCGAACAGCGCGGGCAGCCCGTACACGAACGTGGCGCCGAGGATCGCGCCGGGGATGGAGCCGAGGCCGCCGATGATGACCATCAGGAGCATGTTGAGGCTCACGGCCGGGTCGTAGTCGCGAGCGTCGAAGTTCACCCGGGCGAGCGCGAACACGAGCCCGGCCACCGACGCGAGGAACCCCGAGAGGGCGAAGCTCAGGAGGCGGGTGCCGGCGGCCGACAGGCCGTCGGAACGGGCCGCCTTGTCGTTGTCGCGCACGGCGATGAAGGAGCGGCCGACTGCGCTGCCTCGCACGTTGCGCACCGCGACCGTGGCCAGGACGACGAGCAGGAGGGCGAAGTAGTACACGTCGCGCTCGACGACGGCTTCGCCGAGGTCGAACCGGGCGAGCAGGGCCGGGCGATCCATCGACGCGGTGGAGTCGGTCCCGGCCAGGGTGGGCTGCTGGAACACCCAGCTCTTCGCCACCACGGCGAAGGCGAGCGTCGACACGGCGAGGAACAGGCCCTGGATGCGCACGGCCGGGAGCCCGACCACGACGGCGACCCCGGCGCCGACGAACCCGACGACCACGACGAGCAGCGGCAGGGGCAGCCCGTCGCCGATGCGGGCTGCGGTGAACGACCCGACGCCCACCAGGGCGAACTGCCCGAGCGACACCTGGCCGGCCCACCCCACCAGCAGGGTCATGGAGAGGCCGACGAGGACGTAGCCGAGGGTCAGCGTGAAGAGGAACGCCTTGCCCTGCGAGTCGAAGCCGAGGAACGGCAGCTGCGGCAGGGCGACGGCGAGGGCGAGGCCGCCCCACACCGCACCGCGCTGGAGCCGCCGGACCGCGGGCAGCGCCCGGATGCGGGCCGGGAGGGCCTGCAGCTCGGCGCCGAAGGTGACGTCGGACTGGCCGTCGCGCGTGGTCCGGGCGATCTCACGGCCCTGGAAGGCGAGCGCCGCCATGATCACGACGAACAGGAGGAGGTCGCCGAGGCCGCCCTCGTCGAAGCTCGACAGGACGATGCGCTCGAAGACGCCGATGCCGAGGGCGGCGCCGAACACCACCGGCAGGTTCGTCATCCGTCCCACCAGGGCCGCGCCGAGGGCGCGCACCAGGATCCCGGGACCGAGCGCACCGACCTGGAACACCGGGCGCTGGGTCGAGACGAGGATCAGCGTGAACGCGGCGAGCACGCCGGCGATGACCCACACCAGCGTCGACATGCGCCGCACCGAGATGCCGGCGAGGCGGGCGGCGTCGGGGTTCTCGGCGGCGGCGCGGATCGCCTGGCCGTAGGACGTGTACCGGAAGAAGGCGGCCACGGCGAGGGTGACGACGGGAGCGAGGACGAGGATGCCGAGCTCGCCGCCCCGGAGCACGACCCCGCCGATGGTGAGCTCGGCGTCGAAGGGCACGGGGTAGCCGGACTCCCGCAGGGCGTTCTGGTCGGCGTTCATGAACCGCTGCAGGGAGAGGAACAGCAGGATCTGGGAGACGCCGATCGTGGCGACCACCAGCACGAGGCGGGGGGCGTGGAAGAGGCGGCGCACGACGCCGAGCTCCAGCAGGGCGCCGAGGGCACCGCCGAAGGCCAGGGCGATCGGGAGCGCGACCCAGTACGGGACGCCCCAGTCGACCACGGCCTTGCCGAACAGCACGGCGCAGACCACGCCGAGGTTGCCGTGGGCGAAGTTGACGAAGCGCCCCGACTTGTAGATCAGCGCCAGGCCGATGGCGAGCACGCCGTACGTCAGGCCCGACACGCTGCCGAGCACCAGGTCGGTCAGTCCCACGTTCACCGTTCGGCTCCCGCGCCGATGTCGGCACCGTCGAGGAAGACGGACCGGGCCAGGTCCGGTCGCTCGAGCAGCTCGCGCGCCGGCCCGGTGAAGCGCACCTGGCCCTTCTCCATGAACACGGCGGTGGTGGCCAGGCTCAGCGCGACGTTGAGCGACTGCTCGACGATGATGATCGTGGTGCCCCGGGCGTGCATCTCCCGGACGATGCCGAGGATCTGGGCGACGATCGACGGCTGCAAGCCGAGGGAGAGCTCGTCGATGCACAGCAGGCGCGGCTTCGTGAGGAACGCCTTGCCGAGGGCGAGCATCTGCTGCTCGCCGCCCGAGAGCGTGCCGGCGAGCTGGTCCTGGCGCTCCCGCAGGCGCGGGAACCAGTCGAACACCTCCTCGATCTCCCGCTCGACGCGGTCTGCGTCCTGGCGGAACGTGTAGGCGCCGACCCGCAGGTTCTCCAGCACCGTGAGGCCGGGGAACGTGGCCTTGCCCCCGGGCATCTGGGCGATGCCGAGCCCGAGCAGCTGCTCGGCCTCCAGGTAGGTGGTGTCGACGCCGTCGAACCGGATGGAGCCGCGGGTCGGGGGCGTGAGGCCGGTGACGGCCCGGAGCAGCGTGGACTTGCCCGCCCCGTTCGTGCCGAGGAGGGCGAAGATCTCGCCCTCCGGGACGTCCAGGTCGACGCCGAAGAGGATCTGCACGGGGCCGTAGTGGAAGTCGAGGTTGCGGATCTCGAGCAGGTTGCGCTGCGGCTGCATCCGACGCTCCGCGGCCAGGCGCTCCTCGCGCAGGTCGGCGGCGACGGCGGCGAGGTCGCCGTTGACGGACCGGGCCCCGCCGATGATGACGAGGCCGGCCAGGCCGGTGGGGACGCCGAGCAGGGCGAGGGCGAGCTGGTGGCTGGTGGCGTCGGCGATGGCCCCGAACAGGGTGCCGCCGAGGAAGCCGCCGAAGAGCGCCATGAAGATGCCGATGGAGCCGAAGGCAAGGCTGCGCATGGCCGGGGGCGCCACGCTGGCGAAGAGCAGCCGGAACGGTGCCGTCGTCATCGACACGAACGCCTGGGCCACCACCAGGACCGGGACCGTCAGCCACACCGACGGCAGGTAGACGGCGATCGCCTGGCAGACGCCGTACACGGGCAGGGCGGCGCCGATGAGGAACAGCGGCCACGCCGGCTGGTGGCGGAAGAGCCGGTCGCCCAGCTTGCCTCCGAGCGGCAGCCCGATGATGCCGCCGATGCCGAAGGAGACGAACACCAGCGAGCGGGCGCCCTCGCCGAGGCCGTAGTGCTCCTCGAGGTAGAGGCTCAGGATGGTCGGGGCGCCGAACAGGGCGAACCCGAGGACGCCGAGCCCGAAGTACATCGAGCGCATGGTCCGGATCTGGAGCAGCCGCCGCATCCCGCCGGCGACGGACATCGGCGGCGGATCAGCGGCGCCGTCGCCCAGGTGCTCCCGCTCGAACCGCCCCCGTCGGGGCTCGGGCAGCCGGAACGCAGCGAGCGCGGCCAGGGCGGACAGGCCGGCGGCCACCAGGAACGCAGCCCGCCAGTCGCCGTCGCCCGGGACCACGACGGCGATCCCGCCGACGAGCAACGGCCCGACGATGACGGCCGCCGGGTTGGCCATCTGGTGCGCGGCGAACACCCGGCCCCGCGAGGCCACCGGGTAGTAGTCGGCCAGCAGGCTGGGGTGGACCGGCTCCACGGACGCCTTGCCGCTGCCCGCCCCGATCCGGGCCAGCACGAGGGTGGCGGTGTTCACGGCCAGGCCGGTGGCCGCAGCGAAGCCGGCCCAGATGAGGCCGGTCACGGCGGCGATGCGCGTGCGGCTGCGCCGGTCCGCCAGCGCGGCGAGGGGCAGCGCCACGAGGAGGGACATGAGGCCGCCGACGGTCGAGATGGCGGTGAGGCCGGCGGTGCTGAGCCCGAAGGCATCGCGCAGGTTCGGGGCCAGGACCGTGAGCGCCACGCGGTCGAGCTCGTCGACCACGTTCAGGGCGAACAGGACGCCGAGCGGTGCCGCGCCCCACGTGGCGAGCGTCTGGCGGAGCGGGACCTCGTCTGCGTCCGGATCCGGAGCGAGCCCCGGCACACCGGCGAGGAGCTCGTCGGCATCGACGTGGGTGGCGTGGTGCGGCTCGGAGCCCGCGTCGACGGCCGCGGCGAAGCTGGCGAAGTCGCCGGCCGCCGCCGCCGGCGCCTCGGTGGGTCCGTCCTCGAGGAGCGTCACGGCCGGCCTACGGGTTGAACTTCTGGACGTAGGCGCGCTGGGGACGGGAGATCTCCCGGTACCAGCGCTCCGGGTAGCCCTCACCGGCGGTGGCGCTCCACCGCAGGCCCTTCACCGTGGTGGTGCCGTCCCACTTGTCGGGCTCGAAGCGCAGCGGGCTCTCGCAGACGCACTGGTCGAAGTCCCCGGTCTGGCCCATCGACTCGCCCCACCTGGCCCGCGTGAGGTCCGGGCCGACCCTGTCGGCGGCCATCTGCCACGCCTTCAGCATCGACCCGATGGAGATGTGCAGCGCCCGCTGCGTGTTCCACCCGTCGGAGCCCTTGCCGTCGGGGTGGTACCCGCCCTCGTGGGTCCGGAAGTACACCTGGTCGGCGTACTGGGCGAAGGGGTGCTGGTCGGCGAAGGCCTCGAGGTCCACCCGCCCGTAGGCGTCGGTCGCCGTCACGCAGATCGTCTTGTCGTACTGCTGGGCGGGGTACGTGCTGGTGGTGAAGTCGTAGCAGCCGAAGTTGTGGTCGCTCTCGGTGTACTGCGGCTTGTAGCCCTGCTGCTGGGCGGCGGTCATGAACTGCGTCTTGTAGATGAGGTTCATCGGCATGAAGACGAAGTCCACGCCGGCGAGCCGGAAGTCGACCACCACCTGGTTGATCTGGCCGAGCGCCTGCTCGGTGTCGGAGGACAGCTTGAAGACCTCGGTCGGCTTCAGGCCGTTGCGCTCGAGCTCGGGCAGCAGGCCCTTCTCCGTGGCGGGGGCGACGTGGGGCACGCCGTCGTAGACCACGCCGATCTTGTGGGTCTTCTTGAGCAGCCCCTTCTCGGCCAGGTACCGCACGTGGTTGATGTGGCCGCGGTCCTTGCTGGTCGAGAGCGTCCACAGGTATGGCGCCGACTGCGCGTACCACTCGGCCGGCTCCGGCTCGGCGTTGACCAGCGGCACCTTGGCGTCCTTGGCGATGCACAGCTGGCCCACCGAGTCGTAGCCGCCGGGCGTGATCACGGAGAAGACCTTCTCGTCCTGGGTCATCTCCCGGCAGACGCGCTGCATGTCGTCGGCGCTGGTCACGTCGAAGACCCGCTTGACCCACGAGACCTTGCGGCACGCCACGCCCGCCTGGTTGAACTCGTTCGTCCAGGCGTCCATCATCGCGTCGAAGTCGCCGGCCAGGCCCACGGGGAAGCCGGCGATCTCCAGCTCGTTGAGGTTCGGCACGAGCACGCCGAGCTTGATCGACTCGGCGGTCACGCCCTGGTCGGTGGCGCCCAGCTGGGCGCC
>JAKFET010000270.1:0-6277 GCA_036675575.1 Acidimicrobiaceae bacterium
CAGGCGGCTGACCAAGGTCCGCGACTCCAAGATGCTCACCGAGCGCGAGCGCGAGGTCATGTACGAGCGCATCGTCGACTGGGCCGACGCCTGGTCGGTCGGGCACGCCTCGCCGGAGGAGTGCGACGAGCTCGGGATGTCACAGGCCCAGCGCCTCGCCGCCCGACGGGCCCTCGAAGGCCTCGGCGTGGCAACCGACCAGGTGCTCGTGGACGGCAACTGGGACTTCGTGGGCACCGGCAACGTCACCCGGATCGTCCGGGGCGACGCGTCCTGCCTGTCGATCGCGGCGGCGTCGATCGTCGCCAAGGTCACCCGGGACCGGATGATGCGGGAGTGCGCGGACGCCCACCCCTGGTACAGCTTCGAGACGAACAAGGGCTACCCGTGCCCCCGCCACAAGACGGCCTTGGCGGGCGTCGGGCCGTCGGCCATCCACCGCCGCAGCTGGGTGTTCATGGACCACCTGCCCTGGACGGGTGCGGTGCGCTCCGTGCCGGCCCACCTCCGCCCCGACGACTCGCAGGGGACGCTGTTCGGGTGAGCGTCCACCGTGACGCCGAGCTCGCCCGCCTGCTCTCGGAGGTCCGGTCGCTGCGCCTGCGACCCGACGACTGGGCGGCGGTCGAGGGCCACCTCGCCGCCATCGAGGCCGGTGACGACGAGCGGGTCGACGCGCTGTCGCAGGCGGTGTTCGAGGCGCGCGTCCGGGGTCGGTTCAGCGGTCCCCGGGGCCGCGCCGGCGTGGCGCCCACCAAGCAGACGTCGGTGCTGCCGATGGTCGGCCTGGTGTGCGGCGGGCTGCTGGTGGCCGTGGGCGCGCTGCTGGGCGGCGGGCCGATCCTGTGGGGCATCGCCGCCCTGGGCACGTTCGTGTTCGGGATCGCCTTCGCCGGCTCGCGCGTCGCCCACCGCCCGCGTGGCGGGCACGATGCCGACGACGTGGAGCCGGTCCCGATCCCGGATCAGGTCGCGCTGCGGGTCAACGCCATCGGCCGGACCCGAGGGGCCGGCCGGTAGCGCCCCGACGGTTGGATCAGCGGCGGAGCTGGCTCACCAGGCGCAGGACGTACCAGAACAGCATCATCACCGAGGCGAACAGCTGGACCGCAGCGCCCACGTGGGCGTGCGACGGGTAGCGGGCCATGATCTGCTGGGTCTGGTAGAGGATCGAGCCGCCGGCGAGGGCGATCATCGCCACGGAGAACCAGATGCCGAGGCTCAGGCCGAACAGCACGGCCGCCACGATGAGCACGAGAGCGGCGATGCCACCCCACATGAGCATGGGGCGCAGGAACGAGAGGTCCTTGCGGGTGACGAAGGCGACGACGGTGAGGCCGGCGAAGCCGATGGCGGTGATCGCCGCTGCGGCAGCCACGGTTGCCGACCCGTTCGCCGGGTCGTTGAAGACCAGGTAGAGGAACGGGGCGAAGATCAGCGCCTGGCCCGCAGCCATGCCGAACAGGCCGGCGTACTGGATGCTCTCGTTCTCGAGGTTGTGGGCGGCTGACGTGGCCATCCACTGGATGACCATGAACGCGCCGAGGATCAGGAGCCAGGCGCTGCTGGCCCCGACCAGGAAGTCGTACATCGCCTCGGCCGTGCCGGTGGCGAACAGGACCGTCTCGAAGGCCACGAACGCGCCGACGGCGAGGAGCAGGTGGGAGTACACCCGGATGACGAAGGCGCCGCGCGCCTCGGCGTCGAGCGTGGCGACCGGTTGGGTCGGGGCGAAGGGTTCCATGGCCTCCATTGTGCCCGCCGGCGGGCCAGGACGGGCTGCACGGGGCGATGGCGTCGGGCACGCCGGGCCTGGGTAGCGTCGCCGCGATGGTGACCGCCCGGATGCGCCCCGCCGTCGCGCTGGCGGCGTTCACGCTGCTGGTGTGGACCACCCGGATCCGCAACATCTGGACCGACGAGTCCCTGGACGCAGCCGGCCAGCTCGCCCGGACGGCGCTCTCGCTGACCTTCACCGCGTTCGCCGTCGCGACGCTGTGGCTGTGGTGGCGGAGCCGGGCCACGGGGTCGGTGCCCGCGCGCGCCGGTCTCGTGGTGCGGCTCTTCGCCGCCTGGACCATCGGCGTGTGGGCGATCCGGGCCGTGCAGATCGCCTCGGCCGACCACGGTGCCGCCTTCGTCGCCGTCCACACCGCGCTCGCGGTGGTCTCAACGGTCCTCGCCGTGTGGGCGGTGCGGTCGCTGCAGCCGACGCGCCAGACGGTCCACGCCTGAACCCGCACGCGACACGGGGCCGGGGTCCGAGGACCCCGGCCCCGTGGCCGATCAGCGGCGGCGTCGGGTCAGCGGCGAGCCTTCACGGGGGCCTGCTTCTTGGGCGGGCCCTTGGGTCCGCACACCTCGAGGTCGACCAGGACCTGCTGGCCGCGGTCGACCACGACCGGCACCTGCTCGACGACGGTGCCGCCGATCTCGCAGGTGAGGGTCCAGGCCTCGATCATGCCGGTCGTGTCCACCGTCTGGGCGTCGAAGTAGGCGAAGTCCAGCCGGAACTCCTGCTCGGGCACGGAGGCGAAGTTGATGACGCGGAAGATGTAGTCGGCGCCGGCCTCGACGCCGACGAGGGTGACCGCCTCCTTCTCACCCGGCGCGTTGCCCGAGGTCGTGACCTGCGTCTGCTTGCCGTCCTGCACCCGGTAGACCTCGAGGTCGAGGTCGTCGGGCAGATCCCAGCCCAGGTCCACGGTGACGAGGTCGGCCGACTGGCTCGGCGACCAGGGCACGTCCACCGACTCGCCGACCGCCGGGATGGTCCCGGTGCGCGTGAAGGTGTGCATCGGCTCATCCGACAGGATCCGGTAGCGCTTGCTCATGGCCAGCGGGCGGGTCGAGGGGTTCGTGTGCCACTGGAAGCGGCCGTCGGCGGGCACGGTGAGCACCGTGTCGACGGTGTCGGTGAAGGAGCCCTCCCACGTCGGGGTGGCGCCGGTGCGGCTCAGGCGCAGGGTGGCGCCCGGCTTGGCGTCGCCGGCCACGATCGAGTGGGTGGACGGGTCGAGCGCGGACTCGAGGGCGATCAGGTAGGCCTCACGGTTGCCCTTGCCGGCGTACTCGCCCGCGCCGAGGTACTCGTCCACGACCTTCGGGAACGGCGGGTGGAACTCGTCCGGGCCGATCTCGAACGTGTAGCCGTAGCCGCCGGTTGCGTTGTACGACCAGTCCTCGGTGGTGCCGGTGGTGTCGTAGAGCTCCCAGCCGTGGATGTTGGCGTAGCCGTTCTGCGCGGTCATCCGCCCACCGATGTCCTTCATGTGGTCCTCGTCGGGGGCGTCGCCCACCGGGTTGCCGTCGGGTCCCTCGGTCTGGGGGTTCACGCCGTTCGGGCGCAGCACCAGGTTCGAGAACGTGTGGTTGCTGATCAGCATCGTCACGTGGCGGTTGCTCACCAGCTCGCGGACGTTCTGGATCTCCGGCTCCGAGAACCCCTCGGGACCGTGGTAGGTCGGGTCGATGGGCTCGGCCGCCGCGCCGGGGCCGCCGTGGAAGGCGCCGTAGTTGCGGTTGAGGTCGACGCCGACGCCGAAGCCGCCGGGGCTCTTGGCCAGGTCGCAGGTGACCGGGATGCCGTCGACGCCGTCGAAGGGGCGGCAGTTCTTGCGCTTGTAGGCGTTGCCCGGCGTGGCCAGGATCGAGGTCTGGCCGTCGAGGGGGTCGTACTCGTTGATCACGTTGAGGTCCACGAGCATGCCGTCGGTGATGGACTTCTCGAAGCCGTCGACGTTCACCACCGGGACCAGCACCGTGCGGGCCTGCTGGACGAGGGCCGAGATGCGGGCGTCACCCGCCTTGTGGCCCTTCACCAGGTCGTGGGCGAACTCCATCGTGTGCTCGCCCGAGGGCCACTCACGTGCGTGGTGGAGGCCCATCAGCACGAAGCTGGGCCGCTCGTCGTCGGCGGCATCGGAGTCGTTGACGCCGGTGGCGATCTCGAGCCCGTAGATCGTCTTGCCCTCGATGCTCTTGTTGGGCAGCTCGAGCAGCTTGACGAAGCCGGGGTTCTCCTCCGCCAGCTCCTGCATCTCGGCGTTGTAGTCGGCGAGCGTGCGGTAGGTGTCGCGGCCCGAGGGGAGGGGGGAGGAGGCGACCGATGCGGCGTAGGCATCGTTCGCCGCCTGGATCTCCGCCTCCCGCTGCACCAGGTCGGGGATGCGGACCTCGAAGGGCAGGTCGAGCGACTCGAGCAGGACCAGGTCGGCCGGCGTGTGCAGCACGACCTCCACGTAGTCGTGCCCCGCGTGCTCGGTGACGTCGAGCCCGCTGTTCGCCAGCAGGTTCCGCTGGGCGAGGTCGGCGGTGACGGTGACGAGCTGGGGCGCGAAGGCCTCCTCCACCGTGCCGGTCAGGCTGTCGAACAGCCCGGCCTGCGCGGTCGGGAGCGTGGCCAGCGCCAGCCCGGCGGCGAGGCCGGCGGCGATCGCCATGCGGCGACGGGGACGGGACAGGGGCACGTGTTCCTCCGGTGGTTCGGGTACGGCGCGACCGCCGTCCGCCCCCCAGGGTTCGACGGCGCCCGCCCGACGTCCTGCGCAGGTCGCGCCCCGAATGGTTCTCGGCCCGAGCAGATCGGGTAGTGGTGCCGCCGATGACAGAACCGCTGCTGCTCCTGGCGTCCCTCGGCGAGGCGTTCGGGGAGGTCAACGACGTCTACCCGAGCGCCGAGGCGATCTGGCGCCTCGCCGCCGCCGCCGGCCTCGGTGCCGTGGTCGGCATCGAGCGCGAGGTCAACGACCAGCCGGCCGGGCTGCGCACCCACATCACCGTCGCCCTCGGCGCCGCCGTGTTCGGCATCGTGTCGACGCTCGGGTTCTCCGAGTTCGTCACCGACCAGCGGGCGGTGAACGTGCAGTTCGACGTCACCCGCGTCGCCTCGAACGTCGTCGTCGGCATCGGCTTCCTCGGCGCCGGGATGATCTTCCGGGCCGGCTCCCGGGTCCGCAACCTGACCACCGCCGCCAGCCTGTGGGTGACCGCCGCCTTCGGGCTGGCCGCCGGCGTGGGCGACATCGGCATCGCCGCCGTGGCGGCCATCGCGCTCGTGGGTGCCCTCTTCGTGCTCCGGGTCCCGCGCAACCTGCTGCGCCGCCGGTTCACGCGCCCCTCCGTCAGCCTCGACATCGAGGTGCGCACGCTCGACGACGGCGACGCGGTCCTCGCTGCGCTCGGCCAGCTCGAGGGCGTGCGGCTCGGGCGCCACGGATGGGGCAAGTCCGGCGGCAACGTGGTGCTCTCGGTCGAGCTGCACGGCGAGGCCGACGTGCGGCCCGAGGAGCGGCTGCGCCCGATCGTCGACCGCCCGGACGTGCTGAGCCTGCGGTCCGACGTCGCCGCGGTGGCGGCCGCCGAGGACGACGACTGATCGACGCGCCCGGCGCCCATCTTCAGCACATCTTCAGCCCACCTTCAGCCCCCGCTCAGGTCCGGCGCAGAACCTCACGGACGGTGCGGGCGGGGGTCCCGCGGGAGAGTGAGGCAGAGCGATGCGTCGAACAGACGGCAAGGCGAGCAACGGACGAGCGCGGGTCGGGAGGAGGCGCCTGGCGGGCATGCTCGCCGCCCTCCTCGTGTTCGCAGGAGCAGCGGTGCTGACGGCGGCGCCGAGCGGCGCCAACCACAGCACGATCTTCGAGCTGGACGGGAACGTGGCGGACACGATCACGGCGACGCCGCCCGTGTCGCCCTTCGACTGGACCACCTTCTTCAGCGCCGTCGGGGGGCGGATCACGCCGCTGCCCGCCGGGTTCGAGGATTCCGCCTTCGACAACGACCACCTGTTCCAGACGACGACAGGGACGACCACGACCGACCTGTCGACGTACACCGGGGGCAGCAAGGACACCCTCGACATCTCCGGGTGGGGCTGCGCCAACTCCAACAACCTCGGCGGGAAGTTCGACATCCTGAACGCCTACAGCACGATCTACGAGGTCCCGTCCACGGGCGGTGGGTACACCGCCGGCGACCTGCTCCTGTTCTTCGGGATCGAGCGGGCCGCCACCGAGGGCGACGGGAACATGGGCTTCTGGTTCCTCAAGAACGGCGTGGACTGCGAGAAGCCGCTGGGCAGCGGGGGCTCGCCGCAGCCGTTCACCGGGGGCCTGCACGTCGACGGCGACATCTTCGTCGTCGCCGGGTTCAGCAACGGCGGCACGACAGCGACCGTGACGGCGTACAAGTGGAAGGACGTGGACGGTGCCGGGCCGACGCCAGGGTTCCTGGACGTCGACAACCCGTTCGTCTCCGGCGCCAGGTGCGCCAG
>JAKFET010000094.1:0-33849 GCA_036675575.1 Acidimicrobiaceae bacterium
GAGCCCCTCCGCGGCGTGGGGGCCCGCATCGTCGAGAACATGGAGCGGAGCCTCTCGGTCCCCACCGCCACCAGCTACCGCGACGTGCCGGCCAAGCTCCTCGAGGTCAACCGGGCCGTGATCAACGGCTACCTGGGGCGCACCCGCGGCGGCAAGGTCAGCTTCACCCACCTCATCGGCTACGCCGTCGTCCGCGCCATCGCCGACACGGTCCCGGCGATGAACAACAGCTACCTCGAGGGCGCCGACGGCAAGCCCCGCATCGTGCGCAACGACCACGTGGGCCTCGGCATCGCCGTCGACGTCGAGAAGGCCGACGGCAGCCGCTCCCTGCTCGTGCCCGTCGTGAAGCAGGCCGACACGCTCGACTTCCGCGGCTTCTGGGGCTCCTACGAGGAGCTGATCCGCAAGGTCCGCAACAACAAGCTGGCCCCCGACGACTTCTCGGGCATCACCGTCAGCCTCACCAACCCGGGCACCATCGGCACGGTCCAGTCCGTGCCGCGCCTGATGCCCGGCCAGGGCCTCATCGTCGGCGTCGGCTCCATCGACTGGCCGGCCGAGATGCAGGCGGCCGACCCCGAGACGCTCGCCGACCTCGGGCTGTCCAAGGTCATCACGATCTCGTCGACGTACGACCACCGCATCATCCAGGGTGCCGAGTCCGGGTTGTTCCTGAAGCGGGTGCACGAGCTCCTGCTCGGCGAGGACGGCTTCTACGACGACATCTTCCGGGCGCTCGACGTGCCGTACGAGGCCGTCGAGTGGCGCCAGGACGTCCGGCCCGTGGACCAGGAGGCGTTCCGCCTCGAGAAGCAGATGGCCGTCCAGCGGCTCATCAACATGTACCGGGTGCGCGGCCACCTCATGGCCGACCTCGACCCGTTGCGCTGGCGCGAGCCGAACATGCACACCGAGCTCGACCCGCTCACCTACGGCCTCACCATCTGGGACCTGGAGCGCCAGTACCTCACCGGCGGCCTCGCCGGCGTCGACCGCATGACGCTGCGCCAGATCCTGAAGGTGCTCCGCGACGCCTACTGCCGGACGCTCGGCATCGAGTACATGCACATCCAGGACCCCGATCAGAAGGCCTGGATCCAGGACCAGGTCGAGGGCGTCGAGATGGAGCTGGCGCCCGCCGAGCAGCAGCACGTGCTCGGCCGGCTCAACGCCGCCGAGGCCTTCGAGAAGTTCCTGGCCACCAAGTACGTCGGCCAGAAGCGCTTCGGCCTCGAGGGCGGCGAGTCCGCCATCGTGATCCTCGACGCCGTGCTCGAGCAGGCGGCCGCCGAGGGCATGGACAAGGCGATCATGGGCATGGCCCACCGCGGCCGGCTCAACGTGCTGGTCAACATCGCCGGCAAGAAGCCCGATCAGCTGTTCAGCGAGTTCGAGGGCTACGTGCCCGAGGGCTCGGTGCAGGGCAGCGGCGACGTCAAGTACCACCTCGGCCAGGAGGGCGTGTACTGCTCCCGCCACGAGCAGGAGATCACCGTCGAGCTGGCGGCCAACCCGAGCCACCTCGAGGCCGTCGACCCCGTCGTGGTCGGCATGGTCCGGGCGCTCCAGGACCAGATCGACCGGCCCGAGGCGTTCAGCGTCCTGCCGATCCTGATCCACGGCGACGCCGCGTTCGCCGGCCAGGGCGTCGTGGCCGAGACGCTGCAGATGTCCGACATCCGCGGCTACCGGGTCGGTGGCACGGTGCACCTCGTCATCAACAACCAGATCGGGTACACCACGACGCCGGAGGCGAGCCGCTCCGGCATCTACTCCACGGACGTCGCCAAGATGGTCCAGGCGCCGGTGTTCCACGTGAACGGCGACGACCCCGAGGCCTGCGTGCGCGCCGCCCGGCTGGCCTTCGCCTTCCGGCAGCGGTTCTCCAAGGACGTGGTCATCGACATGGTCTGCTACCGGCGCCACGGCCACAACGAGGGTGACGACCCCAGCTACACGCAGCCGCTGATGTACGCCAAGATCGACCAGCACCGCTCGGTCCGCAAGCTGTACACCGAGTCGCTCGTCAAGCGGGGCCACCTGTCCCTCGAGGAGGCCGAGGCCGCCCTCGACGACTTCCAGGCCCGGCTCCAGGACGCGCTGGACGAGACGCGCTCCCACGTCGAGGAGCACATCGCGGCCGAGCCGCCGGCCGCCCGCGGCGTGCTCCCGCACATCGAGACCGGCGTCGACCGCGACGCCCTCGAGCGGGTGTTCCGGGCCCTCGACACCCAGCCGGAGCACTTCAACCTCCATCCCAAGCTGGCCAAGCAGTTCGACACCCGCCGCAAGATGTGGGAGGACGGCGAGGTCGACTGGGGCCTCGCCGAGTCGCTGGCCTTCGGGTCGCTGCTCCTCGAGGGCATCGACGTCCGGCTCGCCGGCCAGGACTCGCGCCGCGGCACCTTCGCCCACCGCCACGCCACGCTCCACGACCACCTCACGGGCGAGGAGTACGTGCCGCTCGCCAACATCGCCGACGACCAGGGCAAGCTCTGGATCTACGACTCGCTGCTGTCGGAGTACGCCGCGCTCGGCTTCGAGTACGGCTACTCGGTCGAGAACCCCAAGGCGATGGTCGCCTGGGAGGCCCAGTTCGGCGACTTCATCAACGGCGCCCAGATCGTCATCGACCAGTTCATCGTGGCCGCCGCGGACAAGTGGAAGCAGGACTCGGGGCTCATCATGCTCCTGCCCCACGGCTACGAGGGCCAGGGCCCGGAGCACAGCTCGGGGCGCATGGAGCGCTTCCTCCTGCTGTGCGCCGAGGACAACATCCAAGTCGTCAACGCCACCACCTCCGGGCAGTTCTTCCACCTCCTGCGCCGCCAGATGCACCAGGACGTGCGTCGGCCGCTGGTGGTCTTCACCCCGAAGTCGCTGCTGCGGGCGAAGCCGGCACGCTCGAGCGTCGACCAGCTCACGCAGGGCTCGTTCGAAGAGGTGCTGTCCGATCCCGCCGTGGCGTCGGGCTCGCTCGACGCCGCCGACGTGCGCCGCGTCGTGTGCGCCAGCGGCAAGGTGGCCCAGGACGCCATCGCCGCCCGTGACGAGCGCGGCGTGCCCGTCGCCGTCCTGCGCCTCGAGCAGCTCTACCCGTGGCCGGCCGAGCGCCTGGCCGAGGAGCTGGCCCGCTTCCCGGGTGCCAGCGAGCTCATCTGGCTCCAGGAGGAGCCGGAGAACATGGGTCCGTGGAACTTCGCCAGCCGCCGGCTGTACGAGGGCTTCGGCGACAGCCACAAGATCCAGCGGGTGTCACGCCACGAGTCCGGGTCCCCGGCCACGGGCTCCAACAAGATCCACCACCAGGAGCAGTCGATGATCCTGGACAAGGCGCTCACCTACTAGCGAGCACCCCCGCCCGCACGACCAGGACGGCGATGTCGTCCCGGGTGTGCTGGCCCTGGAACGCCACGGCCGCAGCGGCCACCGCGTCGGCGAGCTCCTGCGCGCCGGCGTCGCGGTGGTCGGCGATCACCTGGCGGAGGCGATCGTCGCCGAACAGCTCGCCGCCCTGCTGGGCCTCGATGACCCCGTCGGTGTAGAGCACCAGCGCCTCGTCGGGAGCCAGCGAGACGGACTCGTCGTGGAGCTGGAGCGGTTCGAGCATGCCCAGCAGGTGGCCCACCCGGCCGACCTCCTCGATCTCGCCCGACGCCCGCACCCGCAGCGGCAGGTGGTGCCCGCCTGCGGACAGGCACACCTGGACACCGTCGTCGACGGCCTCGGCCGTGAGGTAGAGCGCGGTGCAGAAGCTGTCGACGTCGCTGCGGGCGATGGCGTCGTGCAGGCCGCGCAGCACGTCGCTCGGCCGGCTGGTGCGCACCGCCAGCGCCCGGATCGTGTGCCGCGCCAGCGCGGTGACGATGGCGGCCGAGGCCCCCTTGCCGCACACGTCGCCGAGGGCGATGCCCCAGGAGCCGTCGTGGATCTCGAACACGTCGTAGAAGTCGCCGCCCACGACCGTGCCGTCGCCGGCCGGGCGGTACGCGCCGCCGACGTCGATGCCGTCCACCTGGGGCATGGCCGGCGGGAGGAGCGTGCGCTGGAGGGTCTCGGCCAGCGCCCGGGCCTCGCGCGCGGCACGCTCGGCGCGCTGGCGCTCGGCCAGCAGCTCGCGCTCGTACGCACGCCGCTCCCGGGCATCGAAGACGGCGATGCGCGTGCGCAGGTGACCCCCGAGCTGGTCGTCCTTGCGCACCGCGTTGAGCAGCACGGGGAGGCGCTCGCCGGAGGCGCTCACGACGTTGGCGGCGATCTCGCGCACCGTGCCCTCCATGGCGAGCGACGGCGCGAAGTGGGTCTCGTAGAAGATGCGGTCGCCGACGGCCAGCAGCGACTGGAACGTGCGCCGCTCGACGAGCTCGTCGAGGCGGTAGCCGGTCCAGTTCAGGAACGTGCGGTTGACCTTGACGATGAGGCCGGAGGCCTCGGTGGACAGGTAGCCGCACGGGGCGGTCTCGTAGAGCTCGAGCGGGTCGTCGGCGACCAGCGCCCGGACGTAGCCGTTGGTGGGCTCAGCGCCTGGAGCGGACATCGGGGTGGTCACGGGTCAGGCAGCCGACCGGAGGTACGCCTCGATCACCTCGGCGGTCTCCTCCGGTGCGCTGAGGTTGGGGCAGTGACCGGTGGCGCGGAGCACGACGAGCTCGCTGTCGGGCAGCTGCTCGTGCACGTACCGCCCCACCTCGGTGGGGGCGATGATGTCGTCGCTGCACTGCAGGACCAGGCAGGGCACCCGCACCGCGGCGAGGTCGGCCCGGTTGTCCGACAGGAACGTCGCCTCCGCGAAGCGGCGCTGGATCTCGGGATCGGCCCGGCAGAAGCTCTCGGTGAGCTCGGCGCCGAGCTCGGGCCGGTCGGGGTTGCCGACGATGGCCGGTGCCATGGCCGTGGACCACCCGAGGTAGTTCGAGCCGAGGGAGTCGAGCAGCTCGTCGATGTCGGTGCGGGCGAAGCCGCCGACGTAGCCGGTGGCCGGGTCGTCGACGTAGCGCGGCGAGGGGCCGACGAGCACGAGGTGGGCGAAGCGCTCGGGAGCGGCGTTGGCGGCCAGCACGCCGATCATCGCGCTGACGCTGTGGCCGACGAAGACGACGTCGCGCAGGTCGAGGTCGTCGAGGATGGCCAGGACGTCCTCGGCGTAGCCGGACAGGTCGGCGTGGCGCTGGGGGTCGTAGGCGGAGGCGTCGGCACCGCCGGCCCCGACGTGGTCGAACAGCACGACCCGGTAGCGGTCCTCGAACTGCGGGGCCACGTGGCGCCACATGTGCTGATCGCAGCCGAAGCCGTGGGCGAACACCATCGGTTGCCCGTCGGCGACGCCGGAGACCTTGACGTTGTGCCGGGTGCGGGCGGACATGGCACGACGCTACGCCGAGCCGCGCTGGTTCCGCGCCCGGCTCAGCGGAGCGGGAACCCGACCACGGCCTCGAGCTCGGCGATGGCGATCTCGGGGTCGACGACCTTGATGGTGGTCATCCCCATCGCCTTGGCCGGCTTGAGGTTGATGCCGAGGTCGTCGAGGAACACCGCCTGCTCGGGGCGGATGCCGAGCTCCTCGCAGGCGATCTCGTAGAAGCGGGGATCCGGCTTGCGGCAGCCGGCCTTCGAGGACTCGACCACGACGTCGAAGAGGTCCATGACGCCCTCGAAGCTCTCGGGGTCCATGCGCCCCTCCGGGTGGCCGGCGTCGGGCGCGACGAAGTTGTTGGTGAGGCACGCCGTCTGCAGGCGCTCCTTGCAGCGGCGCACGGCTTCCACCATCGCCGGACGGATCTCGCCCCGCAGGCGGGACAGCACCGCCGCCGCGTCCAGCTCGCCGCCGGCGTCCCGGGCCTCGGCCTCGAACAGCTCGCAGAACTCGGGGATGGTGACGTCGTTGCGCTCCATCTTCGCCCACGCGTTGTCGTCGGGGTTCGTGGCGTTGAGGCCGCGGATGAAGCCGTCGGGCAGGCCGTGCTCGCGCTCGTAGTCGGCGAAGGCCTCGAAGGGGCTGGACAGGATCACGCCTCCGAAGTCGAAGAGCGCGGCGGTGATCTCGGTGGCGGCGTCGGGCACGGCGGCGTTCCTACCATGTGCCGCGAACGGGGGTGCTCCGCGAGTGACGCCGCTCACGCCAGTAGGGTCACGCCGAGCGGGTCCGGCATCGCAGCTGCGGGCCCTGCACCACCGAACCTGCTGCGCACCACTTGCCACCCACGCATCTCGTCGTCGACGGATCCAACATCGCAACCGAGGGTCGATCCCTCCCGAGCCTCCGGCAGCTGCTGGAGGCCGTGGACGCGGTCACGGAGGAGTTCGACCACGCCAACGTCACGGTGATCGTCGACGCCACCTTCGGCCACCGCATCGACGCCTCGGAGCGCGAGCAGTACGAGGAGAAGGTCAACAGCGGCCAGATCATCACGCCCCCGGCGGGCGTGATCGGCCGCGGCGACGCCTTCATCCTCGAGGTCGCCGATCGGGCCGACGCCATCATCCTGTCGAACGACTCCTTCCAGGAGTTCCACGGCACCTACGACTGGCTCTTCACCGAGGGCCGCCTCCTCGGCGGCAAGCACGTGCCGGGCGTCGGTTGGATCTTCCTCGCCCGCTCGCCGGTCCGTGGGCCCACCAGCCGCCGAGCCGTGTCCGACGCGAAGCGCAAGCGGCGGGGCTCGAAGACCGCAGCGTCGAAGACCCCGGCCTCGAAGCGCCCGGCCGCATCCGCATCCAAGGCGTCGAAGTCGTCCCAGTCCGGGCCGGCCGCCAAGGCGTCGTCGAGGTCGACCGGTCGTGGCCGCTCGAAGGCCCCGACCGACGAGCCCGCCGGCCGCAAGCGCGGCGGCAAGGAGCCCGAGCCCTACAACGAGCCCCTGCCGTTCATCGAGTTCGTCGGCGCGCACCCGGTCGGCTCGGTCATCGAGGCCGAGATCGAGCAGTTCGCCAGCCACGGCGCCTACGTGGTCTGCGACGGCACCCGTTGCTACATCTCGCTCAAGTCCATCTCCGACCCGCCGCCCCGCAGCGCGCGCGAGGTCCTCGAGCTCGGCGAGACCCGCGAGTTCGTGGTCAAGGCGATCGACACGCCCCGGCGCGGCATCGACCTGGCCATGCCTGGCATGGACCTGACCGTCACCGACGAACAGCCGGGCGACGACGACGTCGAGCTCGACGAGGTCGACGTCGTCCCTGAGTCGACACCCGCCGAGCGGGTCCTGGTCGCCGCGCAGGCGCCCACCGACGACGACGGCGATCGCAAGCTGTCGGTCTCCCAGCGCCGCAAGCTCCGTGCCCAGCAGCAAGCCGACGCCGAGGTCGCGGCAGCGGCTGCGGCCGAGGCGGCCGCAGCACCTGTGAAGAAGGCCGCAGCAACCCGGGCACGGGCGGCGGCGAAGAAGGCAGCACCGGACCAGAAGGCAACGGACAGGAAGGCGACGTCTGACATGGCGACCAAGAAGGCAGCGAGCAAGAAGAAGCCCGCAGCGAAGAAGGCGGTGACCAAGAAGAAGGCGGCACCCGCCAAGAAGGCGGCCGTGAAGAAGGCCACGCCGGCAAGCCGGGCCACGAAGTCGACGACCAAGAAGGCGGCGGCGAAGAAGGCCACCACCAAGAAGGCCACCACCAAGAAGGCGGCGGCGAAGAAGGCCACCACCAAGAAGGCCGCAGCGAAGAAGTCGACGACCAAGAAGGCCGCGGCCAAGAAGTCGACGACCAAGAAGGCTGCGGCCAAGAAGTCGACGACCAAGAAGGCCGCGGCCAAGAGGTCGACGACCAAGAAGGCCGCCACCAAGCGCGCCTAGGTCGGGTCGCTGCCGCGGCGGGTCGCTTGCTGCTCGGCCCGCCGCTCCCGCAGTTCTGCCATGCGGCCGAAGTCGACGGAGACGAAGATCCCGTCGGCCTCGGCGCAGAGCCGGTCGCCCACGTGGAGCGTGCCGGTGGTGATGATCTTGCGGCCTTCGACGCGCTCGAAGCGGGCCGTGCACCGCAGCAGCTCGTGCAGCGGCGTGGGCGAGCGGTAGCGCACGGTCAGGGTGCCGGTCATGCCCGGCTGGCCCGACAGCGATTGCACCGCGCCGAGGACCTCGTCGAAGGCGGCGGCGATGAAGCCGCCGTGGACGCACCCGGGCGGGCCCTCGTACGCAGGGCCGAACGTGACCTCGCCGACGATGGTGCGGTCGTCCACCCCCTGCAGGCTGATGGGGGGCGCGATGGGGTTGGCGACGCCGAGCATCGGGCTGTGGTCGAAGAACCCGTGCGGATCGCCGCTCGTGGCGGCCTCGCCGAACCCCTCGTAGATGGACTGGCCGCGGGCATGGCGGTGCAGCTCGTCGGCCACCGCCTCGAGGGAGTCGGCCGCGGCGGCGAGCTCCTCGGCGCTGGCGCCGTTCATCACCATCGTGTGCACCATGCGCCGGGTGGCGTCGGCCAGGCGGCGGAGCTCACGTCGGCGGGGCGTGGGCTCCTCCCGGGCCAGCTCGCTGAGGCGGCTCGACCAGCTCGGGCTGTTCGGTCCGAAGGCGGTCGGCGGTGCGGTCTCGTCGGTCACGACGCCTCCCCGGCGGGTGCGGTCTCGATCAGGAGCGGGGCGTGGTCCGACGGCGCCGTGCCCTTGCGAGCGTTGCGATCCACCAGCGACCAGCGGAGCCGCTCGGCCAGCGGGGCGCTCACGAGCACGTGGTCGATGCGCATGCCCTTGTGCTTGTGGAAGTTCCCGGCCCGGTAGTCCCACCACGTGAAGAGCCGGCCGTCGTCGGGGTAGCACCGCCGGAACGCGTCGACGAGGCCCCACTCGAGCAGGCGTCCGAACCGGGCCCGCTCGTCGGGCGTGATGTGGGTGGCGCCGTGGATGGCTGCGACGTCCCACACGTCCCGGTCCTCGGGGGCGACGTTCAGATCGCCGCAGAGGACGACCTCGTCCCGGGGCGACGCCACCGCATCGAGGTGGGCGGCGAGCCGGTCGAACCACCCGAGCTTGTAGTGGAACTGCTCGTGGCCGACCGCCCGGCCGTTGGGCGCGTAGGCGGTGACGACCACGGTGTCCCCGCAGCGAGCGGTGAGGAGGCGGGCCTCGGGGTCGGGTGGCCCGCCGTCGGCGAAGCCGTGGACCACGTCGTCGAGGCCGAGGCGGGACAGGATGGCGACCCCGTTCCACCGGCCCTGGCCGTGGTGCGCGCCCTCGTAGCCGAGCGCCTGGAGCGACAGCGCGGGGAACGCGTCGTCGGACATCTTCGTCTCCTGCAGGCAGAGCACGTCGGGCGCGGCCTCGCCCAGCCACGACTCGACGCGCTCGAGGCGGGCCTTGAGCGAGTTGACGTTCCACGTGGCCAGGCGCACCAGGCGAACCTACCGACGGGCTGCGAGGTACGCCTCGACCACCCGGGTCTCGTCGGCGAGGTGCTCGCGGAGCCCGGACTCGATGGCCCGCTCGACCGCACCGCCGACGAAGGGCGCCGACACCCTGAGCTCGATGCTGGCGTGGCGGCGGCAGCCGTCGCCGTCGGGTTCGATGCGGTACTCGCCCGAGCAGCGGAAGCGCTCGCCGTAGTGGTCGGGGCGCAGCACGAAGCGCACGTGGCGCCGGGACAGGTCGTGGGTGGACTCGTCGACCCAGGACAGCCGCTGCGGGTCGATGACGGCGCGGGCGGCCGACGACAGGTGGCCGGCGAACCGGTAGCGGATGCGGAGGCGCACCAGCTCGCCATCGGCCTCGCAGGCCAGCACCTCCGGCACCGAGACCTTGGACAGGTCGGCGAACCCGGCGTACAGCGCGGGCTCGGTGAAGGCGCGCGCCGTCTCGTCGGCACCGGTGACCAAGCGCTGCTCGACGGTGAACCTCATCGGGCGTGCTCGGCCCGGGCCACGACGGCCAGGAGCTCGTCGGCGAAGCGGTTGCGGCGGGCCGGGCCGAGGCCGGCGACGGCGTCGATCTCCATGCGGGTGCGCGGCCGGCTGGTGGCGATGGCCTCGAGGACCTCGTCGGGCACCACGGTGGCGGGCTCGGTGCGTGCGGCGCGGGCGCGGGCCATCCGCCACGCCCGGAGCGCGGCGAGCAGCGGGTCGGTGGCCTCGGGCGGGTCGAGACGGGCACGGAGCGCGGCGAGCTGGGGGATGCCCGACGAGGTGGGCGGGTCGGTCACCAGGGCGACGCGCGCCTCGAATCCGGCGAGGAACGGGCTGCGGTCCTGCTGGCGGCGCACGCCACGGACCGTCCGCTCCCTGGCCCAGTGCAGCGTGACCTCCTGCTCGGCGCGCGTGACCGCCACGTACAGCAGCCGGGCCTCCTCGTCGCGCGCCTCCCGACGCCGGGCGGATCCAATCGGGATGGAGCCGTCCTCGCAGCCGGCCACGTGCACCACCGGCCACTCCAGGCCCTTGGCCGCGTGGATCGTCGAGATGGTGACGGCATCGGGCTCGTGCTCGTCGTCGGAGAGGTTGGCGTAGGCCCACCCCACGAAGGCGCGACCGGTGATGGTGTCGTCCTTGGTCCGCTGGGCCTCGGCCGCCTCGGCCAGGGACTCGACCGCCGGATCCGGGTGGTCGCCGATGGCGCTGCCGAGCGCGGTGAGCAGCGGGCGCTCGTCGTCGCGCAGGAGGTACAGGACCCGGCGCACGCCCGGGTCGTCGAGCAGCGACGCCTGGCGCCGCATCCGGGTGGGCACGCCGAGGGCGGCCAGGCCGCGGTCGAGCTCGAGCACCCGATCGTGCGTGCGTGCGAGCACGGCGAAGGCCTTCCACGAGAGCTCGCCCCCGCGCCGGCGGCGGATGGCACGGGCGATGGCGCGGATCTCCCCGACCTCGTCGGCGTGCTCGAGGATGCGGGCCGGCGGACCGGGGGCGCCGCTCGAGGAGGGGTGGCGGTCCGGCAGGCCCGCGGCCGCGATGACCGACGCCGCTGCGGCCGTGATCTGGGGCGTCGAGCGATGCGTGCGGTCGAGGTGGATGGTCTCGAGCGCCGGCCACCGGCGGCCGAGCTCGTCGAGCAGGGCGGCGTCGGCGCCGTTCCAGCCGTAGATGGACTGGTGCGAGTCGCCCACGACGAACACGTCCCACCGGTCGCCCCGCCACGCCTCGAGCAACCGGAACTGCAGCGGGTTGACGTCCTGGAACTCGTCGACGAAGAGGTGCCGGAACCGCCAGCGCTGCGCGGCGGCGAACCCCGGGTCGCCCTCGATCGCGGCGGCGCACGCGGCGAGCAGGTCGTCGAAGTCCACGACGTGGCGCCTGGCCTTCGCCGCCTCGTACTGGCGGAACCGCTCGGCGACCTCGGCCGCAGCCAGCCGGGTGCGCCGGCCGGCGGCCCGCGCCGCGTCGGGGTAGTCGTCGGGTCGCAGCATCCGTGCCCGAGCCCATCCGATCTCGCTGGACAGCTCGGTGAGCACGGCCGGGGCGGTGATCTCGAGCTGGTCGCGCAGGAAGGGACGGATCCGGTCCAGCAGCTGGGGCTCGGTGCGGCCCTGCGCCGACCAGCGGTCGCGCAGCTGGCGCCAGGCCACAGCGTGGAAGGTGCCCGCCTCGATGCGGTCGCGCACGCCGATGCGGCGCAGTCGGCTGGTGAGCTCGCCGGCGGCCTTGCGGGTGAAGGTCACGCACAGGACGTGGGCCGGCTCGATCTCGCCGGTGGCGATGCGGTGGGCGACCCGGGCGGTGAGGACGCGGGTCTTGCCCGACCCGGCGGGCGCCACGACCGCCAGCGGCGATGCCGCCGACGTGGCCGCCCGGCGCTGGTCGTCGTCCAGGCCGGCGAGCGTCGCCGCGGGGTCCATCACGAGGCCGAGGCTAGAGCCTGCCCCGGTAGCGTCGGCCGCGATGGTGGACGTCGATCCCGAGCGCTTCGAGCAGCTGGTCGCGGCCGCCCTCGACGAGCTGCCCGGTCCGCTGGCCGAGGGCCTCGAGAACGTGATGGTGCGCATCCGCACGGGGCGCCCCACGGGCAGCCTCCTCGGGCTGTACGAGGGCGTGCCGCTCACCGAGCGCGGCGACTACGGCGCCGGCGGGCCACCCATGCCCGACCGCGTCACGATCTACCGCCTGCCGATCTGCGCCATGTGCGAGACCGAGGACGAGGTCACCGAGCAGGTGCGCATCACCGTGGTCCACGAGCTGGCCCATCACTACGGCATCGACGACGACCGCCTCCACGAGCTCGGTTGGGCCTGACCGCCGGGGTGGCCAGGGTTACCATCCGGCCGTGCCCCTGCCGCGCAAGCTGCTGTACGAAGGCGAGGAGGTCGTGCTCGACCTCCACCCGCACTGGTGGTTCCTCGCCAAGCAGACCGCCGCCCTGCTCGGGGCCATCGTCCTCGGCGCGCTGGTGCTGCTGAACGTCGACAACGGCATCGTCCAGCTGCTCGCCGGCTTCCTGATCCTGGTCGCGCTCGGCTGGTGGATCGTCCGCTACCTGGACTGGCGCACGACCAACTTCGTCGTCACCACCGACCGCCTCATCCACCGCCACGGCGTCCTCGCCAAGCACGGCATCGAGATCCCGCTCGAGCGGGTCAACAACGTGCTGTTCTCCCAGCGCCTCTTCGAGCGGGTGCTCGGCGCCGGCGACCTCATCATCGAGTCGGCGGGGGAGAGCGGTCGCCAGTCGTTCTCCGACGTGCGCCGGCCGTCCTCCGTGCAGAACGAGATCTACCGCCAGATCGAGGACAACGAGAACCGCAAGTTCGACCGCGTCGGCCAGGGCCACGGCCGGCTCTCGGTGGCCGACGAGCTGGCCAAGCTCGACGACCTGCGCCGCAGCGGGGTCCTCTCCGAGGACGAGTTCGCCGCCCAGAAGGCCCGCCTCCTCGGGCGCTGACCCCGCCACGAACGAACCGATCGGTTCGTTCGTTCCACCAGGGGGCACGAACGGACCGATCGGCGCGCTCGTTCCTGGTCAGCCGGGCTCGACGAGGTGGGCGCCGGGGCCGGGCCGGGCGTGCCAGCCCTCGTCGAGGGCGCCGGGCTCGGTGACCGCGACCACGCAGCCACCGAAGCCGCCCCCCATGAGGCGGACGCCGTGCACGCCGGGCCGTGATCGCAGGCGTTCGACGGTCGCGTCCACCCGGGGGGTGGACACCTCAAAGTCGTCGCGGAGCGACCGGTGCCCTTCGTCGAGCAGCGCGCCGAGCGCGACGAGGTCGCCGGCCCGGAGCGCGTCGGCGGCGTCGAGCACCCGCTGGTTCTCGGTGACGACGTGGCGGGCCCGTCGGCGCAGGACCGGGTCACCGAGCTTCGCGACATCCCCGGCCGAGGCCAGGCGGAGGGGGCCCACGACGGCTTCGGCGGCCTCGCACTGCGCCCGGCGCACCCCGTACTCGGACCCCGCGAGCGTGCGATCCTGGCCCGAGTGCACGACCCGGACCTCCACGGCGTCGGGAACCGGCACGTGCGTGCGCTCGAGCGTGTGGCAGTCGAGGACGAACGCGTGGCCGTCGCGTGCCGCGGCGGACGCCAGCTGGTCGAGGATGCCGCACGGCACGCCGGTGGCCCGGTGCTCGGCGGCCTGGCACCGCGCGGCCAGGTCCTCCACGTCGCCGGTGTGCCCGAGCGCCAGCGCCACGGCGACCTCCAGCGCAGCCGACGACGACATGCCCGCACCGACCGGTACATCGGAGCTGAGCTCGCCGACGAGGCCGGAGGCGGGGCGCAGCTCGGCGACCACGCCGGCGACGTAGCGCGCCCAGCCCGGGGAGGCGGCGGCCGGGTCGACGACGTCGAGGGCCACGTCGGCCACGCCCGGCACCTCGGCCGAGGCGAGCACGACCCGGTCTCCGCCGCGACGGCCGCGCACGGTGACGCCCATCGACACCGCCATCGGCAGGCAGCGCCCACCGGTGTGGTCGGTGTGCTCGCCGATCAGGTTGACGCGACCGGGCGCGAAGGCGTGCACCTCGGCGCGGATCGTCACGCAGGCGACCGTACCGCCCCGCTTCGCTGGTCCGGATGCGACCAGATGTGGTCGATCTCCGACCACCGAACGCCCAGCAGCGTTCTTGACCGAGCAGTCAAGGAACGGCAAGCATCCCGGCATGGGGGAGACGATCCATCGCGTGAACGGCATCGAGCTCTGCGCAGAGGTGCGCGGACCGGAGGACGGCGTGCCGCTGCTCCTCGTCATGGGGCTCGGTGCGCAGCTGGTCAGCTGGGAGGACGACTTCGTCGCCCGCCTCGTCGACCGGGGCTACCGGGTCGCCCGGTTCGACAACCGCGACGTCGGGCGCTCCACGCACTTCGACCACGTCGACCTCGACGTCATGGCCAGCCTGCACTCGCTGGCCAAGGGTGAGCAGGTCGACGTGCCCTACACGCTGTCGGACATGGCCGCCGACGCCGCCGCCCTGCTGGACGAGCTCGGCATGGCCCCGGCGCACATCGTCGGCGCCTCGATGGGCGGGATGATCGTGCAGGCCATGGCCATCGAGCAGCCCCAGGTCGTGCGCTCGGTCGTGTCGATCATGTCCACCACCGGCGACCGCGACGTCGGACAGCCGACGCCCGAGGCCAGCGCGCTGCTGTTCGGGGCGCCCCCCGCCACCGAGGACGAGGCCGTCGAGCGGGCCCGCAAGGCCGAGGCGACGTGGGGGAGCCCGGCCCACAAGGACCCCGACGCGGCCGCCGACCGCGCTCGCCGCGAGTGGAACCGGGTCCGGAACCCCGCCGGCATCGGCCGCCAGATCGTGGCCATCAACGCCTCCGGCAGCCGCACCGAGGCCCTGGGCCGCGTGCAGGTGCCCTTCACCGTCATCCACGGCACCGACGACACGCTGGTGACGCCGACGGGCGGGAAGCGCACGGCCGAGGCCGTGCCGCACGCCGTCCACGTCGAGATCGAGGGGATGGGGCACAACCTGCCCCGGGCGCTGTGGCCCCGGATCATGGACGAGATCGACGCGACGGTCGAGCGCACGCGCGACGTCGACCCCACGCTGCACACCGACTGAACCCACCACCACGAAAGAGGAACCCCCCACCATGGGACCGCTCCAGGGCACCACCGTTCTCGAGATCGCCGGCATCGGGCCCGGCCCGTTCTGCGCCATGCTGCTCGCCGACATGGGCGCCGACGTGATCCGCGTCGACCGCGCCGGTCAGGTCATGGGAGGCGACCCCGAGTCACCCCCGGCCGACGTGCTCAACCGCGGCCGTCGCTCCATCGGGGTGGACCTGAAGAGCCCGGAGGGCGTCGAGACGGTGCTGGCCCTCGTCGAGAAGGCCGACGTCATCATGGAGGGCTTCCGGCCCGGCGTGGCCGAGCGCCTCGGCATCGGCCCCGACGACTGCTCGGCCCGCAACCCCAGGATCGTCTACGGCCGCATGACCGGCTGGGGCCAGGACGGCCCCTACGCCCAGGCCGCGGGCCACGACATCAACTACATCGCTCTCGCCGGCGCCCTCGACCCCATCGGCCGCCGGGGGGAGGCCCCCGTGCCTCCGCTGAACCTGGTCGGCGACTTCGGCGGCGGCGGCATGTTCCTCGCCTTCGGCATCGTGTGCGCCCTGCTCGAGGCCCAGCGCTCCGGTGAGGGCCAGGTCGTCGACGCCGCCATGGTCGACGGTGCCGCCGTGCTCACCACCATGTTCCACGCCTTCCGGGCCATGGGCATCTGGAACGACGAGCGGGGCACCAACCTGCTCGACACCGGCGCCCACTTCTACGACGTGTACGAGACGAGCGACGCCAAGTTCGTGTCGATCGGCTCCATCGAGCCGCAGTTCTACGCCCAGCTGCTCGAGCTGTCGGGCCTCGGCGCCGACGAGGACCTGCCGCACCAGATGGACCGGGGCCAGTGGCCGGCGCTGAAGGAGCGGGTGGCGGAGCTCTTCAAGACCAAGACCCGCGACGAGTGGTGCGAGATCATGGAGCACACCGACGTGTGCTTCGCCCCGGTGCTGAGCCTGGGCGAGGCGCCGGAGCACCCGCACAACGTGCAGCGCAAGACCTTCGTCGAGGAGCACGGCGTCCTCCAGCCGGCGCCGGCGCCGCGGTTCAGCCGCACCGAGGCCACCATCCAGCGCCCGCCGTCCCACGCCGGCCAGCACACCGACGAGGTGCTCGAGCAGTTCGGCTTCGACGCCGACCGCATCGCGAAGCTGCGCGACGCCGGCGCCATCGCCTGACGCCGCCGTCCCAGCAGGCGTCTGGCCCGTGGTCCGGGCCAGAAGCCAGGATGGGACGGTGACCGTCATCAAGATCAACGCCATCACCGTCCCCGAGGGCTCCGGCGACGAGCTCGCGAAGCGCTTCGCTGCCCGGGCCGGCGCCGTCGACGGCCAGGAGGGCTTCCAGGGCTTCGAGCTGCTCAAGCCCACCGACGACCGCAACACGTGGCTCGTCGTGACCCGCTGGGCCGACCAGGCGTCCTTCGACGCGTGGGTGTCCTCGCCCGGGTTCGCCCACGGCCACCGCGGCGCCGACAAGCCCACCGAGTCGGGTGCGCCCGTCTCGGTGTCGGCCGAGCTGTGGAGCTACGAGGTCGCCGGCGGCTCCGCCGGCTGACCGCGGTGCGCGACCTCCACGCCTCGTTCGCGTGGTTCGTGGTGGCGGGCAACGCCATCGCCGGCGCCTGGGCGCTGGCTGCGCACTGGTGGGAACCGGCGCGCGTCCGGGCGCTCTGGATCGTCACCGCCGTGGTGCAGGTGTCGATCATCGTGCAGGTCGCCCTCGGCGTCGCTGCCCTCGGATCCGTCGAGGGTGAGCCCGACCAGTTCCACCTCTTCTACGGCTTCGTCGCCATCGCCACGGTGGGCATCATCTACAGCTATCGGGCCCAGCTCGCGGCGTACCGCTACCTGCTCTACGGCGGCGGCGGCTTGTTCCTGATGGGCCTCGCCCTGCGCTCGATGCAGTTCAGCGCGGCCTGACGGGCGACGGGTCGAGCCCTCACTACATTCGGCCCGTGCTCGCGGTCGCCATCGTCCTGCTCGTCGTCGCCGTGGTGCTGGCGGTGCTGCTGGTCCGCACGAGCGCACGGGTCACGGCGCTCGGCGAGGACCTGGCCGAGGCGATCCGCGCCCGGGAGGCTGCCGAGGTCGCCCGACGCAGCGCCGAGGCGGAGGCGGAGCAGGCGAGGACCGCCCGTGACGACGCGCTCGAGCGGGCCAACCGAGCCCGCCGCGACGCTGCCGACGTGGCCACCCGCATGAAGCAGGAGGCCGATGCGCGCGCCGCCGCCGAGTCGGCGCTCGCCGAGGCCGAAGCGGCTGCGTCCGACGGGGACGAGCGTGCCGCCGAGCTCTGGGCGCACGCCCTCGCGGCGGCGCGTCGCACGTGGGAGGTGAGCGTGGCCCCGTCGCCCGGGCTGCCCTCGCCGCTCGAGGGCAGCGACGACGAGCTGCGCGACGCGATCACCATCGAGGTGGACGCGGCACGAGAGGAGGCGGGCGCGGCGATCGAGCTGGTCTGGTCGGGCACCGCCGTGGCCGGTCCCGCGCTGGCGGTGCGGGCTCTCGCCCTGGTCCAGGAGCTGGTGGGACGGCTGGCGAAGGCGACCGACGCCGCGGTTCTCCGGGTGACGGCCGCGCCGGGCTCGGTGGCCATCGAGGTGGCCGGCACCGACGAGGCGGGCCGGCCAGCGTCGCTCGAGGAGCTGCTGGCCGGCGTGGCCCCCGAGCACCAGGTGGCGCCCGGGCACTTCGAGCTGGCCTAGAGGCGCACCACGGGGCAGGTGAGGGTGCGGGTGATGCCGGGGATCAGCTGCACCTTCGACACCACCATGCGGCCGAGCTGGTCGACGTCGCCGGATTCGGCGCGGGCGATGACGTCGTAGGGGCCCGTCACGTCCTCGGCCGTGACGACCCCGTCGATGGCGCCGACCGCGGTGGCGACGTCGGCGGCCTTGCCCACCTCGGTCTGGATGAGGATGTACGCGCTGACGGACATGGGGCGAGCCTACGCGCGGCGCGGGCCCGCCTGGCGGGCCCGCCCCGACGGCTGCGGTCAGGCCGAGAGCGCAGCCTGGTGCGCGTCGCCCGCGCCGGAGCCGACCTGGACCTTGCGTGGGGTGGCGGTCTCTGCCACCGGGATGCGCAGGGTCAGGACCCCGTCGGTGACGTCGGCCTCGATCCGCTGCGGATCGAGCGTGTCGCCCAGCATCAGCTGGCGCACGAGCTCGCCGTGGCGACGCTCGGCCACGATGCGCTCGTCGTCCTCGGCCACCTCGAGCCGGCGGGTGGCGCGGACCGTGACGACGTTGCGCTCGACGGTGACGTCGACGTCGTCGGGCCGCACGCCGGGCACGTCGAGGTGGGCCACGACGTGGTTGCCGCGCCGGTACGCATCCATCGGCATGGGGGTGGCGGCGGACCGGGCCGCCGAGCGGTCGAGCTCGTCGGCGATGCGGTCGAGCTCACGGAACGGATCGAAGCGGAGCAGCATGTCGGCCTCCTCGGGTTCGGATCGGATGTCGCTTCCGATGGCCAAGGTACCAAGAAACCTGAGTGCCTGCAACGCAACTCTGGCGAGGCCCGAAAACGACGGAGCGTGGGGAAGGATGTCGCCTCCGGAGTGGCGAAGAACGGCGCATGGACGCACACGAGCGCTTGGTCACCCGCATCGCCGACGAGCAGGACGACATCCTCGGCACGATCCAGCTCATCGACGACGACCGCCAGCTCCAGGACCGGTTGTTCGAGCAGCTCGTCGACCTGCTGGTCGAGGGCATGTTCCTCGACCTGCGCGAGACCTACCTCGACGGCACGGTCAGCCGGGACGACTACATCGACCAGCTCAGCGACCTCGCCGAGCGCTGCCGGTCGATGGGGCTGCTCCCGCTGCCGTCCCGCCACCCCTGAACCACCCCGCACACGACACGAGCCCCGGCCAGAGGCCGGGGCTCGTCCGCGTGCGGGTTGCGCTGGCGCTACTCGCTGAGCTTCTTCTCCAGCGTCTCGAGCCGGGCTCGCAGCGCCTCGGGCAGGCGCTCGCCGATGGCGTCGAAGTGGGCCTCGATCAGCGGGATCTCCTGGCGCCACGACTCCTTGTCCACGGCGAGCAGCTCGTCGAGGACCGCCGGGTCGATCTCCAGGCCGTCGGTGTCGAGGGACTCCGGGGTCGGGACCAGGCCGATGGGGGTCTGCGCGGCGTCCGCGTCGCCCTCGAGGCGCTCGAGCACCCACTTGAGCACCCGGGCGTTGTCGCCGAAGCCCGGCCACAGGAACGAGCCGTCCTCGCCACGGCGGAACCAGTTGACCCAGAACAGCTTGGGCAGCTGGGCGCCGGACTCCTCGCCGATCTCGAGCCAGTGCTGCATGTAGTCGCCGGCGTTGTAGCCGATGAAGGGCAGCATGGCGAAGGGGTCGAAGCGGACCTCGCCGACCTTGCCGGCCGCGGCCGCCGTCTTCTCCGAGCTCATGATCGAGCCCAGGAACACGCCGTCCTCCCAGGACTCGGCCTCGGTCACGAGCGGCACGTTGCTGGCGCGACGGCCGCCGAAGAGGATCGCCGAGATGGGGACGCCGGCCGGGTCCTCGAACTCGGGGGCGATGACCGGGCACTGCGACGCGGGCGCCGTGAACCGGGCGTTGGGGTGGGCGGCGGGGGAGCCGGACTCGGGGGTCCAGTCGTTGCCCTTCCAGTCGGTCAGGTGGGCGGGGGGCTCGGAGAGGCCCTCCCACCAGACGTCGCCGTCGTCGGTCTTGGCCACGTTGGTGAAGATCGAGTTGGCGTCGATGGAGCGCAGGGCGTTGAGGTTGGTCTCCTCGCTGGTGCCCGGCGCGACGCCGAAGAAGCCGGCCTCGGGGTTGATGGCGTAGAGGCGGCCGTCGTCGCCGAACTTCAGCCAGGCGATGTCGTCACCGACGCACTCGACCTTCCACCCGGGAAGGGTGGGCACGAGCATCGCCATGTTGGTCTTGCCACAGGCGGACGGGAAGGCGGCGGCGACGTACTTCTTCTCGCCGTTCGGCGGGGTCACGCCGATGATGAGCATGTGCTCGGCCATCCAGCCCTCGTCGCGGGCCATGGTCGAGGCGATGCGCAGGGCGAAGCACTTCTTGCCGAGCAGGGCGTTGCCGCCATAGCCGGAGCCGTAGGACCAGATCTCGCGGTCCTCGGGGAAGTGGCAGATGTACTTGTTGTCGGCGTCGCAGGGCCACGGCACGTCGGGCCGCTCGTTGCCGTCGGCGTCGACCAGCGGGTAGCCGACCGAGTGGAGGCACTTGACCCACTCGCCGTCGCCGAGGACGTCGAGGGCCCCCTGGCCCATGCGGGTCATGATCTTCATGTTGACGGCCACGTACGGGCTGTCGGTGAGCTGCACGCCGATGTGGGCGATGCGGGACCCGAGCGGGCCCATAGAGAACGGGACCACGTACATGGTGCGGCCGCGCATGGCGCCCCGGTAGAAGCCGAGGACCTCCTCCTTCATCTCGGCCGGTGCCCGCCAGTTGTTGGTGGGGCCGGCGTCGATCTCCTCGACGGAGTTGATGAAGGTGCGCTCCTCGACCCGGGCCACGTCAGCGGGGTCGGAGTTGCAGAGGAAGGAGTTGGGCCGCTTCGAGTCGTCGAGGCGGGTGAAGGAGCCCTGCTCGACCAGGAGGCTCGTGAGGCGGTCCCACTCCTCCTCGGAGCCGTCGCACCACTCGATGGCGTCGGGCTGGAAGATCTCCGCCCACTCCTCGACCCAGGCCTTCAGCTTCTGGTTGGTCGTCGTTGCGGCCATTTGTCTCTCGCCTCCGTCGCGCCGTTGCGACAAGTCGAGGGATCAGCTCCGTGCCGGGTGGCCAGGAGGGTCAGATCCCGGTCTCAAGCGGCACGTCGTCCTGGGGGAAGCGCGGCGTGCCCATGTCCACTTCGGACCCCAGCAGCAGGTTGGATGCCCGGCCGGTGTCGTCGGTCGTGAACACGACGCGCTGACCCTGGCGCAGCATCCGGAAGACCGATCCGTGGAGCGCACCCGGTGCCAGGTCGTACTCGATCAGGTCGGTGTCGGCGATGATCACGCCATCCCCGGTCCCGGGATCGTACGACTTGATGACACCCTGCACGTCGACTCCTGCATCGATCGGTCCAACTGGGTCCGGCCACCATACCCACCTGTCCACTTTCTGGTCACAACGCGCCATGCGTGACGTGTGCCGCTGCCGGGTCGGGCCCGTGGATAGGGTGCCCCGCCGTGACGACGACCCTGGACCGCCTCGGTGCCGCCGAGCTCGGGCGCGCCATCGCGGCCTTCGGGGATGCCCTCGCGATGCACCAGGAGGCCATCAACCGCCTCAACGTGTACCCCGTCCCCGACGGTGACACGGGCACCAACATGACCCTCACGCTGCGCTCGGTGGCCGAAGCCGTCGACGACGTCGAGGGCGGTGACATGGCGGCGGTGTGCAAGGCCGTCGCGCACGGTTCGCTCATGGGTGCGCGCGGCAACTCCGGGGTGATCCTGTCCCAGCTGCTGCGAGGAATCACCGAGGTCGTGCGCGAGCACGACGCGGTCGACGGTGCGGTGCTGGCGGCCGCGCTCACCCGGGCCTCGGAGCTGTCGTACGAGGCCGTGCAGCGCCCGGTGGAGGGCACCATCCTGACGGTGGTTCGCGAGGCCGCCGACGCCGCCCGCGACGCCGCTGCCGGCGGCACGCCCCTCGTCGACGTGCTGGCCCGCACCCGGGAGGCCGGCCAGGTCTCCCTCGACGGCACGCCCGAGCTGCTCGCGGTGCTGAAGGAGGCCGGGGTGGTCGACGCCGGCGGGGCCGGCTTCCTGCTCCTGCTCGACGCCATGCTGCACGTGGTCGACGGCCGCGCCGTCCCGAGCCCCCCGGACGCGCCGGAGGGGGCCGCCGACCGGGTCCGCAGCGGCGGCGCCGTGACCCCGGAGACGGGCAAGCACGTGTCCGAGCTGCGCTACGAGGTGATGTACCTGCTCGAGGCGCCGGACGAGGCCATGCCGGCCTTCCGCGAGGTCTGGGCCGGGATCGGCGACTCCATCGTCGTGGTGGGTGGCGACGGCATCTTCAACTGCCACATCCACACCGACGACATCGGCCCTGCCATCGAGGCCGCCATCGAGATCGGGCGGCCCCGCCAGATCCGGGTCACCGACCTGCTCGACGAGCTGCACGCCGTCGAGGAGGAGCGCTGGGTGCGCGAAGCATCGTCCGAGGTCGCCCCCGGTCCCGACCCCGACCCCGTGCCGTGCGGCGTCGTCGCCGTGGCCACCGGCGAGGGCATCCGGCGAATCTTCGGCAACCTCCGGGTCCAGCAGGTCGTCACCGGCGGGCAGTCGATGAACCCCTCCACGGCCCAGCTGCTCGAGGCGGTCGAGGCCGTGCCGGCCCCCGAGGTCGTCATCCTCCCCAACAACAAGAACATCATCGCGGTGGCCGAGCAGGTCGATGCCCTCACCGACAAGACGGTGCGGGTGCTGCCCACCCGGTCGATCACCGAGGGCTTCGCCGCCCTGCTGGCTTACGACCCCCAGGCCACGGCCGAGGCGAACGTGGCCGAGATGCGCACGCACGCCGAGGCGGTCGTCAACGGCGAGATCACCCAGGCGGTCCGGGCCTCCAGCTGCGACGCCGGCCCCATCGCCGAGGGCGACTGGCTCGGCATCAGCCGCGACGGCATCCAGGTCGTCGCCGGCGAGCTCGGCGAGGCCGCCTGCCAGCTGCTCGACCGCCTCATCGAGGGCCACGAGCTCGTCACCGTCATCGAGGGCGACGGCGCGTCGCCGGGCTGCACCCGCCACATCACGCAGTGGCTCGAGGAGCACCACCCCGACGTCGAGGCCGAGGTCCACCACGGGGGCCAGCCGCTCTACCCGTACCTGTTCGGCGTCGAGTAGCCCGGCGCTGTCACCGCGCTCGGGCAAGATCGGGGGGTGGCCCGCACCCTCCGCTTCCTCAGCGGCATCGACGTCTCCGAGCTGAAGGGCGTCGGCGCGGCGCGGGCGAAGGCGCTGTCCACCGTCGGCATCGAGACGGTGTTCGACCTACTCACGCACTACCCGCGGCGCTACATCGACCGCACGAAGGAGGCCCGCATCGCCGACCTCCACGTCGGTGAGCTGGCCTCCGTGCTGGCCCGGGTCGAGCGCATCTCCTCCCGTCCCCTCGGCGGCCGCGGACGCGGCCGGCGGGTCATGGTCGAGGCGTCGGTCACCGACGGGAGCGGCCGCATGAAGGTCACCTTCTTCAACCAGGCGTGGCGCGAGAGGCAGCTGCCACCCGGGACCGAGGCCGTGTTCTGGGGCAAGGTCGAGGACTTCCGCGGGACCCGCCAGCTCACCAACCCGGTGGTGGACCTCGTCGGCGACCAGACCGGCCAGGTCGTGCCCGTCTACCCGCAGTCCGAGAAGGCCCGCATCACGACCCAGGACGTGCGCCGCTGGGTGGACGAGGCGCTGCGGCGCTCCGGCGACCTGGTCGATCCGGTGCCCGAGGCGATCCTGGACCGCCTCGACCTGGTCGACCGCACGTCCGCGCTGCGCATGGTGCACGTCCCCGGCGACAGCGTGGGCGCCTACGTGGTGGCCCGCAAGCGGCTGATCTTCGACGAGCTGCTGCGCCTGCAGCTGGCTCTCGTGCTGCGCAAGCGACAGGTCGAGCGCACCACCGTCGGCGTCGCCCACGACCTGTCAGGCGAGCTCGTGCGCCGGTTCCACGCCGCCCTCCCGTACCCGCTCACCGGGGCCCAGGCCCGGGTCATCGGGGAGATCGAGGCCGACCTCGCCCAGCCCGTGCCCATGCACCGCCTGCTGCAGGGCGACGTGGGCGCCGGCAAGACGGTGGTGGCGGTGTCGGCGATGCTCGTGGCGGTGCAGGGCGGCCACCAGGGTGCGCTCATGGCGCCCACGGAGGTGCTGGCCGAGCAGCACGCGCTCGGCATCCGCGAGCTCCTGGCCGACCTGCGCGTCGGCGACGAGGGCGCCCTGTTCGACCGCCCCCTGCGCGTCGAGCTGCTCACGAACCGGGTCCCGGCGGGGGAGCGGCGGGCGATCACCGAAGGCCTCGCCGCAGGCACGGTCGACATCGCGATCGGCACCCACGCCCTGCTCTCGGCCGACGTCGGCTTCTCGTCGCTCGGCGTCGTCGTCGTGGACGAGCAGCACCGCTTCGGCGTGGAGCAGCGGGCGGCGCTACGGGACAAGGGGCGCGGCACCGTGCCCGACGTGCTGGTGATGACCGCCACCCCGATCCCGCGCACGGCGGCCATGACGGTCTACGGCGACCTCGACGTGTCGGTCCTCGACGAGATGCCTCCGGGGCGCACGCCCATCGAGACCACGTGGGCCCGCACCGAGCAGGACCAGGGCCGGGTCTGGGACCAGGTGCGCGCCGAGGTGGCCGCCGGCCGGCAGGCGTACGTGGTGAGCCCGCTCGTCGAGGAGTCCGAGAAGCTCGAGGTCTCCTCGGCCACCGAGACCTTCGAGCAGCTGTCCCACGGCGAGCTGGCCGGGCTGCGCCTCGGCCTCCTCCACGGGCGGGTGGCGCCGGCGGAGAAGGAGGCCACGATGCGCGCCTTCCGCGAGGGCCGCCTCGACGTGCTCGTCGCCACCACGGTCATCGAGGTGGGCGTCGACGTCCCCAACGCCACCGTCATGGTGATCCTCGACGCCGACCGCTTCGGCATCGCCCAGCTCCACCAGCTGCGGGGCCGGGTCGGCCGCGGGGCGCACCGGTCGTACTGCCACCTCCTGGGGGAGGGCGCCACCGACGACGGCGAGCGCCGCCTGGAGGCGATGGTCGAGACCACCGACGGGTTCCTCCTGGCCGAGGTCGACCTCGACCTGCGGGGGGAGGGCACGATCCTCGGCGCCCGTCAGAAGGGCCGCAACGACCTGAAGCTGGCCTCGCTGCGCGACCACCGCGAGTGGGTCGACATCGCCCGCGAGGTCGCGTTCGAGCTGGTCGACGCACCAGGTGGTCCGCCCGAGGAGCTGGTGGACGAGGTCCGCCTCTTCCTCGACGAGGACGAGGAGGAGTTCCTCTTCAAGAGCTGAGCGTCACTCCCCGACGTCGACGTCGATGTCGTCGACCTGGACGTCGTCACCGTCGTCCTCGCTGTCGCCGCTCACGAGGAACAGCACGAGCACGACGAGCACCAGGGCCAGGACGATCAGCAGCCCGATGATCGGCCCCCTCGACCGCCCGGGGCCGTGCTCGTGAACCTCGTCGACGATCCTTCGCTCTGCCACGGGGGGCCTCCTCGGCACGGGTGCGTGGAGCCGGACGGTACCGCTGGCAGCGGGCCGCTGCCGTGATCAGTGGTCGTCGAAGTCGGGGACCTCGAGGTACCAGCCGTCGAGGCAGTCCTCGCAGCGGTACATGACGATCATTCCCGGCTGCCACCCCTCCTCGGGCGGGTGGGCGTTGAGGTGGGCCCGCCCCCCGCAGTCGATGCAGGTGATGACCGGGTCGGGCTCGTGCACCGCCTCGACCGTACCGGCGCCCGGGGATGCACGTCACCGGATGCGACCCATGGAACACTGCCCGCCGATGCGCACGCACCCCGTCGTCGCCCTCGCGCTCGCTGCTTCACTCGCGCTCACCGCCTGCGGCGGCGGCGACGAGGAACGGGCGGCCACGATCGACTCGACCACGCCCCCGACCACCGCCGAGGTCCCGCCGAGCACCACCGAGGCCCCCGCGCCCGCCGGCGTGCCGGTCTCGATGCTGACCGGGCTCCCGCTCGTGGACCAGTGGGTCCAGGCCCGCCCGGTCGTGGCCGTGAAGTTCGACAACGTGGAGGGCAGGTCCACGCCCCAGGTCGGGATCGGGGCGGCCGAGGTCGTGTACGAGGTGCCCGTCGAGGGTCAGGTCACCCGCTTCCTCGCCCTGTTCCAGTCGGTCGACGCGTCGCCGATCGGGCCCATCCGGTCCGCACGCGGCTCCGAGATCGGCCTGCTGGAGGAGCTGAACCGGCCGCTGTTCGCCTGGCACGGCGCCAACGCCCTGCTGGACAGCCACGTCCGGGGCTCCACCGTCGTGCCCCGCTCCTTCGACGACGTCCCCCACCTGTACTACCGCGACCGCAACCGCAAGCAGCCGTACAACTCCTTCGCCCTCGGCACCGCCGAGATCCGCGCCACGGCGCCGGCGGACTCCACGGGCCCCGACCGGCCGATCCTGCGCTTCGCCCAGCCCGGCGAGGCCGTCCCGTCCCCGAACGCGCTGCCGGCCAGCTCGGTGCGCATCGCCTTCCCGCCGGCCTTCGGCGGCCCGAACGGTCGCTCGACGCCGGTGCGCTTCGAGTGGGACGGCTCCCGCTGGGTCCGCTTCCAGGCCGGGCACCCCCACGTCGACGGTGCAGGGGGCGGCCAGATCGGCGTGGACAACGTGATCATCCGCTTCACCACCGCCGTCGACTCGGGCACCGTCGACCAGGCCGGGTCGCGCGTCCCCACGGCCCAGGTGGTCGGCGAGGGCGAGGCCTGGGTGTTCAGCAACGGCCGGGTCGCCACCGGCACCTGGCACAAGCCCGACAACGCGACGCCCACCACCTACCGCGACGTCCAGGGCAACGAGATCGTCCTCACGCCCGGCAAGACCTGGATCGCCCTGCCCTACGGCCCCGGCTCGTCGTTCGGGTGAGGGTCGTCGCCGGGTCCGCCGGCGGCCGGCGACTCGCCGCCCCGCCCGGCACCGACACCCGCCCCACCACGGACCGGGTGCGCGAGGCCGTGTTCAACGCGCTCGGCAGCCTCGGCGTGGTCGACGGCGCCCGGGTCGCCGACCTGTTCGCCGGCAGCGGCGCCCTCGGCATCGAGGCGCTGAGCCGGGGTGCGGCCAGCGCGCACTTCGTGGAGTCGGACCGGCGGGCCGCCGACGTGATCGAGCGCAACCTCGCCGACCTGGCACTCGACGACCGCGCCGTGGTGCTGCGCCGCCCTGTGGAGGGTGCCGTCGCCGACCTCCCCGTCGGGCTCGACCTGGTCCTGGCCGACCCGCCGTACGCCTTCGACGCATGGGACGTGCTCCTCGAAGCGCTGGTCCCGCACCTCGCCGACGACGCCGTGGTGGTGGTCGAGTCGGACCGCTCCGTGGCCCTGCCGGCGGGGTGGGAAAAGGTGAGGGAGCGCACCTACGGCGGTACGGTTGTGCTGTTCGCCCGGCCGGACCTTCCCGCTCGTGGCGCCGCCGACCCGACAGGAGCACATGCGTGAGGACGGTCCTCTATCCCGGGACGTTCGATCCGATCCACAACGGTCACCTGGAGATCATCGAGACGGCCTCTCGGCTGTTCGACAAGGTCACCGTCGCCGCCATGCGCAACCCGCAGAAGGGCGAGCCGCTGTTCTCCTTCGAGGACCGCAAGGCCATGATCGAGGAGAGCACGTCGCACCTGGGCAACGTCGAGGTCGTGCAGTTCGCCACCCTCGTCGTCGACCTGGCTCGTGAGGTCGGCGCCGACGTGATCGTCAAGGGGCTGCGGGCGGTGTCGGACTTCGAGTCCGAGATGCACCAGGCCCACATGAACCGGAAGATCTCGGGCGTGGAGACGCTGTTCATCCCGTCGGCCACCGAGCACTCCTTCGTGGCCTCCAAGCTGCTGCGCGAGATCGCCCGCTTCGGCGGCAACGTCGACGAGATGGTCCCCGATGCCGTGTCCAAGCGGCTGGCGGAGAAGTTCGGATGAGCGACCGACCCGGCCAGTCGCCCTACGAGGCGCCGCAGGTGGAGTCCGTCCTGCGCGAGCTGCGCGACCTCATCGAACAGGCCCGGCCCATGCCGCTGTCCACCTCGGTGATGATCAACCAGGCCGAGGTCCTCGACCTCCTCAACGAGGCCACCGAGCGCCTGCCCGAGGAGCTGCGGTCGGCCAAGTGGCTGCTCAAGCAGCGCGAGGAGTTCCTGGCCCGCACCCGGCGCGAGGCCGACGAGATCCTCGAGGCCGCCCGCCAGAGGGCCGACCAGCTCGTGCAGCAGACCGAGGTCGTCAAGGCGGCCGAGTCGCGCGCCAGAGCCGTCGTCGACGCCGCCGACGCCGAGTCCCGCCGCCTCAAGCTCGAGGCCGAGGACTTCTGCGACCAGCGCCTCGCCAGCTTCGAGATCGTGCTCGAGCGCACCATGAAGGTCGTCAGCGCCGGCCGGGCCAAGCTCCAGGGCAGCCAGGCGGCCCGGGACGAGCGCGACCTCGGGGACGCCCCCGAGGGTGGCCACGTCCACACGGCCGAGGACGAGCAGGCGGTGCAGGAGCGCCGGGCCCGACGCCGGCTGGAGGCGGTCCCCGACTCCGGCGCCGGGTTCTTCGACCAGGACGACCGCTAGGTGGGCAAGCCCCTCGTCGTCCGCGTCGGCGACCTGCTCCGCGAACCGGGCAGCAGCCGGCCAATCGACATCGAGATGGAGGCCGAGCGCCTCGAGACCTCGGCGGCGAGCACCATCCCGGGCACCCCGCTCACCGTCGTGGGGACGGTGATGGCCATGTCCAACGGCGTCGAGGTCATCGGCGCCATCGGCTACGACTGGTACGGCGCGTGCCGCCGCTGCCTCGAGGACGTCACGGGCCACACCGACGTCGCCCTGCGCGAGCTCGCCCAGCGGACCCCGATCGACGACGAGATCTACCCGATCGACGACGACCGGCTGGACCTCGAGCCGATGGTGCACGAGCTGGTGCTGGCCAGCCTGCCGATCGCGCCGCTGTGCGCGGAGGACTGCTCGGGCCCCGATCCGGAGCGGTTCCCCACCACCACCGAGGACGAGGCCGCCCTCGCCGCCGCCGCCGAGGAGCCCCCGCCGGACCCCCGCTGGGCCGCCCTCGCCGAGTTGAGGTTGGACGAGGACTGACCGCTAAGGTGTCCCCTTCGCGTCCGCCCGGTCGGCACCCCGACTGGCCCGGACGCATCCCACGCCCTCCAGGCACCGCATCTGAGGTTGAACAGCCATGGCCGTCCCCAAGAAGAAGACCTCCAAGGCGAAGGGCCGCAGCCGTCGCGCCGCGAACTGGCGTCTGAGCCGCCCGTCGCGCAGCCTCTGCCCGCGCTGCGGCGTGGTGAAGGTCCCGCACATCGTCTGCCCCAACTGCGGTTGGTACCACGGTCGCCAGGCCGTGGACGTGGATTGATCACGCACTAGATGCTCCCCATCGCCATCGACGCCAACGGCGGCGACAAGGCACCGGCGGACATCGTCGAGGGCGCCCGTCGGGCTCGCGACGAGCTCGGCGTCGACATCTTGCTCGTCGGCACCCCGGAGGTCGCCGACCTCGCCGGCGACCTCCCCCTGCTGGAGGCCTCCGAGGTCATCGCCATGGACGCCGATCCGGGCGCCAGCGTGCGCCGGATGAAGGACGCCACCCTCGTGCGCGCCGCCGAGGCGGTGCGCGACGGCAAGGCCTCGGCCATGATCTCGGCCGGCAACACCGGGGCCACCATGGCCTCGGCCCTGCTGCGCATGGGCCGCATCAAGGGCGTGAAGCGGCCGGCCATCGCCACGCCGCTGCCGGTGCCCTCCGGCGGCCACACCGTCCTGCTCGACGCCGGCGCCAACGCCGAGTGCCAGCCGGACTGGCTCGTGCAGTTCGCCCAGATGGGCGCCGCCTACGCCCGAGCCCGCTACGACGTGGCCGAGCCGCGGGTCGGCCTGCTCTCCATCGGCGAGGAGCCGGGCAAGGGCGACACGCTGCGCAAGGAGACCTACGAGCTGCTCGTGGCCGACGGGGTCCTCGACGCCGCCGGCGGGCGCTTCATCGGCAACGTCGAGGGGCGCGACATCCTCACCGACGCCGTCGACGTCGTCGTCACCGACGGCTTCACCGGCAACGTGGCCCTCAAGTCCCTCGAGGGCGGCATGAAGGGCCTGGTCAACCGCCTGCTCGAGGCGTTCGGGACCAACGACGAGACCCGCGCCGCGGCCGACGTCCTCATGCCCGAGCTGCTCCCGCTGTACGCCACCCTCGACCCGGAGAACACCGGCGGGGCGATGCTGCTCGGCGTCGACGGCGTCTGCATCATCAGCCACGGCTCGTCGGGGCCGACCGCGGTGGTGAACGCCGTGCGGGTGGCGCGCGACATGGTGGCGGGCGAGGTCACCGCCCACCTCGCAGCCGCCATCGCCTGACGGCGCACACACCCGCTGACCTGGGGTTTCGCCGCGGAACCGGCGCTTTTCGGGCCGGTGCCGCTAGGGTGGCCGATCGCCAGAGAAGCACCCGAACCCAGGAGGGGCACCCGTTGCCCGCAGAGACCCACGTGGAGGGCGACAAGATGGATCGCAACGAGGTCCTGACCCTCATCAAGGATCGGCTCGCCGACATCCTCGAGATCGAGCCCGACTCCATCAAGGAGGGCGACAGCTTCGTCGACGACCTCGACGCGGACTCGCTGGCCCTGATCGAGCTGGTCGAGGGCCTCGAGGAGGAGATCGGTGAGCGCACCGTGGGCTTCCGCATCGAGGACGAGGACCTCGAGGACCTGAAGACCGTGCGGGACGCCGTCGACTACGTCGTCGCGCGCCTCTGATCGGAACCCGGTCCGGATCCGTGGCGACTGCGCCCGGCGGCACGCACCGCCCGACGCTGCTCGGACGCGACCGACTGCTCGCCGCCCTCGACTACGAGCCCACCGACGAGGCCCTGCTCGCCCAGGCCTTCGCGCACCGCTCCTGGTGCGCCGAGCACGCCGAGTACGACAGCAACGAGCGGCTCGAGTTCCTGGGTGACTCGGTGCTCGGCTTCCTGGTGGCCGACCACGTGTACCGCACCGACGCCGCCCTCGACGAGGGTGCCCTCACCGACGTGCGCAAGGCCGTCGTCAACTCGGTGTGCCTGGCCGAGGTCGCCATCGAGCTCGGCCTCGGCGAGCACCTCCGCCTGGGCAAGGGGGAGGAGCAGTCGGGCGGGCGCGAGAAGCCCTCGATCCTGGCCGACGCCATGGAGGCCGTCCTCGGTGCCGTGTACCTCGACGGGGGGCTCGAGCCCGCCCGACGCCTCGTGCTCGACCTGCTCGGCACCCGCATCCAGGCCGCCATCGACGCGGGTGGCGGCGACCAGGACCACAAGAGCCGCCTGCAGGAGCGCCTCGCCACCGTCACGACGGCGGCGGCGTCCTACGCCTTCGACGCCACGGGCCCGGACCACGCCCGGCACTTCACCGTCACGGTGACCGCCGGCGGTCACGAGCTGGGCATCGGCACGGGCCGATCCAAGAAGCAAGCCGAGCAGCAGGCGGCCCGTGCCGCCCTGCAGCTGCTCGGAGACGACGGTGCCGGCTACCCCGGCGCCACCGATGCCCTGGGAGGGCTCACAGATGGCTGAACTGCCCGAGGTCGAGACGCTGCGCCGCCAGCTCGAGCGCGACGTGGTGGGGCGCAAGGTGAAGACCGTCGACGTGCACGACACCAAGGTCATCCCCCGCCACGCCAACAAGAAGCAGTTCGCCGGGATGCTGGAGGGCGCCAAGCTCAAGTCCCTCATCCGGCGGGGCACCTTCTTGATCTTCACCCTCGACACCGGCGACCGCCTCATCGTGCGCCCCGGCGTCGGCGGCCAGCTCCGCAAGAGCGCGTCCAAGGACGACCTGGCCGAGGGCACCGGCGTGGTGATCACCTTCACCCAGGGCGGCCAGCTCCGCTTCATCGACCCCCGCCGCACCGGCGAGCTCTGGCTGCTCACGCCCGAGGAGGTCGCCGAGGGCGTCGACGAGATCGAGCTCCTCGGCTACGACGTCGTCGACCAGCCCGTCCCGTGGGCCGACTTCGCCAAGGCGGTGCTGCAGCGCTCGGTGAAGCTGAAGACGCTGCTCACCGACGAGGACCTCCTCACCGGCGTGGGCAACGTCTACTCCGACGAGATCCTCTACGACGCCGGCCTGCGCTACGACCGGCTCAGCGACACCCTCTCGGTGCAGGAGGTCCGGCGCCTGTACCGCAGCGTGGTCGAGATCCTCCACGACGCCATCAAGCACGGCGGCACCACGCTCGCCGACGACGGCTGGCACGACCTGCACGGCGCGGTCGGCGGCTACACCGGCTACCACCAGGTCCACGGGCGCGACGGCGAGCCCTGCCGCCGCTGCCGCGACGTCATCTCCAAGGCGAAGTTCGGCGGCAAGAGCACCTGGTTCTGCGAGCAGTGCCAGACGTGATGAAGGTTGGTTGAGGTCCGCGAACCTGCGGACCCCGACCACTACCGTCGGCCACGGTGTTTCTCAAGAACCTGACCATCAAGGGGTTCAAGTCCTTCGCCGACACGGCGAGCCTTGACCTCGAGCCCGGCGTCACGGTCGTGGTCGGCCCCAACGGGTCGGGCAAGTCCAACGTGGTCGATGCGATCGCGTGGGTGCTCGGCGCCCAGGCGCCGTCGTCGGTGCGGTCCCAGAAGATGGACGACGTCATCTTCGCCGGCACGTCCAAGCGCAGCGCGCTCGGTCGGGCCGAGGTCGCGCTCACCCTCGACAACACCGCCGGGCTGCTGCCCATCGACTTCTCCGAGGTCACCCTCACCCGCACGCTCTTCCGCACGGGGGAGTCGGAGTACTCCATCAACGGCGTGCCCTGCCGCCTGCTCGACCTCCAGGAGCTGCTCTCCGACTCCGGCGTCGGCCGCATGCAGCACGTCATCATCAGCCAGGGCCAGATCGACGCGGTCCTGAACGCGAAGCCCACCGAGCGCCGCCTCATCATCGAGGAGGCCGCCGGCGTCCTGAAGTACCGCAAGCGCAAGGAGAAGGCCGAGCGCCGCCTCGCCTCCACCGAGGCCAACCTGACCCGCGTCCAGGACCTGCTCCGCGAGGTCCGGCGCGGCCTGCGCCCCCTCGAGCGCCAGGCCGAGGCCGCCCGCCGCCACGGGGACCTGGTCACCGAGCTGGACGCCCTCCGCCGCCACCTGGCCGGTCGCGAGCTGGCCCGCCTGCGCCACCGCCTCGAGACCACCACCCGCGAGCGGTCGGGGCAGGCCGGTGCCGAGGAGACCCTCCGGGCCCGCCTCCGCGACCTCGACGCCTCGGTGCTCCGTGCCGAGACCGAGCTCAACGCCATGGGCGGCGCCGACGTGGGCGACGAGCTGACCCGCTACGAGGCCCTGCGCGAGCGCGGGCGCGGGGTGGCCGCCGTGCTCGCCGAGCGCCAGCGCAGCCTCGCCAAGGAGCGCGAGTCCAGCGTCGACGCCGCCCTCATCGCGTCGCTCGAGGCCGACCAGGCCCGCCTGCGCGGCGAGCTGGCCGCCATCGAGGCCACCGCGGCCGAGCTGCTGCCCGAGGCCGAGGAGGTCGACCGCGCCGAGCGGGGCCTGGCCGAGGCCCGGGCCACCTTCGAGGAGCGCTGGGGCGAGGGCATCGCGTCGCCGTCCGGCGAGGCCGCCGAGGTGCGGGGCCAGCTCGGCGGGCTCCGCCAGTCGGTCGGCCGCTCCCTGGCCGAGCTCGAGCGCACCGCCGGGCGCACCGGCTCCCTCGCCGACAAGCGCGACCGCCTGGCAGCAGAGGCCGAGCGCCTGCGCGCCGAGGTCGCCGACGCCGAGGCCCGCCTCCCCGGGCTCGAGGCCGAGCGCGACCGCCTGCTCGCCGAGCGGGCCGAGGCCGAGGCCGCCGTGGAGGACGCCGCCGCAGCCCTGGCCGAAGCCGACGCCGAGCGCCGGTCGTGGTCCGCCCGGGCCGAGGCGCTCGAGCTCGCCCTCGACCAGGCGCGCGCCGCCGCGGGCGCCGAGCGGCTGGCCGAGGTCGACGGCGTGGTCGGCACACTGCTCGACCTGGTCGAGGTCGACCCCGGCTGGGAGCCCGCCTTCGAGGCGGCCGCCGCCGACGCCCTCACCGCCGTGGTGGTCGACGGCGCCGGGTCGGCCCGTCAGGCCCTCGCCGCCCTCAGTGCCGGCGACGCCGCCGGCGCCGTCCTGGCCCTCGGCGTGCGCCTAGCCCCCCGCACCGCCCCGCCGGTGGGCCAGCCCGTGCGCCGCCACGTGCTCTCGTCCCGCCCCGGCGTGGACGAGCTGCTCGACGCCGTGGTGGG
>JAKFET010000226.1:0-6097 GCA_036675575.1 Acidimicrobiaceae bacterium
TCCGCTTCCTGGTGGGCGGGCTCGACGCCGTGCTCGGCGTCGGCATCATCAGCCTGATGTTCGAGGTCCTCCTGGTCGCCCTCCTCCTGCACAAGGACTCCAAGGAGCACCAGCGCATCTGGTTCTCCTGAGCACCCTGCGACGGCCCGGATTGGGGCCGTTGACCGATCGGTCAATAGCGTCCCGCCGACCGTTTCGAGGTGTTGCAGGGGGTAGCAGGGCGATGGAGTTCAACCTGGCGGACGTGTACGAGCAGGTCGCCGCCGCGATCCCCGACGACGACGCGATCATCTGGGGCGAGCGCCGCTGGACCTACCGGGAGCTCGACGAGCGGGCCAGCGCGCTCGCCAACGTGCTGCACGATGCCGGCCTCGGCGCGCACCGGTCTCGCGAGGGCCTCGGCGGCCACGAGACCCACCAGGACCACCTGGCGATCTACCTCTACAACGGCAACGAGTACCTCGAGTCGATGCTCGGCGCGTTCAAGGCCCGGGTCGCCCCGTTCAACGTGAACTACCGCTACGTCGAGGAGGAGCTCCTCTACCTGCTCGACAGCTGCGGCGCGAACGCCATCGTCTTCGACAGCCGCTTCGCCGAGACCCTCGCCGCCGTCCTCCCGCAGCTCCCGGCCCTCCGCACGCTGATCCAGGTCGGCGACGGGCCCCTGCTGGACGGTGCGGTGGCGTACGAGGACGTGCTCGCCGCCGCAGCCACCACGCCGCCGGCCCTGGAGCGGTCGCCCGACGACCTCTACATCCTCTGCACCGGCGGGACCACCGGCATGCCGAAGGGCGTGCTGTGGCGCCAGGCCGACATCTTCATGGGCTCCATGGGCGGGCGCGACCTGACCTCGGGCGTGGAGAAGGGATCGATCGAGGAGATCGTCGACGCAGCCAAGAACAGCGGCGGCGCCAAGGTGCTCCCCGCGCCGCCGTTCATGCACGGCGCGGCGCAGTGGGTGGCCTTCTCCGGCTTCAACGGCGGGTCGAGCATCGTGATCCAGGACGACGTCGTCCGGCTCGATCCCGGCGACGTCTGGCGCGCCATCGACCGGGAGGGCGTCAACGTGCTGCTCATCGTCGGCGACGCCTTCGGCCGCCCGCTGGTCGAGGAGCTGGAGACCGGCGCCCACGACGGCACCTCGCTGCTGGCGATCGTGTCCGGGGGTGCGCCGCTGAACTCGACCTTGAAGGACCGGTTCCTCGCCGCCCTGCCGTCGACGATGATCCTCGACGCCGTCGGCGCGTCCGAGACCGGATCGCAGATGAGCCACGTGTCCGCCGCCGGCGCCAAGTCCTCGACGGGCCGCTTCACCCCCGGACCGAGCGCTGCGGTCGTGTCCGCCGACCTCACCACGGTGCTCGAGCCCGGTCACGACGGCGACGGCTGGCTGGCCCAGCGCGGGCGGGTCCCGCTCGGCTACCTCGGCGACGCCGAGAAGACGGGCCGCACGTTCCCGGTCATCGACGGCACCCGCTACGCCGTCCCCGGCGACCGGGCCCGCCTGACGGCCGAGGGCGAGATCGAGCTGTTCGGCCGGGACTCGGTGACCATCAACTCCGGCGGCGAGAAGATCTTCGCCGAGGAGGTCGAGCAGGCCCTGGCCCACCACCCCGACGTGTCCGACGTCGTCGTCGCCGGCCGGCCCAGCGACAAGTGGGGCAACGAGGTGATCGCCATCGTCAAGCTCCGCGACGGCGCTCCGGCCGACGAGCAGGCCCTCCTCGAGGAGGCGGCCACGCACGTCGCCCGCTACAAGCTTCCCAAGGCGTTCGTCTTCGTCGACACCGTGGTGCGCTCCCCCGCCGGCAAGGCCGACTACCGCTGGGCGAAGGAGCAGGCGCTCAGCGCCTGAGCCAGATCTCCACCGTGGTGCCGTCCGGCTCCGGCCGGAACGTGACGTCGTCCGCCAGCGTGCGGATGAGCTCGACGCCGAGCCCGTGCTCGTGCTGCAACCGCTCGGGGTCCTCGGGCTCGGGCAGCGGTGCGAGGTCGTCGGGGTCGAAGCCGGGGCCGCGGTCTCGCACCTCGACCTTCACGACCCGGTCGTCGATGTGGCACGACACCACCACCGGATCGGCCAGGGCCTCGGGACGATGGACCTTCACGGCGTTGCTGCACGCCTCGGTCACGGCGAGGCGCAGGTCGTCCATGCGCTGGCGCGGGACCGGCGGGTCGAGGACGTCGGCCGCGGCGAGCACGAGCTTGACGACCGGTCGGTAGTCGTCGCCGGGCGTGAAGGCGGCTTCGGCGTCGACCCGGCGCTCGCAGGCATCGAGGTCGTCGATGCGCTGCTGGCAGGTCTCGAGCTCTCGTGCCACCGGCACATCCCCTCGTTCGTCCGTCGTCGGTGTGGCTGGGTCCGTACCCACGGTCCTGCCCGCTAGGCCGTCGCGAACTGCGCATACCGCGCAGATGTGGGACCCGGATGCGACAAACCGGACACCGGCGCACCGGATCGCCAGGACGGCGGGGCGGAATGCTCCAGATCGCCCGTCACGGTGCCGATGGAGCGATGTGCACACGCCGGATGGGAGCCGCTGGGTCGGGGTCGGGACGTCGAGCGATCCGGACGCACGACGAGCCGGCACCGAGGCCGCACGAGCCGCGCTGACGGGAGACGACGCCCACGTGCTGATCGCCTTCGCCTCGGACGACCTCGACCTCGAGGCGTTCGCGGCCGCCCTCGTGGAGGTCGCGGGCGACGTCCCGGTCGTGGGCTGCTCGACCGCCGGCGAGATCGGTCCGGTCGGCGTGTCCGACGGTGCCGCCGTCGTCGTCGCCCTGGGCGGCCCCGGGTTCTCCGTCCGCACCGCACTCGCCCGCCACGCGTCGCGGGACCTGCGCGGGGCCGGAGCGGACGTGACCGCCGCCGCCCGCCCGGCCGACGGGGAGCACCGCGCGGTCATCCTGCTGAGCGACGGCCTGGCAGGCGACCAGCAGGAGGTCGTGCGGGGCGCGTACTCCGTGGCCGGTGCCCTGATCCCGCTGGTCGGCGGCTGCGCCGGCGACGAGATGCGCATGCAGCGCACCCGCCAGATCTACGGGGCCGAGGTCCTGACCGACGCCGTCATCGCCATCGGGCTCACCTCCGACGCGCCCATCGGCGTCGCCGCCCAGCACGGCTGGACACGGGTCGGCGAACCGATGCTCGTCACCGCAGCGGAGTCCAACCACGTGCTCCAGCTCGACGGCCGCCCCGCGCTCGACGTCTACGTGGAGCGCCTCGGCGTCCCCACCTCGATGGCCGAGGACCCCGCCGCCTTCGCCGCCTTCGCGCTGACCCACCCCCTCGGCCTCGCCCGGCGTGGCGGGGAGGAGGTCCGCTTCATCGCCGGAGGCGACGTGACCGACCGCTCGCTGCGCTGCATCGCCGAGGTCCCCGTCGGGGCGCTCGTCCACCTGATGGAGGGCGACGCCGTGTCGGTGCTGGGAGCCACCGACGCCGCCTGCGCAGAGGCCGTGTCCGCCCTCGGCGGCGACGACCCCCTCGGCCTGGTGGTCTTCGACTGCGTGGCCCGCCGGGCGGTGCTGGTGGGCGACGGCGTGGAGCAGGAGATGCGGTCGATCGAGTCCCACGCCAAGGGGGCACCCGTCGCCGGCTTCTACACCTACGGCGAGATCGCCCGCAGCGTGGGCATCAAGGGCTTCCACAACCAGACCCTCGTGGTGCTGGCGGTGGCATGACGCAGACGGGCAGCTCCCACGTCCAGCAGCTCACCGAGCTGCTGGTCCAGCTCAGCAGCGCCCGCGACGACATCGAGGGGCTGCTGCAGCGCGCCGTGGAGACCATCGCCGAGGCCGTCGACGCCGAGGTCGCTGCCGTCGTCCGTCGCGAGGACGTCATGGCGTCGGTGGGCTTCGAGCACGACCGGGTCCCCGTCGGCGAGCTGCAGGCGCTGGCCGCCGGCCGCAGCGCCGAGCTGGTGCTCGGCGGGGCCGAGCTGCACGTGAACGCCCTCCGGCTCGACGAGCACGACCTCCTCGTCGTGGGCCGGCGCGAGGACGCGTTCGCCCCCCACGAGGCCGCGCTCGCCCAGGGCATGGCCAGCGCCCTTGCGCTCTGCCTGCGGTCCGAGGACCTGCTGGCGAGCGAGCGCGCCGCCCGCCAGCGCAGCGACCGCCAGGCCCGGGAGGCGAGGCGCGACCCCCTCACCGGCCTGCCCAACCGGTCGGTGTTCTTCGAGCGCCTCGCCGAGGCCACCCGGCGCGCCCGTGCCGGCGGCACGCGCCTCGCGGTGCTGTTCATGGACCTCGACGGGTTCAAGCACGTGAACGACACCCTGGGCCACGACGTCGGCGACGAGCTCCTGCGAGCGGTCGCCGGCCGCCTGGCCGGTGCCGTGCGGCGCAGCGACGTGGTCGCCCGCCTCGGCGGCGACGAGTTCGCCGTCCTGGTCGAGCGCATGGGCAGCGTCGAGAGCATCGAGACGATGGCGGACCACCTGTGCGGCGCGCTCGCCGCGCCGATCTCGGTCCGTGGCCGGATGGTGGCGGTCCGGGCGAGCATCGGCATCGCCCTCGGCCCCCACCCGAGCGACGACCCCCAGCTGCTCCTGCGCGACGCGGACGTGGCGATGTACCGGGCCAAGGCGGACCGGCCCGGCAGCCACGTCGTGTTCGACGAGCCCATGCGGGAGGCCGTGACCGCTCGCGCCAGCCTGGCCGACGACCTGCGCGCCGCCATCGACGAGCGCCAGCTCGACCTCGTCTACCAACCGGTCGTCGAGCTGGACACGATGCGCACCGTGGGCATCGAGGCGCTCCTGCGGTGGGAGCACCCGACGAAGGGGCCGATCGCTCCGGCGACCTTCGTCCCGCTCGCCGAGGAGCTGGGCCTGATCTTCGACGTCGGCGACTGGGTCCTCGACACGGCGTGCCGTGACATCGCCCGGCTCCAGGCCCGGGGGGTGCGCGACGTCAACGTCGCCCTCAACGTGTCGAGCCACCAGCTCCACGACAGCGGCTTCGCCGAACGGGTCCGCGCCAACCTGGCCCGGCACGGCGTGGCGCCGACGGACCTCGTCCTCGAGATCACCGAGACCGCTGCGCTGAGCGACGACGCGGTGGTCTTCGAGCAGCTCGAGTGCCTGAACGGCATGGGCATCCCGATCGCCCTGGACGACTTCGGCACCGGCTACTCCTCGCTCAGCCACCTGAGCGGCCTGCCGATCTCGATCCTGAAGATCGACCGGCTGTTCGTGAGCAGGCTGCAGACCAGCGCCCGCCACGCCGCGCTCACCGAGAGCGTCGTCGCCCTGGGCCGCCGGCTCGACCTCGACGTGGTGGCCGAGGGCATCGAGCACGCCGACCAGCTCCTCGCCCTCGAGGCCATGGGGTGCCCCTTCGGGCAGGGCTACCTGCTGGGGCGCCCCGGGCCGCTCGACGACCTCGAGGTCGACCACGGCGCCGAGGTCGTCGAGCTCGCCGCCGCCCGCGACTGACGCGGCCGGTTCAGGCGAGGCGGCTGCGCACCTCGGGCCACTGCGGAAGGTCCCGGACGGCGGCGAGGTCGGGCTCGCCGTCGAGCAGCCCGGGGGCGTGGAACCCGTCGTCCAGGGCGGCGGCGACCCACTCGAGCGCACGTGCGGGCGTGCCCGCCCGCGACCACGCGCAGGCGGTGTCGAACGCGACCTGGGCCCGTGACGTGGTGCCGACGGCGTGCACCAGCTCGCCCACGAGGGCGGCCTCGGCGAACCGCTCGGCGTAGTGCAGGTGCGTCTGCAGGCCGGCTGCGGCCTCGATCCCCGGAGCGCCGGCCGCCACCAGCCGCCGGGCCAGGGCCTCGACCACGCCGGCGTCGGCCGCGACCGACGCCGGGACCAGGTTCGCGGGCCCCGACGGCCGGGCCAGGTATGCCTCCACGAGGGGGTCGACGCCCCCGCCCGACAGCACCGCGACCGCGGCGCCGGCGAAGGGCGAGACGGGCCCGTCGGCCCGGGCGAGCACCCGTCGGGCGCCGGGCGCGTCGCCCCGGCGCAGCAGGTTCCAGGCCAGCGACTCGGCCGAAGCGGCATCCATCCCGCGGGCGAGGTCGACCACGGGGGCCGGCTCCCGGCGCGTCGGCGGTGCGGTCGGCCGGCCGGCCCGGCGGGGT
>JAKFET010000195.1:0-6074 GCA_036675575.1 Acidimicrobiaceae bacterium
GCACCCTCGGCGAGGCGGGCGTCGCCGTCGAGGTCGCGCGGGTAGTCGTCGAGGTCCTCATGGGCGGCGAACTGCAGCGGGTTCACGAAGATCGAGGTGACGACCACGTCGCAGGAGGCGCGGGCCGTCCGCATCAGGGACACGTGGCCCTCGTGCAGGTAGCCCATCGTGGGCACGAAGCCGACGACCCGGCCCTGCGCCCGCTCGGCGTCGAGCACCTCGCGGAGCTCGGCGATGGTGGCGATGCGCCTCACGTGGACACCGCCGCCGACTCCGGCATGTCGCGCTCGTCGACCAGGCGCTGCGCGGCCTCGGCCAGCACCGAGTAGGCGGTGCGCTCGAGGACGGGGATGGCGGCCAGGTGGCGGGCCACCGTGGCCCGGTCGCCCCGGGCGACGGGGCCGGTGAGGGCGGCGACCGGGCCGACCTCGGCCACGTTGTCGAGGGCCCCACGGGCCAGGTCCAGGTAGGCCTCCAGCGGCACGTCGACCGTGCGGGCCAGCCGGTCCACCTGGCCCAGGAGGGCCACCAGGTGGTTGGCGGCGACGACGGCGGCGGCGTGGTAGGTGGTGCGGTCCTCGTCGGAAACCTCGACGGCCCGCCCGCCGAGGGCGGCGACCACCTCGGACGCGATGGGGTCGCCGGCCACTGCGAACCAGGCCCGGCGCAGGCGGCGGGCACCGAGCTCGGCGTCGGGAAGGGACACCAGCGGGTGCACGGACGCGACCCGGGCGTGCGGGGTCAGCACGTCGAGCCCGAGCGACCCGGCGACGTGGGCGACCACGGCCTCGCCGGGTGCGAGGGACGCGGCGATGGAGGCGACGTCACCGTCCGGGACCGTGAGCAGGAGGAGTCGGGCACCGCTGGTGGCGGCGGCGGGATCGTGGTCGCGGCCGAGGGGGCCGTCCACCCGCCAACCGGCGTCGGCCAGCGCCCTGGCGAGCGCGCCGCCGGCCCGGCCGGGCCCGATGATGCGCACGTCGAAGGCCGACATGCTCGCTCCGTTCCGTTCGTGGATCCAGCCCCGTACGGGTGCCGGTCGTCTTGCTCAGGATAGCGGCCCGAGGCGGTCGACGTGCCCTTCGGCGTCGCGCTCCCAGCCGTCCGGCACGAGGTCGGGCGCGAGCTCGGACAGCGGCGCCAGCACGAAGCGCCGCTCGAACATGCGGGGGTGCGGCACGGTGAGATCGGGCTCGTCGATCTCGACGCCATCGATCCAGAGCACGTCGACGTCGAGGGTGCGGGGCCCCCAGCGGACGTCGCGGACGCGCCCGGCCGCCGACTCGATCCGCTGGCAGATGGCGAGCAGCTCGAGCGGCGTGATCGGCGTCGGGGTGTCGCCGCCCACGAGGGCGTCGGCCGGTCGTGGCGCCCCGCCGCCGAGCACGACGGGGACGTCGAGCCCGACCACGACGTTCAGGTAGCGATCCTGGTCCGGCCCGCCGACGGGATCGGTCTCGTAGACGTCGGACACGCCGGTCACGCCGGGCAGCGAGGCGACGGCGTCGCGCAGGTGCGCCCGACGGTCGCCCAGGTTGGACCCGAGGCCGAGCAGCACCCTGGTCACGGCCGGGCCGCCGTCACGCCCGGGCGCGGTGCAGGCGCACCGCCGTCGCCTCGACGTCTCGGGGGATCGGCGGGCGCAGCTTGGTGATGGTGACCGTGACGGCCTCGGTGCGCGGGTCCAGGTCGAGCACGGCGTCGGCGGCGAGGGAGGCGACCCGCTCCAGGAGGGCCACGGGGGCATCGGCCACTGCGTCGGCCACCGCGATGGCCACCGCCCCGTAGTCGACGGTGTCGGCCACGTCGTCGGAGCGGCCGGCGTCCTCGAGGTCGACGGTGAGCACGAGGTCGATCGACAGCGGCTGGGCGTGGACCCGCTCGGCCTCGGGCACGCCGACGTTGGCCAGCACGCGCAGGCCCCGGATCTCGATGGCGCCGCTGGTCACGGCCTGCTCACGCGCCCTCGTCCGGGTCCGACGCCGGCAGCGGGTCGGGCTGGTCGACCGACACGGTGGTGGTGCCCGGCGCAGGCAGGCGCGGCACCAGGGCCACGAGGCTGCGGGCATCGGGCCCGAGCTGGCGGTGCAGCAGCTGCTCGACGACCGAGATGGCCTGCGGGCCGCCGGGGACGAGGTTGTTCCACAGGACGTAGGCGGCCATCAGCCCGCTGAGCCGGTCGCCCAGCTCGTCCTGGTGCAGGACCAGCTTGCCGCCCTCGAGCAGGAGCTGGCGCAGCTCGGGGAACAGGCGGCTCAGGAAGGCCTCCTGGTCGTCGCTGCGGGTGAAGGGCCGGTGCCGCCAGGGCATGCCCATCTCGTCGTAGTTGTGCAGGTTGTGCGGGGAGACCGCCAGGGACACGACCATGGTGAACCCCTGCTCCCGGAGCCAGATGATCTCCTCCTGGCGTCGCACCTTGCGGTGGTTGCCCCCGTAGCCGCCGGGGCGCTCGCAGACGGCGAGCTTGCCCTGCAGGATCCAGGTGAAGTTGCGGGGCTCGATGCCCTGGGCCCACTTGCCGCGCAGGACCATCACGCGCCTCCGGGTCCAGGCGCCGCGAGGACCACGTCGAGCGCGGCCACGGTGGCGCGGACGTCGTGCACTCGGATCATGGCGACGCCCATGGTGGCAGCCCAGCAGGCGGTCGTGATCGATCCCTCGAGCCGGTCCTCGGGCCCGGGACGGTCGTCGGTGCCGTCGGCCTCGGCCATCGCGGCGCCGAGGAAGCCCTTCCGGCTGGTGCCGAGCGCCACGGGGATGCCGGTGGCGACCAGCGCGTCGAGGGCGCCGAGGAGCGTCCAGTTGTGGTCGAAGGTCTTCCCGAAGCCGATCCCGGGATCGATCCAGACCTCCCCGACGCCGAGCCGGCCCGCCCGGCGGGCGGCGGCGAGAAGGTGCGCGGTCACCTCGCCGACGACGTCGTCGTAGTGCGGTGCGTCCTGCATCGAACCGGGCTCGCCCCGCATGTGCATGGCGACCCAGCCGGCGCCGGTGTCGGCTGCCACCTGCTCCAGCGACGCCGACACGTCGTTGACGATGGAGGCCCCGGCGGCCACGGCGGCCCGGGCGACCTCGGCGTGGCGGGTGTCGACGGAGATCCGGGCACCCGCGGCGGTCACGTCGGCGAGCAGGGCCTCGACGGTGGGCACGACGCGGGCGAGCTCGGTGTCGACGCCCACGGGGTCGGCCCCGGGCCGGGTGGACTCCCCGCCGACGTCCACGACGTCGGCACCCTCCGCCAGCAGCTCGAGGCCGTGGCGGACCGCAGCGTCGGGGTCGGGCCAGGCGCCACCGTCGGAGAAGGAGTCCGGGGTGACGTTCAGCACGCCCATGACCAGCGGTCGCATCGGAGGGCCACCCTACCGACGGAGCCCAGGGCGAGAGCCGGGTTGGACGGCGTTCGTCGCCCTGCGGCTATGGTCGTCGCCCGGTGGAGTGACGAAGTCCGGTGAGATCCCGGCACTGACCCGCAACGGTGATGCCCACGGCCCCGGTCGTGGTCGAGTCCGGTCGAACCCTCCCCCGAGACGAACCATGTGACCCTCGAGGCAAGGGGTTGGTTCGACCGGCAACCCCTGTCGATCGAGCACACCGGAACCTCGACGACAGGAGGTACCCGAGTTGCGCTCCCCCATCCGAACCCGCCTCGCGGCGGTCCTCGCCGCGCTCGCCCTCGTGGTCGCCGCCTGCGGTGACGACGACGACAGCGTGGCGGCCAGCGGCGACGCCGCCACGTCCGAGGAGGCCAGCGAGGCCGGCGAGGCCTCCGAGGCGGACGACGCGCCGCCCGAGGAGGAGTCGGCGTTCCCCGTCACGGTCACCGTGGCCGGCACGGACACCACCATCGAGGCCGAGCCCCAGGCGATCGTGTCCCTGTCGCCCAGCGCCACCGAGATGCTCTTCGCCATCGGTGCGGGCGAGCAGGTCGTCGCCGTCGACGACTTCTCCACCTTCCCCGAGGACGCCCCCACCACCGACCTGTCCGGCTTCGACCCCAACGTCGAGGCGATCATCGGCTACGAGCCCGACCTCGTGATCCTGTCCGGCGACCGCAACGACGTCGTCGCCGGCCTCGCCGCCGTCGACGTGCCCACGATCGTGCTGGACGCGGCCATGGCCATCGAGGACACCTACACCCAGATCGAGGTGCTCGGCGCCGCCACCGGCCACGTCGGCGACGCGGCCGAGGTCGTGGCCACCATGCAGGCCGACATCGAAGAGCTGGTCGCCCGGGTCCCCGAGCGGGACGAGCCCCTGACCTACTACCACGAGCTGGACGACACGTTCTTCAGCGTCACCTCCGACACCTTCGTCGGCGAGGTCTACGCCCTCGCCGGGCTGGAGAACGTCGCCGACGCCGCCGAGGGCGCGGCTGACGCCGGCGGCTACCCGCAGCTGTCGGCCGAGTTCCTCATCGACGCCGACCCGGACCTCATCTTCCTCGCCGACACCAAGTGCTGCGGCCAGGACGCAGCCACCGTCGCCGCCCGCCCCGGGTGGGCCGAGATGACGGCGGTCCGCAACGGCGGGGTCATCGAGCTCGACGACGACATCGCCTCCCGCTGGGGGCCGCGCATCGTGGACCTCGTCGAGGCCATCGTCGAGGCGACGGCCGACGTCGACGCCGGCGTGGCGGGCTGAGCGGAGGGGTCGTGACGGCGACGACCGACGGACGGGGCCTGGCCGCCGATCCGTCGGTCGCGCGCCCCGACCCGCCCGGTCCCGACGACGTCGTCGACCGGATCCCGCAGGCGGCCCGGCTCTCCGCCGGGTGGCTCGCCGCCGGCCTTGCCGCCGTCGCCGTCGCCTCGGTCGTCGGCATCGCCACCGGCCCGATCTCGCTGCCGCTCGGGGCGGTGTCCCTGGAGCTGCTCGACCGGCTGCCGCTGGTCTCCGTCGACTCCGGCCTCTCCCCCACCCAGCAGGCGATCGTGTGGGACATCCGCACGCCGCGCGTGGTGCTCGGGCTCCTGGTCGGGGCCCTCCTGGCCGGGTCGGGTGCGGGGTACCAGGGCGTGTTCCGCAACCCCCTCGCCGACCCGTACCTCCTCGGCATCGCCGCGGGCGCCGGCCTCGGCGCCACCCTGGCGATCGTCACCGGCGCGGGCGACGGCATCGGGCCCTTCGACGCCATCCCGATGTTCGCCTTCATCGGCGCCCTCGTGGCGGTGGCGATGGCCGCCACGCTCAGCGTGCGACGCGACGGATCGGACACCCCCGCCACGCTCATCCTCGCCGGCGTGGCGGTGGCAGCCTTCTTCACCGCGGCGCAGACCTACGTGCAGCAGCGCCACGCCGACACGCTGCGCCAGGTGTACGCCTGGATCCTCGGCGCCCTGTCCACGAGCGGGTGGGACGAGGTGCTGCTGCTGCTCCCCTACGCCGTCGTGTGCGGCGCCGTGCTGGTGCTGGCGGTGGGCGCCCTCGACGTGCTGGCCGTCGGCGACGACGAGGCCCGCGCCCTCGGCCTCCACCCCCGCCGCATCCGCATGGCGGTGCTCGTCGCCGCCTCGCTCGCCACGGCCGCCGCCGTCGCCGTCAGCGGGCTCATCGGCTTCGTCGGGCTCGTGGTGCCCCACGGGGTGCGGCTGGTCGCCGGGGTGAGCAACCGGCGCGTCGTGCCGCTCTCGCTGCTGTTCGGCGCCGCGTTCCTCGCCCTCGCCGACGTGCTGGCCCGCACCGTCCAGTCGCCGGCCGAGCTGCCCATCGGCGTGATCACCGCCTTCGTGGGCGCACCGTTCTTCCTCGCCATCCTCCGTTCGAGGTCCACCGCATGACCGGTCCCACCGCCATCTCCTGGCAGGGCGTGAGCGTCGCGCTCGGCGGCGCCGACGTCGTGCGCGACGTCAGCCTCGACGTGCCGGTCGGTGCCTGGCTGTCGCTCATCGGCCCCAACGGTGCCGGCAAGACCACGCTGGTGCGCACGCTCAGCCAGGGGGTCCGCCACCGGGGGGCGGTCATGGTCCTCGGGCGCGACGCCGGCTCCCTCAGCGTCCGCGAGCGGGCCCGGGACCTGGCCGTGGTGCCGCAGCACCCCGTGATCCCGCCCGGCATGCGGGTGTTCGACTACGTGC
>JAKFET010000057.1:0-6003 GCA_036675575.1 Acidimicrobiaceae bacterium
GCTGGCTGGGGCGGATCTCCTACGGCGCCTACCTCTACCACTGGCCGCTGTTCCTCTGGCTCACGCCCGAGCGGACGCTGCTCGACGGCCTGCCGCTCGCCGGCGTGCGCCTGGGCCTGACCCTCGCCGCCGCCGAGCTGTCGCACCGGCTGCTCGAGGAGCCGATCCGTTCCGGGCGCCGACTGGTCCCCGTCCACGCCCGCCTCGCGCTGGCGGGTGGGGTGGCCGCAGTCGTGGCGGTGGCGTCCGTCGTCGGCTCGCCATCGACCCGGACGTCCACCGACCTCGCCTTCGCTGACGCCCCGGCACTCATCGCGCCCACCGGCGGCGCCGACGCGCGGGAGTCGACGCCAGCACCGACCGAGCGGCCGGGCACGTCGTCGCGCCCGACGTCGCACGCGTCCGCGGTGCTCTCCGCCCGAGGGCCCTCGTTCCAGGTCGCAACGCTGGTCGCGGCGCCGACGCTCGACGCCACCCCGTCCGTGCGTCCCGAGGGTGCGCCGCCGCCGACGGTGCGGGCGCCCGGCGAGCGCCTGCGCGTGTACGTGGCCGGGGACTCCAACGCGCTCGCGGTCGGCACGGCCCTGGAGCAGTGGGGGAGCCCACGAGGCGTCGACGTGTGGACCAGTGGGTGGCTCGGCTGCCAGCTCGTGCCGGGCGGCGAGTACCGCTACGCGGGCGAGACCGCGGCGACGACGCCGAAGTGCGACACGTGGGCCGAGCAGCGGCGCGCCGAGCTGGCCGACATCCGCCCCCACGTCGTGTTCGTGCTCACCGGCACCTTCGACCTGCTCGACCGGCGCCTCCCGGGCAGCGAGCGCTGGGAGCACGTCGGCGAACCCGGGTACGACACCCTGCTCCGCGACGAGGTGGCCCGCCTCGCCGACCTCGTGGTGCACGCCGGCAGCCAGCTGGTGTGGGCCACCCAGCCCGCCGTGCGCACCGGCATGGTCGACGGGGTGGTCCCGCTCGTCAACCATCCCGAGCACGCCCTCGCCCGCGTCGAGCGGTTCAACGAGGTGGTGGGGGAGGTGCTGGAGGACCGAGCCGGTGCGACCGTGGTGGACCTGCGTGGCTTCCTGCGGCGGTGGCCGGGCGGCGAGCTCGATCCGCGCCGGCGCCCCGACGGCGTCCACCCGTCGGGGGAGGAGCTGCCGGCGATCGCGGCGTGGCTCGGCCCGCAGATCGCCGCCACCCCCGTGCCCTGAGGCACGGGGGTGGCCGGCATCAGACGCGCTCGATGATGATGGCGGGGGCCATGCCGCCGCCCGTGCACATGGTGATGAGGGCGAGCTGGCCGTCGATGCGCTCGAGCTCGTCGAGGGCGGTGCCGATGAGCATGGCGCCCGTGGCACCGATCGGGTGGCCGAGGGCCATGGCGCCGCCGTTGACGTTGACCTTGCTGCGGTCGAGGTCGAGGTCGCGCTGGAACTTCTCGGACACGACGGCGAAGGCCTCGTTGACCTCGAACAGGTCGATGTCGTCGACCGTGAGGCCGGCCTTGGCCAGCACCTTGCGGGCGGCCGGGACCGGCGCGTTGAGCATCAGGGTCGGGTCGTCGCCGACGGTGGCCGTGGCCACGACGCGGGCCCGGGCCTTGAGGCCGTGCGCCTTGGCGTAGTCGGGGCTGGCCCACAGGATCGCCGCCGACCCGTCGACCACGCCGGAGGAGTTGCCGGCGTGGTGGACGTGCTGGATGTCGAGGTCCGGGTACTTCTGGTTGATCAGCTGGCGGAAGGTCGGGTTGCCCTCGTGGCTGTAGTCGGCGATGGCCGGGAAGCTCGGGGCCAGCTGGGCCAGGGACTCGAGCGTGGTCTGGGGCCGGGGGAACTCCTCGTGGTCGAGGGCCATCGAGCCGTCGGGGTTCTTCACCGGGACCAGGCTCTTGTCGAAGCGACCCTCGGCGATGGCGACCGCCGCCCGGCGCTGGGACTCGACGGCGTGGGCGTCGAGGTCCTCGCGACTGATGCCCTCGAGGGAGGCGATGGCGTCGGCGCACACGCCCTGGTGCGACTGCGGGTGCAGCTCCTGCAGGTGGGCGTTGCCGGCGCCCATGGGGAGCATGCCCTTGTGCTTGATGGACATCATCTCGGTGCCGCCGGCGACGACGAGGTCGTCCATGCCGGCCATGATCCCGTGGGCGGCGATGTTGTTGGCCGTGATGCCCGAGCCGCAGAAGCGGTCCAGGGTGACGCCGCTCGCCTTGATGTCGTAGCCCGCGTCGAGGGCGGACATGCGCCCGATGTCGCCGCCCTGGGGGCCCGACTGGGCGCTGGTGCCCCAGACGACGTCGTCGACGTCGGCCGTGTCGAAGCCGTTGCGATCGACGAGCGCCTCGAGCACGGTGCGGCCGAGGTGCTGCGGGTGCAGGTGGGCGAGTGCGCCCTTCCCCTGCTTGCCGATGCCGCGGGGCGTGCGGACGGCGTCGATGATCAGTGCGTCAGGCATGGTGGCGTTCCTCTGGTAATGGGTGTTGCCAGATTCTGCCACCCGCCCGTCGCCGCTGCGCCAACCGCCCGACGGATCAGTGGTTGCGGAGGGCGTCGATGAGCTGGTCCTTGGTCATGTCCGACCGACCGTCGATGCCCACGTCCTTCGCCTTCTGGTAGAGGTCGTCCTTGGCCCACTCCTCGTACGCCGGCGCCGACCCGCCCTTCTGCGCGGTGCGGTGGCTGTCGGAGTTCGCTATCCGCGCCGCCTTCTCCTTGCTCGCCCCGTCGCGACGCAGCGCCTCGTACTTCTCGTCGTCCTTGACGCTGGGTCCGTGGTCCTTGGCCATGTCGTCCTCCTCGGATCGGGTCCGCCCATGACCTACCCGCGCCGCCGGCTCCGCTGAACCGTCCCCGTGGACCCGGGCGCCACTCGGTAGCGTCGGAGCATGAGCGACCAGCCCGGGCACGTCCGCGCCAGCTTCACCGCCCACCTCGAGGAGATCGAGCGGCTGGTGATGCGCCAGTTCGGCATGGTCATCGAGGGCATCGCCGGCGCCACCACCGTGCTGCTCGCCGACGACGCCGAGGCCGCCAAGCGCCTCATCGCCAGGGACGAGATCATCGACGACCTCGAGTACCAGATCGAGCAGTCGGTCGAGCAGCAGCTGCTGCTGGAGTCGCCCGTGGCGCGCGACTTCCGCTTCCTCATGACCGTGTCGCGCATCGTGCCCGAGCTCGAGCGCAGCGGCGACCTCGCCGAGCACGTCGCCGCCGAGGCCGCCCGCGGCTTCGGTCGCGCCCTCACCCCCTCGCTGCGGGGCGCGGTCCAGGACATGGGCGACATCGCCGGCGGCATGTGGCGCAAGGCGGCCGACGCCTTCCGGGACCACGACGGCGAGGCCGCCGCCGAGCTCGATCGCACCGACGACCAGCTCGACGCCATCCACCGGCGCTTCGTCGACGAGGCCGCCGCGCAGCTCGCGGGCGAGGACGTCAGCAGCGCCGCGCTCGTCGGTCGCTACTACGAGCGCCTCGGTGACCATGCGGTCAACATCGCCGGCCGCATCTGCTACCTGGCCACCGGGCGCCCGCAGCGCAAGACCGACTGAGGCCGGTTCAGCCCACGATCTCGCTGGTCTGCATGACCGGCTGGATCGTCGTGTAGTTGGCCACGTCGGCGATCACGGCCTGCGTGCCCTCGCCGCCCATCGCGGCACCCATCGCCTCGAGCGAGTCGAAGGTGAAGTGCACGGCGGCCTCGTAGGGGCCGTCGACGCCCTTGTCGATCTGGGCCTTCGAGCCGTCGACGCCCCAGGTCTCGCAGGCCAGCGGCACGTGGCTGTTGCGGTAGTAGTCGTGGTCGAAGCTGGCGCCGTCGGTCTTCGGGTAGAACACGCTGAGTCGGATCATGTGGGGGTCCCCCTGGTCTGGATCGGATGGTCGGCGCAGCCTGACCGAACGGTCAAGAGCGCGCAACCGGCCGCCCGTCGGCCCTAGGTTGCCGCCATGACCGCAGTGCTGGATCGTCTGTTCGGTGTCGAGGGCAAGCAGGTGGTGGTGACCGGCGGCAGCCGCGGCATCGGCGCCATGATCGCCCAGGGGTTCGTCGAGGCCGGCGCCCACGTCTTCATCTCGGCCCGCAAGGCCGAGGCCTGCGACGCCACCGCCGCCGAGCTCGACGCGCTCGAGGGCAACGGTTCGTGCACGTCGATCCCGGCCGACCTCGCCACCCAGGCCGGCGTGGACGAGCTCGCCGCCGCCGTCACCGAGCGCACGGGCGGCACCCTGCACGTGCTGGTGAACAACGCAGGGGCCACGTGGGGCGAGCCGCTCGACGAGTACCCCGAAGCCGCCTTCGACAAGCTCTTCAACATCAACGTGAAGGGCGCGTTCCTGCTGACCCAGGCGCTCCTGCCGGCGCTGCGCGCCACCGGCACCGAGGACGACCCGAGCCGGGTCATCAACATCGGCTCGATCGACGGCATCCGCACGCCGGCCATGGAGACCTACGCCTACAGCACCACCAAGGCCGGCATCCTCGCCCTCACCCGGCACCTGGCCAAGAACCTCGTGCGCGACCACGTGAACGTGAACGCCATCGCCCCCGGCCCCTTCGAGTCCAAGATGATGGCCTTCGCCCTCGGCTCCGACGAGGGCCGCCAGATGGTCGCCGGCACCGTGCCCATGCGACGCATCGGCCGCCCCGACGACATGGCCGGCGCCGCCCTGTTCCTGGCCGGACGCGGCGGCAGCTACCTCTGCGGGGAGACCATCGTCGTCGACGGTGGCATCGCCAACGTCGGCTGACGCCTCCGTGCCCGGCTCCCGCCGCCGGTCCCGTTGGTGGACCTGGATGGCCGTGGTGGTGGCCGTCGCCGGCCTGCTCCGCGTCGGCTACGTGGTGGCGGTGACCCAGCACCAGGAGTTCCACGGCCCGGAGCGGGAGGCCACGGTCCGCAGCTACGACGAGCTCTGGTACCAGCAGGTCGCCGCCAACCTGGCCGACGGCGAGGGCTTCCGCATCCAGGACTTCGGCGGGTTCGAGGGCGAGACCGCCCGGCACCCGCCGGCGGCGGCCGTGGCGCTGGTGCCGGCGGCGCTCGTCAGCGACGACGACCTGCCCATGCGCCTCACCGTCGTGCTCGCCGGGCTCGGGGTGGTCGTGCTCACGGCCGTGCTGGCCCGCCGGATCGCCGGCGACCTCGCCGGCCTGGTCGCCGGGGGCATCGCTGCGCTGCACCCGTACCTGTGGCTCAACGACGGCCTGGTCATGGCCGAGACGTTCTCCTCGCTGGCCACGGTCCTCGCCGTGCTGGCCACGGTGGCGGCGATCCGCCGCCCGACGCCGGGTCGTGCCCTGGCCGTGGGCGCCGCCATCGGCCTCGCTGCGCTGACCCGGGGCGAGCTGCTGCTGCTCGGTCCGGCCCTCGCCGTCGTGCTCGTGGTGTCGGCCCGCTCGGTCGCCGTGCCTCGCCGCCTCGTGCTGTGCGGGTTCGCCGCCGTCGGCGCGGTCGCCGTGCTCGCCCCTTGGGCGGTGCACAACCTCGACCGGTTCGAGGGGCCGGTGCTGCTCTCGACCAACGACGGCGACGTGCTGGTGGGGGCCAACTGCGACGAGACCTACGCCGGCGACCTCATCGGCTTCCACTACGGCTACTGCGGCCTGCTCGGCGCCCCGTCGGGCGACGAGTCGATCGACGCCGCCGTGCGCCGCGAGGCCGCCTTCGACCACGTCGCCGACAACCTCGGCCGGGTCCCCGTCGTCGTGGCAGCCCGCGTCGGACGCCTCGTCGGGGCGTTCCAACCGTCCTGGCTGGCGGAGGCCGCACAGGACGAGGGTCGGCCCCGGACGCTGGCGCTGGCCGGGTGGGCCGCCGGCCTGGTGCTGCTCCCGGCGGCCGTCGCCGGCGGCGTCGTCCTTCGTCGGCGGCGGGCGCCGCTCGCTGCGGTCCTGGCTCCCGTCGTCACGGTGCTGGTGGGTGCCGCCCTCACCTACGGGCACCCGCGCTTCCGGGCGCCGGCCGAGCCTGCGCTCGTGGTGCTCGCCGCGGTGGGCATCGCCGCGTGGCTG
>JAKFET010000090.1:0-5932 GCA_036675575.1 Acidimicrobiaceae bacterium
CGCCGCGCCCGTCACCGGACGGGTCCGCACGGCGCTGTCGCCGGTGACGTCGCTCGGCTGGACGATCGCCGCGATCGGCGGGGCGGCGTGGTGGTTCGGCGCCCGGCTGGGCTGGGAGGAGCTCCTGATCCTGGCGGGGGCCTGCATCGTCGCCCTCGTCCTGGCCCTGCTGGCCACCGTCGGTCGGCTGGGGCTGGACATCGACGTGGGCGTGGAGCCCGAGCGCGTGGTCGTGGGGGGCGACGCCGTCGGCCGGGTCGAGGTCGCCAACCCCCGGGGACGGCTGTCGCTCGGCGCCCGCATCGAGGTGCCGGTCGGGGCCGGGGTCGCCGCCTTCGAGGTCGGCTCGCTGGGCGCCGGCGAGCGCTGGGAGGAGCCCTTCGTCGTCCCGACCCAGCGCCGGTCGATCATCCCGATCGGTCCCGCCCGCAGCGTCAAGGGCGACCCGCTCGGGATCGCTCGGCGCGAGGTCCTGTCCGGGCGGCAGGTCCTGCTGCACGTCCACCCGCGGACGGTCGTGCTGCCGTCGCTCGCGGCCGGCTGGGTGCGCGACCTCGAGGGCCAGACCACCAACGACCTGTCGAACAGCGACGTCGCCTTCCACACGCTGCGCGAGTACTCGCCGGGCGACGACCGGCGCCACATCCACTGGCGCACCACGGCCCGGCTCGGGACGATGATGGTCCGCCAGTTCGTCGACACCCGCCGCTCCCACCTCGGCCTCGTCCTGTCGACCGACGACAGCGACTGGACCGACGACGACGAGTTCGAGCTGGGCGTGTCGGTGCTCGGCTCCCTCGGTCGCACCGCCCTGCTCGACGAGCAGGAGGTCACCACGATCAGCGGCGCCAACCCCATCCCGTCGCTGACCCCCGGCCTGCTCCTCGACGGGCTGGCGGGGGTCGCACGCGAGCCGGACGGCATGCCGGTGCGCGACCTCGTCCTGCGCTCGCTGCCCTTCACGCGCGGGGCCAGCGTCGTGGCGCTCGTCGTCGGCTCCGGCGTCGACCCGGCACGGGTGCGGGCGGCATGCGAGCACTACGGACCCCACGTCACCGTCCTCGCCGTCCACTGCCGGGTCGGCGCGGAGGCCAGCCGGCGCCGCATCGGAAACGTCTCCATCATCGAGGTCGGTCGCCTCGACGACCTCGGTCGCATCCTCGCCGTGGTGGGCACCTCGTGAGTGCCGAGACGCGACCCCAGCGACTCCGCCCGAACCCGTCTGACCTCGTCGACGCCGCGTTCGGCTGCGCCCTCGCCGTGCTCGGCGTGGTGGGGTTCCGCACCACCTTCGCCGGCGGCGAGGAGCTCGCCGTCGGGATCCCGGCCGTCCTCGTCGGCGCCGCCGTCGGCTACGCCCTGGTCAAGCTGCGCGCGCCGCTGCTCGCCGGCGTCGCGCTCGCCACCGCCGCCTTCTTCGTCCTGAGCGGTCCGATCGCGCTCCACCACCGCGCCCTCGGCGGGTTCCTCCCGTCGCCCGACGCCGTGTCCGGCCTGGCCGACGGGCTCGTCAACGGATGGATCCGCCTGCTCACCACGCTCCCCCCGGCCGGGCGGGCGGGTGACCTGCTCGCCATCCCGTACCTGTGCGGCTACGTCGGCGGCGCGCTCGCCGTCGCCCTCGCCCTGCGCTACCCGAAGCGGGCGCTGTGCACCCTGCCGCCCACCGCGATGCTCGTCGTCAGCGTGCTCATGGGCACGAAGCGGCCGGCGTCCCTGCTCCTGCAGGGCGTGGTGTTCACCGCCCTGACCATCGCCTGGGTCAGCGCCCGGCACCACCGAAACCGGGCGGTGAACCGCGGTTCGGTCTCGCGCTCGCGGCTCGCCACGGCCACCGGGCTGCTGCTCGTCTCCGCCGTCAGCGGCGTCTTCGTCGGGCCCCGGCTGCCCGGCGCCGACACCGGTGACCGCTACGTCCTGCGCCAGGACGTCGAGCCGCCGTTCGACCCCCTCACGGAGCCGAGCCCGCTCGCCTCGTACCGCAACTACACCGACCAGGACGTGCGCGAGGACCCGGTGCTCACCGTCGTCGGCCTGCCCGACGGAGCGCGGATCCGCATCGCCGCCATGGACTCCTACAGCGGCACCGAGTGGGAGGTCACCGGCGACGGCTCGGTCGTGGCCGGCGAGTACCTGCGCGTGGGTGCCGAGATCCCGGCCGAGGGCCTGGGCGCACCCGCCGCCGTCGACGTCGAGGTGCACCGCCCCGAAGGCGTCTGGGTGCCGCTCGCCGGTGACGTCATCAATCTCGACTTCCTCGGACCCCGCGGCGACGTGCTGGACGACGAGGTCCGGGTGTCGATCCAGACCGACACGGCGGCCGTGCCGCGCGAGCTGGTGGCCGGCGACCGCTACCGGTTCACCGCCCAGTTCGTCGACCTGCCGGCGCAGGACATCCTCGTCGAGACGCCGCTCGACAGCCGGTTCCGGCGCGACGAGGGCGACCCCGACCTGCCCACCGAGTTCGTGAGCCGGGGCGCGGGGTGGGCCCGCGACCAGCCCACCCCCTACGCCGAGGTGCTGGCCGTCGCCGAGGGCCTGCAGGAGGAGGGCGCCTACACCGACGGCGGACCGGAGGCGAACCCGGTGAGCCCTCCCGGGCACAGCCTGCGACGACTCCTCGACTTCATCAGCATCGAGCAGCCCTTCGGCAACGGCGAGCAGTTCGCCGCCGCCCAGGGGCTCCTGGCCCGGGCGCTCGGCATCCCCGTGCGCGTCGTCATGGGCTTCGTCCACGAGGAGGGGGGCGACGAGGTCACCTTCCGGGGCGAGGACATCGAGGCCTGGATCGAGGTGCCGGTCGCCGGGCACGGCTGGGTCGCCGTCGACGGCACGCCGCCGGAGGACCAGCTGCCCGACCCGATGAAGCAGCCCCGGTCCAAGACCGAGAACCCCGAGCCGCAGCCGCCGCCGCCCACCACGATCCCGCCGCCCACGTCCATCCCCGAGGAGCTCGACCCCGAGGAGCCGGAGGAGGAGGACGAGGAGGAGGACGACGCCGCCGGGATCCCCGGCTGGGTCGTGGCCGTGCTGGCGGCCATCGCCGTCCCGCTGGTCCTGCTCGGCGTCCCCGCCCTCGTCATCGCGGCCCTGAAGCGCCGCCGACGGATCCGGCGGCGCACCAGCGGGACCCCGTCGGAGCGCGTCGCCGGCTCGTTCACCGAGCTGATCGACTACGCCCGCGACGTCGGCCACCCCGTGCCGCCCCGTGCCACCCGGCGCGAGCTGGCCACGGTCGTCGGCGCTCCCGGTGCCGGTCCGCTGGCCGACCGGGCCGACACGGCCGTGTTCGGGCCCCACGATCCGAGCGACGACGACGTCGATGCCGCGTGGACTCTGTCGGACGACGCTCGCGCCGCGCTCGCCGCCGAGCTGGACCGGGCCGCGCGCCTGCGCGCCGCGGTGAACCCCACGTCGCTGCGGCGACCGGGCGGTCCCCGATGACCCCGACCGGAGGGACGCGCCGATGCACCTGATGCTCCGGGTCACCCCCGCCGGCACCGACCGGTCCGTCGACCTGGTCGCCACCGTCGAGGCGTCCCACACGGTCGACGAGCTCCGGCGCGCCCTGGCCACCTTCCCCGGGGTCGGCGGCGGCGTGGCCCTCGTGCGGGCGATCTCCGGCCAGGTGCTCGACCCGCACGCCTCCCTGGCCGAGGTCGGCCTCGTGTCGGGCGAGGAGCTGGTGCTGGCGGAGTCGACGAGCGGCTCCGGCGCACCCCAGCCGGACGCCATCATGCGGATCGAGGCGGTCGGCGGACCGGCGTCGGGCTGGCGGGCCGAGCTCGGGCCGGGCCGCTACACCATCGGCCGGCCCTGGAGCCACGCCGAGCAGGACCCGGCGTACCGGGCGATCCCCGACGCAGCGGTGTCCCGCTCGCACCTCCAGGTGACGGTCGCCGACGACCTCACGGTGACGTTCCTCGAGCAGCCCGACGTCACCAACCCGCTCCTCGTCGACGGGGCCCGCCCGGACGGGCCCGTCGTCGTCGGGGCGGGCAGCGAGATCCGCCTCGGCGACTCGGTGCTCGTCGTCGGGCCGGTCGACGCCCGACCGGCGGCCCGGATCGACCAGCTCGGCCAGGTCGCCTTCCACCGCACGCCGCTGCGCCCGGCCCGGCCGGAGGAGGTCGTGCTCCCGCCGATCCGCAAGGTCCCGGCCACCCCGGAGCCGGCCCGGTTCTCCTGGCTGTCGTCCGCCGCACCCCTGCTCGGCGGCATCCTCATGGCGGCCGCGCTCCAGGAGCCCCGGTTCCTGCTGTTCGTGCTCCTCGCCCCCATCACCGGGGCGGCGTCGTACTTCGAGAGCCGCAAGCGGGGCCGCGAGCGCCACGAGCGCGACCTGGCGGCGTTCGAGAAGCGCTTCGACGAGCGGGCCGAGGCCTGGGCGGCGGCGTACGCCCAGGAGGAGACGGCACGCCTCGCCGCCGCCCCCGACCTGGCCGACCTGCGCCGGCGGGCCGAGCGCCGCGACCGGACCCTGTGGTCGCGGGGCCGCGACGTGCCCGAGTTCCTGTCGCTGCGCGCCGGGCTCGGTCCGGCCGAGCCCCACATCGAGGCCGAGTCCCCGACCGACGGGGACGAGGAGCTGGTGGCCCGCCTGGACGAGCTCGCCGAGCGCTACCGGCGCTTCGAGCGGGTGCCGGTCACGGTGCCGCTGGCCGACCTGGGCGTGCTCGGGATCCACGGCCCCCGGCGCGAGGTCGCGTCGCTGGCCAAGGCCCTGCTGATCCAGGCCGTGTGCCTGCACAGCCCCGAGGACCTCGTCGTCGCCGCCGCGGCGTCGCCCGAGATGGACCTGGTGAGCTGGCTGAAGTGGGTCCCGCACACCCATGCCACCGGTTCGCCCATCGGCGGCCCGCACCTGGCCACCGACCGCCGCTCGGCCGACGAGCTCCTGCAGGCCGTGCTCGACGTCGCCGAGTTCCGCGAGTCGGGCACCGACCACGGCGTCGACCGGCGCTGGCCGTGGGTGCTGGTCGTGCTCGACCGCCTGGTGGAGCCCGACCCCCACCTGGTCGCCCAGGTGCTCGACCGCAGCCCGGACGTCGGGATCTCGGTGCTGTGGCTGAGCGACAGCGCCGACCGGGTGCCGCCGCAGTGCCGGGTGGTGGCCGAGCTGGCCGACCGCAGCCAGGTCGGCGCCGAGCAGCTGTCGCGGCTGTGGTTCACCGACCCCGAGACCCCGACCGAGTCGTTCTCCGCCGACGGCGTCGACCGGTCGCTCCCCGACACCGTGGCCCGCTCGCTCGCCCCGCTGCGCGACGCCTCCTCGGCCACGTCCACGTCGTCGATCCCGCGCGTCGTGCCACTGCTGGCCGCCCACGGGATCGACGAGGTCACGCCCGGGTGGATCCAGCAGGAGTGGTCGGTCGACCGTCGGCGCCACGGCGGGTACGCGCTCGAGGCCGTGGTGGGCACCACCGCCGACGGCCCCCTCACCCTCGACCTCGTGTCCGACGGCCCCCACGGCCTCATCGGCGGCACGTCGGGTGCCGGCAAGAGCGAGCTCATCCAGGCCCTCGTCGCCGGCCTCGTCGCCTACCAGTCGCCTCGCGACCTCAGCCTGCTGTTCATCGACTTCAAGGGCGGCTCCGCCAGCGAGGTCTTCAAGGACCTGCCCCACATCTCCGGTCGCGTCACCGACCTCGACGAGTCGCTCGCCTTCTACCGGGACGTGCTCGGCTTGGAGGTCCGCAACGACGTCGGCTCCGACGGGCAGCGCTGGGTCACCCTCGGCAGCAAGGCCCAGCCCGACCTGGAGTTGGTGCTCTCCGAACCGCACGCCGGCCGCTCCCAGGACGACGGCGACGCCCTCCAGCAGCTGCTCGTCAAGGGCGCCCTCCCCATCCTCGTCTTCCGCACCGACGATCTCGACGCCACGTTCGAGACGGTCCGGGCCTCCGGCGCGGAGGTCCTCCAGGAACCCATC
>JAKFET010000166.1:0-32391 GCA_036675575.1 Acidimicrobiaceae bacterium
TGAAGGCCTACCGGCACTTCCTGAAGCGTCCGATGCCCAGCTGGGGCGGCGACATGTCGGAGATCTACTTCGACGACATCTTCTACTACATCAAGCCGACCGACCATCAGGTCGACGCGTGGGACGAGCTGCCCGACTCGGTCAAGCAGACCTACGAGAAGCTGGGCATCCCCGAGGCCGAGCGCAAGTACCTCGCCGGCGTCACCGCCCAGTACGAGTCCGAGGTCGTCTACCACAAGAACCGGGAGGACCTGGAGCAGCAGGGCGTCCTGTTCACCGACATGGACACGGCGCTGCGCGAGTACCCGCAGCTGGTCAAGAAGTACTTCGGCACGGTCATCCCGCCGAACGACAACAAGTTCTCCGCGCTCAACACGGCGGTGTGGTCGGGTGGCTCGTTCATCTACGTGCCGCCGGGCGTCGAGGTCGAGATGCCGCTGCAGGCCTACTTCCGCATCAACGCGGAGAACATGGGTCAGTTCGAGCGGACGCTGATCATCGCCGACGAGGGCTCCAAGGTCCACTACATCGAGGGGTGCTCGGCCCCCACCTACACCACCGACTCGCTGCACTCGGCAGTGGTCGAGATCGTGGTCAAGCCCAGCGCCCGGGTCACGTACACGACCATCCAGAACTGGTCGAACAACGTGTTCAACCTGGTCACCAAGCGGGCCCGGGTCGAGGCCGAGGGCCACATGGAGTGGATCGACGGCAACATCGGCTCCCGCCTCACCATGAAGTACCCGGCCGTCTGGCTGGTGGGCCCCAAGGCCTCGGGCGAGGTGCTCTCCGTCGCCTACGCCGGTGAGGGCCAGCACCAGGACACCGGGTCCAAGATGGTGCACGCCGCGCCCGAGACCACGTCGAAGATCGTGTCGAAGTCGATCTCGAAGGACGGCGGCCGCACCAGCTACCGCGGCCTCATCCGGGTCGAGGACGACGCCTACGGCTGCAAGAGCCACGTCCAGTGCGACGCCCTCATCCTCGACGAGCACTCGGTGAGCGACACCTACCCCTACATGGAGGTCGGTGCGCGCGACGCGAACATCGGCCACGAGGCCACCGTCTCCAAGGTCGCCGACGAGCAGCTCTTCTACCTGCGCAGCCGCGGCCTCACCGAGGAGCAGGCCATGGGCATGATCGTGAACGGCTTCATCGAGCCGGTCACCCGCACGCTGCCCATGGAGTACGCCGTCGAGTGGTCCCGCCTGATCGAGCTCCAGATGGAGGGCTCGGTCGGCTGACCCAGGCTCAGCGGAGCAGCTCGTCCACGACGCGCTGCTCCGTCAGGCCGGCGGGCGGCAGGCGCACGAGCAGCTCCCGCCACCGGTCACCGTCGGGCGCACCGAGCACCGGCGCGGCGATCCGTCGCGCCTCGTCGGCCCGCTCTGCGCCGGCGAGGGCCACGGCGGCCCAGAAGGCGAACTCGGCGTTGTCGGGGTGGGCGGCGAGGAGCTCGTCGTAGATGTCGACCGCCTCGGCGGGACGACCCTGGGCGAGCAGCTGCTCGGCCTCGTCGATGCGCCCGTAGGCGACGCTGAGGTCGGCGAGCCGTCGGATCTCGCCGAGGGGATCGGCGTGGTCGTCCACCCGCACGTCCACCACGGTGCCGTGACCCGGTCGCTCGGCCGGGGCACCGGAGACCACGACGACCGCGGCCGACTGGCGCCCCCGGATGTCGCCGCCGGCGGCCTCTGCGGCATCGAGGGCGTCGACGATGCGGGTCCACAGCGGACCATCGGTCGCCCGGAACGCCTCGGCCATCGCCTCCGGGACACCGACCCTGGTCATCATGTTCGCCTGCGCCGCGAAGCCGTCGCCCACGACCTGCCCTGCGGCGACGATGCAGCTGGAGCCCGTGTGGGCGGCGGCCCGGCCGGCCGCGTCGACGACGCCGACCTGGCGCATGGGCGCACCCGGGTCGGCGGCCAGCACCGCTTCGAGCGCAGCGTCCGGGTCGTCTCCGGCGCGCAGGCGCTCGAGGACGCCGGGACCGTGGCTGATCTCGGCCATGGCCTGGGTGGCGGCCGCCCCGACGCCGGGTTCGGCCCACGGCACGACCGCGCCGACGCCGAAGAAGTGGGACTGCACGCCGACGCCGATCTGGCCGGTCCGGGGGCAGCGGGCGACGATGGAGTACGTCATGGCCGCAGTCTGGCGGCCGGGGGGCGGGGCCGGCCGAGGGAGACGCCCGCTCAGATGGGGGTGGCCAGCTCGGCTGCGACGCCGTCGCGGTCGGGGAACCCGCCCGCCGTGTCCTCCAGCTCCCGTCCGTGGGTGTCCGGGAAGCACAGGGCGAACACCACGATGGCGGCGATGGGGCCGACCATCAAGACGGTGGCGGCTCCCGGCAGGCCGCCGGTGAGCGAGATCAGGATGCCGCCGAGGGCGAGTGAGCCGGCCTGGCCGCCGACGGCCGCGACCTTGGCCCATGATCCGGCCTGGCTGCGCAGGGCGGTGGGGAACAGCTCGGTGGAGTAGGTGCCGAGCACGGGGCCGGCGCCCATCTGGCCGACGAGGGTCAGCGCCATGAACGCGAGCAGGACGGGCACCCCGCCCGGCAGCCAGAAGAAGCCGACCGCGCCCACCACGCCCATCGCGGCGAGGGCGCAGCCGACGACCCGTCGGCCGAGCCGGTCGGACAGCCCGCCGGCCCACACCATGATCGGGATGCCGGGCAGGCCGGCGGCCACGAGCATCAGGCTGGCGAGGGTCGGGCTCAGGCCCTTGTCCTCCTGCAGGAAGTCCTGGGTGAACACCGAGGCGTGGGTGCCGAGCTCGAGCAGGAAGGCGGTGGCGCACAGGAGCAGGAGCCACCGCCGGTGCGTGGAGCGGAAGATGGCTCGCCAGCTGCCCGTCAGCTCGCCCCCGTCCCGCGCCGCCTCGAACCGCTTCGACTCCGGGATGCGGCGTCGGAGCCAGCCGATGAGCACGAGCGGCGGCAACCCGATCAGGTACATGACGCGCCACGAGATCCCCGCAGGTTCGAACGCGGTGCCGAACACGATGGCGGACAGGCCGACGCCGAGCGCCAGGTTCATCGACAGGAACCCGAACCCGAACCCGCGCGCCTTGGCCGGGAGCTCTTCTGCGGCCAGGGTGAAAACCAAGGCGTGCTCGGCGTTGAGGAACAGCCGGGCGACGAACTGGAACGTGACGAACCAGCCGATCGAGGGGGCGAGGGCCGTGAGCCCGGTCGCCACCGTGTAGCCGACGATCGAGACCAGCAGCATCTTGCGGCGACCGACCGTGTCGGCCCGTCGGGTCAGGAGCAGGGCCGGCAGCGCGCCGACGTAGAGGATCGACACCCACAGCGACATCTGCCCCTGGTCGAGGCCGTAGCTGTCCCGGATCTGGGGCAGGGCGACGGTGAGGATGCCGCGGTCGAAGCCGTCGAAGAAGCTGGTGGCCCCGAGCAGCGCGAGCAGCAGGCGGTGGTTGCGGCCGAGCGCCGCCCAGCCGGTGGCCTCGGGTTCGATCTCGTCGAGCTCCGGGGCGGCGCGGTCCACCCGCCGGGATTCGGCGGCGAGGTGACGACCTCCTGCCGGGGCGGGGAGGATCGGCGCGCCCTCGCTGCCACACTGGCACCATGCCGATGCGGCAGGACTGCAAGTACTTCGAATCGCGCACGTACCCGAACGGCGACACCGTCCGGAAGTGCGACCTCGACCTCGCGCCCCACGCCCCGTGGCGGTGCCCCGAGGACTGCTCGCGATTCACGCCCCGGCTGGTCGACGTGAACTGGCAGCACGGGACGCTGGTGACACCGTCGACGCCGGTCGAGCCCCCCGGGCTGGACGAGGACGACGGCGCCATCGCCGCCCTGCTCGACGCCGCCGAGGAGATCGTCAACGCCGCCGGCCCGGAGATGATGGCCGACGTCGAGCGTGAGCGCCGGGCTGCCAGCAGGCCCCGGTGGAAGCGGCTGTTCCGCCGCCGCGACAGCTAGCGCCACGAGCCCCGGGCACTGGGGGATCGCGGCACCCCCTCGGTAGGCTCGCCCTCGCGGAGGTCGTTTCGGCCTCCGCTTCGCGCCCGCCCCAGATGCCCGTCAGAGGGACCCCCTCATCACGATGACCGCCACGTTCTCGACCGACTCCGCTGCGACCCTTCCCGGTCCGCAGTGGCTCGTCGACCGCCGCCGAGCAGCAGCCGAGCGCTTCGCCGGCTCGGCGCTCCCCTCGGCCGAGGAGGAGGTCTGGCGCTACAGCCGCATCGGCGACCTGGACCTCGACCGGTACCGACCGAGCACCGCCGCCGACGTCGAGGCCACGGGCACCGGCCGGGCGGACCACCTCCTGGCGCTCACCGCCGGCGCTGACGCGGTCGTGTGGACCGTCGCCGGCCAGGTCACCCGCGTCGACCTCGCCGAGGGCGCCCGGGTCCGGATCACCACCGGCGACGACCTCGTCGAGGGTGGGCCGCTCGGCAGCGTGCTGGGTGAGACCGACGCCCTCGGCGCGCTCCACGACGCCTTCGCCTCCCCGATCGTGGTGCAGGTGCCGGCCGGCGTCGACGCCGGCCAGATCGTCGTCGTCCACACCAGCGGACCCGACGGCGTCGCGTCGTTCCCCCGCCTCGTGGTCGAGGTCGGCCAGGCCGCCACCGCCTCGGTCGTGGAGGTCCACCACGGCCCCGACGGCGTGCGGACCCTCGCCCTGCCCGTCACCGAGCTGGCCGTGGGGCGCGACGCCACGCTGCGCCACCGCACGGTGCAGCTGCTCGGCGACGCCGCCTGGCAGATCGGTCGCCTGGCCTCCACCGTCGACCAGGGCGGCACCCTCCACGCCGGCGTCGCCGCCTTCGGCGGCGACTACGCCCGGACGCGCGTCGACACGACGATGGCCGGACGGGGCGCCCACGGCGAGATCACCGCCGCCTACTTCGGCGACGGGTCCCAGCTGCTCGACTTCCGCACGTTCCAGGACCACGTCGCCCCGGACACCACCTCGAACCTGCTCTTCAAGGGCGCCCTCGGCGAGCGTGGGGCATCGGTGTACACCGGCCTCATCAAGATCCGTCCGACGGCCCGTGGCACCCAGGCGTTCCAGACCAACCGGAACATCAAGCTCTCCGACGAGGCGTGGGCCGAGTCGGTGCCGAACCTCGAGATCGAGAACAACGAGGTCCAGTGCAGCCACGCCTCGACCGTCGGCCCCGTCGACGCCGAGCAGCGCTTCTACCTCGAGAGCCGTGGGGTCCCCACCGGCCGGGCCGAGCGCCTCATCGTGCGTGGGTTCTTCGACGAGGTCCTCGGCGGCCTGGAGCTCGGCGCCCTCGACGACCTGGTGCGCAGCTCGCTCGAGGCCAAGCTCGAGAGGACCATGCCGTGAGCACCCGCGTCTGCTCCCTGGCCGACGTCGATCCGGACAGCGCGATCCGCGTCGACGTCGACGGTCACCGTCTCGCCGTCGTGCGCTGCGGCGACGACGTCTACGTCATCGGCGACCGCTGCACCCACGCCGACATCTCCCTGTCCGAGGGCGAGGTCGACTGCGAGGCCGGCACCATCGAGTGCTGGAAGCACGGCAGCACGTTCCGCCTCGACGACGGCGTGCCGACCGTGCTCCCGGCGACCAGGCCGACCCCGACCTACGAGGTGACCGTGACCGACGGCGACGTGTACGTGGAGCTGGACGCATGAGCACCCTCGAGATCAGGGGCCTCACGGCCGACGTGGCCGGCAAGCAGATCCTGAACGGGGTCGACCTCACCGTGTCCTCCGGCGAGGTCCACGCGGTCATGGGCCCGAACGGCGCCGGCAAGTCCACCCTCTCCGGCGTCCTGGCCGGCCACCCCAGCTACACCGTCACCGGCGGCACGGCCACGCTCGACGGCGTCGACCTGCTGGCGCTGCCGGCCTGGGAGCGGGCCAGGGCCGGGCTGTTCCTCGCCATGCAGTACCCGGTCGAGGTGCCCGGCGTCCGGCTCGAGGAGATGCTGGTGGAGTCCGCCGTGGCGGCGGGCCGCGACCCGGAGGCCGTGCGCGCCACGATCGCCGCCGAGGCGGCGAACATCGGCTTCGAGCCGCGCTTCCTCGACCGACCGCTCAACGTCGACCTGTCCGGCGGCGAGAAGAAGCGCAACGAGACGGTGCAGCTGGCGACGGTCCGCCCCCGCATCGCCATCCTCGACGAGATCGATTCGGGCCTCGACATCGACGCCCTGCGCGACGTGAGCCGACGCGTGGAGCAGCTCACCGACGAGGGCCTCGGCGTCCTGGCCATCACGCACTACCGCCGGCTCTTCACCGAGCTGCGGCCCGACGTGGTCCACGTGCTGGTCGCGGGGCGCATCGAGCGCAGCGGTGGGCCGGAGATCGCCGAGCAGCTCGAGGCTTCCGGCTACGCCCCGGAGGCGTGATCCGCTCGCTCCGTACGGTGCGCTACCGGTTCGGGTCGTTCGTCCGATGAACGCGTAGGGCGTCCGGATCAATCCGCTCAGGACGCCAAATCAACGGATGCGGATCACGTACAGTGCGCCTGAGGGAGAGTGCCGGTCGTACCGGCGGACCTGCGGGGTCCGACCGATCGGTGTGCGGAGATCGGGAGGAAGTCGGCGTGACCAGCGGGCGAGAGGTCTCGGCCGAGGCCGGGGTCGACGACGCCGTCGGCCCCCCTGCCCGTCGCGCCCGCTTCCAGCCCATCGTCGACCTCCGCACCGGGCGCCCCATCGGGTGGGAGGCCCGGCCGCACCGCTGGGTGGACGACGCCCCTGACGGTGGGCTCGCCGTGCTGGCCTCGCTGGCTGCGGCCGGCACGCCTCCGGACGACGGCCTGGTCTTCGTCCACGTCAGCGCCGAGCTCTTGGGCGACCCTCGCCTCCAGGAGGAGTGCGAGCGGCTGGGCTCGCGCGTCGTGGTGGACGTGCGGGGTGCCGAGGTCGACCGCCTCATCGACCTCTCCGACGAGCTCGACGCCCTGGCCACCGCCGGGGTGCACCTCTCCATCGAGAACACCTCCGGCGTGAGCCTGGCCATGATCGCCCGGGTCCGTCCGACGTTCGTGAAGCTCGACGCCGCCCTGGTGCGGGACATCGTCCACGAACCGGCGAACCGGTCGGTGGTCCGGGCCTACGTCGCCTTCGCGGAGCACGAGGACATCCACGTGATCGCCGAGGGCGTCGAGCGCCACGACCAGCTCGACGAGCTGCGCGCGCTCGGCGTGGTGCTGGCCCGCGGCCCGCTGTTCGGCGAGCCCACCGGTGACTGGTCGCCGCCGAGCCCCCGCCGGCGCCGCCCCCCGCTCGTGCTCGACACGGTGCGCCAGGCGCGTGAGTCCCTGGCCGAGGCGGCCGACGCCATGGCCGTGGCCCAGCAGCTGGTCATCGAGGCGGCCCGCATCGGCGATCGCAGCGCCGTGTACTTCGAGCGCGACGGGCTCCTGCGCTGCGTCGCAGCCGACAGCTACGCCGAGGTGCTCGACGGCATCCCGGTGCGGGCGGGGTTGCTCGGGCGGGCCTTCCGGTCCCAGGGGCTGGTCCGAGGCGACGACGAGCACGGAGGCGGGTCTCGTGCGGCGCACGCCATCCACGTGGACGACCGGGCGGTGGGGGTCGTGACGGTCGTGCGCGACCGGAGGTTCAGCGCCGAGCAGGAGACCCACCTGGCCGAGCTGGCTGCGCTGGCCGGCGCCCGGATCGGTGCCGTGGGATCACCTCGCGCGTCCTCGCCGATGCACCTCCTGGCGCGGGCGACGCACGAGCTCGCCCTCCTGAGCGACGTCCACCAGGTGGAGATCGCAGGGGCTCGGCTCGGCGGGCTCGTGGGCGGCATGTCGTCGGCGCTGTTCGCCCTCCCCGGCACGACCGGGCTCGACATCAAGTCGTTGCAGGGTCCGCTCGCCCCCGAGCTCCGCCAGCTCAGCCCGGAGACCCTCGGTCAGCTCCTCGGCCACGTCGGACCGGCGTCGAGCTGCATCGTGACCGGCGGTCAGCCGGACGTGCGACCGGAGCTGGCCGAGCTGTTCGAGGCCGGGGCGTCCTCCATCGTGGCGCTTCCGGTGCGGTCGGGCGAGCGCGGCCTCGGCCTCCTGCTGCTCGCCGACCACGCGCCGATGGCGCTCGGACTGGACTGCCGGGAGGCGCTCGAGCTGCTCGCCAGCGAGCTCGGTCGAGCCCTCGACATGGTGATGCTGGTGGACGACCTGCGCACGCGCGCCACCGTCGACACCCTGACGGGCCTCGGCAACCTGAGCGCGTTCCAGGAGGCGCTCACCACCGTCGGCGCCCGTCGCCGGGGCGGGTGGGCCCTCGTCATGGCCGACGTCGACGGCCTCAAGACGGTCAACGACACCTACGGGCACCTCACCGGCGACTTCGCCCTCCGCAGCCTCGCCACCGTGCTGCACGACGTGCTCCGCAGCGAGGACCGCATGTTCCGCGTCGGCGGCGACGAGTTCGCCGCCCTGCTCCAGGACGTCGACGCCGAGGGTGCGGCCGAGATCGGCCGGCGCATGTGCGAGGCGGCCGCGTCGGTGATGTCCGACTTCGGGGCCGGGCTGTCGGTCGGCATCGCCATCCCCGAGCAGGGGGAGACGCCGGCCGAGTTCATCGACCGGGCCGACAAGATGCTCTACGAGGTGAAGCGCCAGGAGCGCGGCACCGTCCGGGTGGCGCCCCCCACGGAGCGCTCGACGCCGTAGCGCCGGCGATCAGGCCTGGGTGGCCTCGTCGATGCCCTGGGCGAGCGTGTTCCAGGAGAGCGTGGCGCACTTGATGCGGACGGGGAACTTCACCACGCCGCGCAGCGCCTCGAGGTCGCCGAGCTTGACCTCGGCGGGGGCGTCGGCGACCTCGCTCGGGTCGAGCCCGGAGTCGCCGGACTCCTCGAGCCCGTCGCCCTCGCCGTCGAGGCTCTGCTCGTGGATCGACATCATGGCCTTGAACGCCTTGGTGAGCCCCTTGACCTCGGCGAGGGTCTTGCCCTTCACCGCCGCCGACATCATCGACGCCGAGGACTGGCTGATCGAGCACCCCTGGCCGCCGATGCGGATGTCGCGAACGGTGTCGTCCTCGACGTCGACGTAGAGGACGATCTCGTCCCCGCACAGCGGGTTGAACCCCTCCACGCGGGTGGCGGGCGGGGTGTCGAGCTCGCCCTTGTTCCGCGGCGAGCGGTAGTGGTCGAGGATGATCTCGCGGTAGAGGTCTTCGAGTCCTGGCATCCGTGGTCCTCAGAGGTTGAAGAAGTCGCCGGCGGCGGCCATCGCGTCGGCGAGGGCATCGACGTCGTCGGTGTCGTTGTACACGTACAGCGACGCACGTGCGGTGGCGTTGGTGCCGAGCGCCCGCATGAGCGGCTTGGCGCAGTGGTGGCCGGCCCGCACGCACACGCCGTGCTCGTCGAAGACCTGGGTCAGGTCGTGGGGGTGGATGCCCTTGTAGTCGAAGGAGAACACACCTCCGCGCGCTGCCGGCTCGCTGGGGCCGTGGATGGTGACGTCGTCGCCGAAGCGATCGGTGAGCGTGCGCAGCGTGTAGGCGGTGAGCTCGACCTCGTGGCGGCGCACGGCGTCCATGCCGAGGGCGCTGAGGTACTCGCAGGCCGCGCCCAGCCCGACGGCCTCGGCGATCATGGGCGTGCCGGCCTCGAACTTCCAGGGGAGCTCGGTGTGGGTGAAGCCCTCCTTGGTGACGTTGAGGATCATCTCGCCGCCGCCCAGGAACGGTGGGGTGGCCTCGAGGATCTCCTCGGTGCCGTACAGCACCCCGATGCCGGTGGGGCCGAGCAGCTTGTGGCCGGTGAAGGCGACGAAGTCGGCGCCCCAGGCCTGCACGTCGGTGCCGATGTGGGGCACGTGCTGGCTGGCGTCCACGACGGCGATGGCGCCGGCCTCGTGGGCGCGGGCGACGAGGTCGGCCACCGGGGTGACGGTGCCGAGCACGTTCGACATGGCGGTGAAGGACAGGACCTTGGCGCCGTCGAGGAGCCGGTCGAGGTCGGACAGGTCGAGCTGGCCCTCGGACGTGACCGGGATCCAGCGCAGCTCGATGCCGACCGCCTCGGCCAGCTGGTGCCACGGGACGATGTTGGCGTGGTGCTCCATCTCGGTGAGCACGACCGCATCGCCGGCCCGCAGGTGCTTGGTGCCCCAGGCCCGCACGACGAGGTTGAGCGCTTCGGTGGCGTTCTTGGTGAAGACCACGGTGCGGTCCGACGGCGCGCCGATGAAGCGGCGCACGATGCCGCGAGCGCCCTCGAGGGCCTCGGTGGCCTCCTGCGCGATCAGGTACGTGCCGCGGTGCACGTTGGCGTTGGAGTGCTCGTAGTAGGCGGTCATCGCGTCGAGCACCGACTGGGGCTTCTGCGACGTGTTGGCCGAGTCGAGGTACACGAGGCGCGTGCCGTGGACCTGGCGGGCGAGGATCGGGAAGTCCTTGCGGATGCGGGCGACGTCGAGCGTGGCGGGCCCGGTCATGCGGTGCTCCCGGCCCGGAAGGACTCGTAGCCCTCGGCCTCGAGCTGCTCGGCCAGCTCCATGCCGCCCGAGGCGACGATGCGGCCGTCGACGAGCACGTGCACGTGGTCGGGGTGGAGGTGCTCGAGCAGGCGCTGGTAGTGGGTGATGAGCAGCACGCCGAGCTCGGGGCGGGCGGCCCGGACCTCGTTGACGCCCTTGGCCACCACCTGCAGGGCATCGATGTCGAGACCGGAGTCGGTCTCGTCGAGGATGGCGACCTCGGGCTCGAGGATCGCCATCTGCAGGATCTCGTTGCGCTTCTTCTCGCCGCCGGAGAAGCCCTCGTTGAGGTAGCGGTCGGCGAAGGAGGGGTCCATCTCCAGGCGCTCCATCCACTCCATGATCGACAGGCGCAGCTCGAGCATGGACAGGTCGATGCCCTTGCGGGCCGACAGCGCCTGGCGCAGGAAGTTGAGGACCGACACCCCGGCGATGGCCTGGGGGTACTGGAAGCCGAGGAACATGCCGGCCTTGCCGCGCACGTCGACGTCCCAGTCGGTGATGTCGTCGCCCCGCAGCCGGATCGTGCCGGCGGTGACCTCGAACTCGGGGTTCCCGAGGAGGGTGTTGGCGAGGGTGGACTTGCCGGAGCCGTTCGGCCCCATGATGGCGTGGATCTCGCCCGGCTGGACCGTGAGGTCGATGCCCTTCAGGATCTCGGCCTGCGCCTCGCCTGCGGGAGCCTCGGCGACCCGGGCGTGCAGGCCGTCGATCTCGAACAGGGGGGCGGTGGGCGCAGCCATGCCCCCCAGTGTATTACCACTACGGGCGTAGTGATAATGGGTGTGACGGGTGTCCGCCGCCGGGGTTCAGGCGTCCTTCGAGCGGTCGCGGGTCCGCTCGGTGGCCGGGTCGTCCAGGTCGGGGTCCTGCGAGCCGTCCTTCAGGCCGCGCTTGAACTCGTTCTGGGCCTGACCGAGCGAGCGGGCCAGCTTGGGCAGCTTGGCCCCACCGAACAGCAGCAGGATCACGATGAGGATGATGATGAGCTCTGGTCCCTGAGGCACGGTGGCCACGGTACCCCAGCGCTCGGCGACACCGTCCTGCGGGGGCGACGTGCGGGTGGCGGACCGGCGAACGTCACGCGAACGTCACCGGCTCGGCACGCGATGGCTGCGGGTTCCCTCCCTACGCTCCTGCGACCGTCGGCGGACGATGTGGGGAGCTGGGGTGCAGACGAGGAGGACGCCACGGCTCGTCGCCGTGGCCGGTGTGGTCGCCGTGCTGCTCGCCCTGGGACCGACGGCGTCGGGCCACCACGAGTGGGGCTGGCAGCTGCTGGCGCGCGACGTGCTGTGGGACGGCGTCGACTTCGAGATCGTGCAGGAGCCGACGCCCGTGCGCACGCACGTCGTCCACGTCCACCCCGGCGCTCCCGTTCGGATCAAGCCGGTGGTGTCGGGCGCGCAGCTGGCCGCCGGCCGCGAGGTCGTGTCCTCGATGTGCGCGCGCGCCGGTGCCGTGGCCTGCGTCAACGCCAGCTTCGCCACCTGCCCGACCTGTCACATGCCCCACGGCGCGGTCGTGCGCAAGCACGAGTTCGTGCAGTCGCCCACGGCGCACCAGTACCAGCTGAAGATCCAGGACGGCCGGATGCAGACCGGGCCGATCGAGTGGTCGGCGAGCCTCGAGGCGCTGCGCCCCGCCGGCACCGAGGTGCTGCCCATCGCCGGGGTCAACATCGGCGTCCGGCGCGACCAGATCACCCTGCACGACCGCAACTTCGGTGCCAGCACCGGCTCGGCGCCGGGCACCGTCGAGCTGGTCGTGCACGCCCCGACGCCGCAGTGGACCGGCGGCGTGCGCCAGCGGGTCCCGATCCTGGCGCTCGAGACCGGCGGCAACGCGACCATCCCGCGCCACGGTGCAGTGCTCAGCGGCTCGGGCATGGGGGCGCACGTGCTCTGGGCCTTCGCCACGCAGAACGCCGCCGTGCCGCTCGACCTGGTGGTGCGGTCGCCCGCCGGGCTGGAGATGGCGGTCTCGGGCCACCCGACCCTGCTCGAGGCCGGCCAGCCGACCGCCCTCGACCCGGCGGACGGCAAGGTCACCAGGCTGCACCCCCGCACCCTGGTCGGCTGGGACGACCTCGGCTCGATGTGGTTCGTGGTCGTCGACGGGCGCCAGGCGCACAGCCAGGGCATGACGCTGGACGAGTCGCGCGAGCTGCTGGTGCGGCTCGGCGCGACCCACGGGATCAACATGGACGGCGGCGGGTCGTCGACGATGGTGACGTCCTGTGCGCAGGGCTGGTGCGTCCGGAACCGCCCGAGCGACGGTCGCGAGCGGAACGTGCCCGTCGGGCTGGCCATCGTCCCGTCGGGGAAGTGGTGAGCGCCCTCGCCGGAGCTCAGACCTCGCTGTCGCGCAGGTCTTCCTTCCACGCCCGGAAGCGCTCGTGCACCGTACCGCTCGGGCCCGCGCCCTCGGCCGAGCCGTCGGGGAACAGGCGCAGCGTGTAGGCGCGACCGAGGTCGTCCTCGTGCGCCGCCCAGTAGCGGGCGTCGCCCTTGGAGGCCGGCCCGGCACGCCACAGGATCCACGGCCCGATCCGGCGCTTGTACTCGGCGACCGGCCGGCCGGGGAGGTCCTCGCCGAGCGTGGTCAGGTCGGCGGGTGCCTCGACCCAGGCCGTCGCCGGGATGTTCCGGTCCCGGATCGGGGTGGGTGGGAGATCTGCGGTGTGGACCGGGGTGTCGTCGGTGGGGCGCTCGTCGTAGGGGAGTGCGTCGGTCACCGTCACCAGCCCCGGTCGATCCACTCCTGGAGGTGCGGCCGCTCGGTGCCGATGGTGGTGTCGTCGCCGTGGCCGGGCAGGACGATCGTGTCCGCCGGGAGGGTGAAGAGGCGGCGGTCGAGCGAGGCGATGATCGTGTCGAAGTCGCCGCCCTCGAAGGACGTGTTGCCGGGACCGCCCGGGAAGAGGGTGTCGCCGGAGAACAGGATCGGGGCGCCGTCGAGGCGGAAGCTCATGGAGCCGGGGGTGTGGCCGGGGGAGTGGATCGTGTGCAGGCGGAGCCGGCCGACCTCGATCACGGACTCGTCCTCGAGGATCTCGTCGTACGCCGGGAGCATGGCGGCGTCCTCGGCCGTGACGTGGACGCTGTAGCCGGCATCGCGGAGCTCGGGCACGGCCTGGATGTGGTCCCAGTGGCCGTGCGTCTCGATGACCGTGCGCACGCCGAGGTGCTGGCAGAGCTCGAGGAGGCGCTCGTGCTCGTTGGCCGCGTCGATGAGCAGGGCGTCGCCGGTCTGCTTGCAGCGGAGCACGAACACGTTGTTGTCCATCGGGCCGACGACCACCTTGTGGATCTCGGCGGCCGTGTCCTCCCAGTGCAGCGTGCTCATGCCTCCACCCTAAGGAGCCGAGCCGGAGGGCGAGTGCTCAGAGGTCCTCGCGGGGGCGATCACCTCGAAGCCGAGCCCGGCGGCGGCCGGGATCTGGCGGCGGTCGAAGGTCAGGTAGCGCACCGGCGCCGGGAGCCGCTCGGCAGCGGCGAGGTGGATGGCGTCGGTGGACCGGACCCGGAACGTGGCTCCGATCTCCACCGCCCGAGCCAGGCAGCGCTCGTCGACCGGCACGACGTGGAACCGCTCCCAGTCCGCACGCAGCGCGGCCCACAGCGCGTCGTGCTGGCCGGGGGTGGCGGCCACGGCGTGCATCGCCTGCAGGGTCTCGGTGCGGGCGAGCGCGGACGCGCACCACGTGGTGGCCTCGGCCATGGCCTCCGTGACCAGGCCGTGCCCGCTCGCCCGCACGTAGCGGCGCAGCAGGGCCGACGTGTCGACGGCGAGCAGCGTCACTGGCCGCCGCGCAGCTCGGCCAGCACGTCGTCGACGCGGATGTCGACGGCGACGTCGATCGGGGCGGGTTCGGCGGCCGGCGCACCCGGGCGCTGCGGTGACAGCACGAGGCCGGTCGCCACCAGGTCCTCGAGCGTGGGCGCGCTCGTGGGCTCGATGGGACCGAGCTGGGCGGCGGGGACCCCGTCCACCGTGACCACGATGCGCTCGCCGGCCGCGGCCCGGCGCAGGACGGCGGCGACGTTGTTGCGCAGCTCCCGGACGCCGATCGACTCCACGCGCCGAGCGTAGACGGTGTAGCACCGGTGTACACCGACCGGGTTGAGCGGGGCGGGACGGCCGCCTACCTTGACCGACCAGTCAATGCACCGCCTACAGGGGAGACCCCACGTGAACTTCGCCTTCTCCGAAGAGCAGGAAGAGCTGCGGAACATCGTCCGCTCCTTCCTCGACAACAAGTCGTCCGAAGAGACCGTCCGCGAGCTGATGGAGACGGAGAACGGCTTCGACGAGGCCGTCTGGAGCCAGATGGCCGAGCAGATGGGCCTGCAGAGCCTCATCATCCCCGAGGAGTACGGCGGCTCGGGCTACAGCTACGTGGAGCTGTGCGTCGTGCTCGAGGAGATGGGTCGCCGCCTGCTGGCCGCCCCCTACTTCTCCACCGTCGTCCTCGGCGCCAACACCATCCTCCAGAGCGGCGACGACGCCGCCAAGAAGGAGTTCCTCCCCGGCATCGCGTCGGGCGAGGTCAAGGCCACGCTGGCCCTCACCGAGTCCAACGGCCGCTGGGACGAGTCCGGCATCGAGGCCACCGCCACCAAGTCCGGCGACGGCTACTCGATCACCGGCGAGAAGATGTTCGTGCTCGACGGCCACACCGCCGACCTGATCATCGTCGCGGCCAAGTCCGACGCCGGCACCTCCCTGTTCACCGTGAAGTCCGACGCGTCGGGCCTCTCCCGCGAGGCGCTGTCCACCATGGACCAGACCCGCAAGCAGGCCAAGCTCACCTTCGCCGACACGCCGGCCACGCTGCTCGGCACCGAGGGCAAGGGCTGGGACGTGCTGTCCACCGTCCTCGACCTCACCGTCGTCGCCCTCGCCGCCGAGCAGGTCGGTGGCGCCCAGTTCGTCCTCGAGATGGCCGTGCAGTACGCCAAGGACCGCGTCCAGTTCGGCCGGCCCATCGGCTCGTTCCAGGCCATCAAGCACAAGTGCGCCGACATGCTGCTCGAGGTCGAGTCGGCCAAGTCCGCCGCCTACTACGCCGCCTGGTGCGCCGCCGAGATGAACGACGAGCTTCCCTCGGTGGCCTCGCTCGCCAAGGCCTACTGCTCCGAGGCGTACTTCCACGCTGCGGCCGAGAACATCCAGATCCACGGTGGCATCGGCTTCACCTGGGAGCACCCGGCTCACCTGTACTTCAAGCGGGCCAAGAGCTCCGAGCTGCTGTTCGGCGACCCGACGTACCACCGCGAGCTGCTCGCACAGCGCATCGGCATCTAGCGCGAGAGGAACTGGACGCGCGTCGTCGCAACGCGCTTCTGCGACGGATGCGCGTCCAGCTCCGAAGAGATGGTTCCGAAGAGGGGGAGGCCCGGCGCCTCCCCCTCTTCCCGTTCTGGTGAAGGATCCGGGCGTGGGTGGCGTCCAAGGCGGTGATGCAGATGACCGATGACCCCGTGTTGGGGCGAGCCCGTCGGCGTGACGTGCGGGACGAGCGGCTCGTGGACGACGCCCGGCAGGGCGACCACGCCGCCTTCACCACCTTGCTGCGCCGCCACGACGACCAGATGCGAGCACTCGCCTGGTCGGTGCTGCGCGACCGCAGCGCCATGGACGACGTGCTCCAGGACGCGTACCTGAAGGCGTACCGCAACCTCGACCGGTTCCGGGGCGAGAGCCGGTTCAGCACGTGGCTGCACCGCATCGTCTACCGGGCCTGCCTCGACCACCTCCGGCGGCGCCGCGAGGTGATCGGCCTCGTGGACGCGGGCGACCTGCCCGGCCCCGCCCGCCCCCAGGCCGACGTCGACGAGCGGCTCGCCATCGCGCAGGCGATGGCCACCCTCGACCCGGAGACCGCAGCCGCCCTGGTGCTCGTCGACCGCGACGGGCACAGCTACGAGGAGGCCGGCTTCGTGCTCGGCATCCCCGCCGGCACCGTCGCCAGCCGACTGCACCGTGGACGCCGCACCCTGCGCGCCGCCCTCGACCCCGCCCGCTCCGATCGGCATGGAGAGATCCGATGAACGAGCACCGAGACGCCCTCGTCGGCGATGCCCTGCACCGCCTCGACGTCCCCGACCACGCCCCCGACTTCTGGGACCGCCTCGACGGGCAGCTCGCCGCTGGACCCGATGCGGACCCGGTGGGCACGACCGCCGCCGACCACGACGGCGCCGACGTCGTCGAGCTCGGCACGGCGCGCGACGCCCGTCGCTCCGGCCCGATCCGGTCCCGTCGCGCGCCGGCGGTCGCGGCAGCTGCGGCGGCGGCCGTCGCACTCGCCGTCGGGCTGGGGTTGCCGGCGCTGCAGCAGGCCGCCGACGGCGACGCCCAGGTCGACGTGGCCGACCGCACCCCCGACCCCACCCCCGACGCGAGCCAGCCGGCCCCGACCCCGGAGACGACCACCGCGACGGTCCCGGACCCCGGCGTCGCGGTCGTGACGCCCGAGGGGCTCGCGACCGAGTGGCTCACGCTGCTGGGGGAGGGCGACGTCGACGCCGCCCATGCACTGCTCGACGAGACGTCGCAGGCGTCGCTCCCGCTGGAGTCGTTCCGGGAGCTGGGGAGCGGGCTCGCCGAGGGTGCCGCCGCCTTCGCGGACCTCCCGCCTTCGGTGATCCCCCTGATCGACGACGAGGGCCTCGCTGCGACGGCCGTCGTCTTCACGGGCGACGTCGAGCGGGAGGGCACGGTCGAGACCGCGTCGTACGCCGTCATCGTCACCGGCGACCCGGGGGACCCGGAGCGGGCGCTGGGCGTCGCGTTCGTGCTCGACGGCCCGCGGGTCGAGCCGGTGCAGCGGACGAACCCGTCGGAGACCCGGACCTCACCCGTCGAGCTCGACCTGTCGCCCACCGCCGGCGCCACGTGGGTCGTCGTCGACGGCTCGACGCCCGTCCGGACCGGGTACGGCGAGGCCACGGTGACCCTGGACGTCGAGGCGCTCGCGGGTCCGGGCACCCACACGGTGGTCGTGGTCTCGACCGAGGCGGGTCGCTACACGTCCCGGTCCTTCACGGTCGTCGTGCCCTGAGCGACCTGGGCCCCCGGGGACCACGTCGGTAGCGTGCCGGCGTGGTCTTCGTGTTCGTGGTCGTCGGTGCGCTGCTGGTCTTCGCCATCGCCGCGGCCTTCGTCGGCTCCGAGGCGTTCCGTCTCGGGCACACGCCCACCACGACGGTGTTCGACATGGACGAGGCCGTGATCCACGTCGCCGAGAACCTCAGCGTCGAGTCGGCGATGGGCCTCACGATGGACGAGGTCAAGCAGCTGATCGAGTTCTCGCTGCAGCACCTGCGATCGCGGGGGCTGAGCGCCATGCCGGGCGAGGACCTCGACCTGGACCTGGAGCGGGCGCCGGTCGTGGTGGCCGACGACGAGGCGGTCGCCGTCGTGCTCGGCCGGGCCGACGAGGTCGGCATGGAGGTCACCGACGACGCCGTCCTCGAGGTGCTCGACCTGCTGCTCGACCACCTCGTGGAGATCGGTGCGGTCGGACCGGCCGTCCCGCCGCCCGAGCTCTAGGAAACGCGCGCCACATCTCCGGAGACGCCGCTACCCTCTCTCGCACCAGAGAAGGGAGGTGGTCCACAACATGCACGACAATCGTCTTGGGACCCTGGAGGTGGCTGGCCGCTAGGTCAGTCCTCTCGGACCGATCTGGTGGAATCCCACCAGGCCACCGCCGAGCGACGCGGCCGGGAGCTGGTCCCACCCGGTGGTCAACGATCGCTCGGTTCGAGAACTGGAACGGGGAGGTGCCGGCATTGCCCGGCGCCTCCCCGTCCCGCGTATCGTGCCGGCATGTCTGATCGCCTCGTTCGGATCGAAGAGCACCGCTGGCTGGGCGACAAGCGCTCCTTCGTCGTCCACGACCAGGACAACGTGTGCGACAAGGCGGTGCTCGACGACATCGCCAAGGCCGAGTCGTGGCTCACCTTCGGACCGGACACCGAGGTCGAGGCCCGCAACCGCGGGTACCGGGTCTGCGGCGCCTGCGCTGCGAAGACCGCCGACTGACTGGCGCGAGCGGCGCGTGGAGGAGCACTTCGGCTCCGGCTCCCTCACCCTGACCGGCCACCTGGCCGGCGTGGTCGCCAGCGGACCGCCCCGGCCGGCGGTCGTCATCGTGCACGGCTACCCCTCGGGCCCGGCCGGCACCGCCGGCGCCGTGTCGGCGATGGCCGAGCTGGCCGACCGCATCGCCGACGACATGGGGTTCGTGGCCTTCTCGCCCCACCTGCGCGGCATGGCCGGCAGCCAGGGAGCCTTCTCCATCAAGGGCTGGAAGAACGACATCCACGCCGCGGTCGATCACGTGCGGTCGACGGCCAGGGTCAGCGGGGTCTGGCTGGTCGGCTTCGGCACGGGTGGGGCGCTCGCCATCTGCGCCGGCGCGGACGACACCGACATCCAGGGGGTGGCCGCCCTCGCCGCGCCGGCCGACTTCGACGACTGGGCGTCGAACCCCCGCCAGCTGCACGAGCACGCTCGTGAGGTGGGCATCGTGCACGCGGATGCCACACCGGCGCTGCTCGACGGCTGGGCCCGGGAGATGCGCCTCACCAAGGCGGTCGACGGTGCCCAGCGCCTGCGCCCGCGCCCGCTGCTGGTGGTGCACGGCGCATCCGACGACCTCGTCCCCGACTTCGATGCCCGGGTGATCGCCGACGCCCACACGGCAGCCGAGATGCGCCTGCTCGACGCAGCCGGGCACCGGCTGCGCCACGACCCGAGGGCGATGGCGATCCTGCTCGGGTGGCTCGACCGCCAGCGGAACTCGGCGGTCCCGCGCACCGCCTAGCCAGAGCTCACTCGGCCTTGGACTTCTTGGCCGCCTTCTGGGCCTTCTTCCACTTCCGGACCTCGTGCAGCGACTCCTCGGAGGCGACGTCGGCCACCGAGCGGGGCGTGTCGTCGGCGAAGGGACCGGCGACCCGTTCCCAGCCGTCGGGCCGGATGCCGAAGCGCTTGGCGAGGATGGCGATGAAGATCTTCGTCTTCTCGTCGCCGTAGCCCGGGACCTCGCGCAGCCGGGCGTACAGGTCGTCGGCGTCGGCGGCCTCGGTCCAGATGCGCTCGGCGTGGCCGTCGTGGTGCTCGACGACGTGCGCGCAGGCGGCGTGGATGCGCTCGCCCATCGACTTCGGGAAGCGGTGGATCGCCGGCTTGTCCCGGCACACGTCCACGAACGCGTCGACCGGCATCGCCGCCACCTGGTGCGGGTCCAGGTGGCCGAGCCGTTCGCGCAGCGTGTAGGGCCCGGTGAAGGCCCACTCCATGGGCACCTGCTGGTCGAGCAGCATCCCCAGCAGCAGCGCCAGCGGGTCGTCGACGAGCAGCTGGTCGGCGTCGGGGTTGCCGGTGATCGGGATGTGGGGCGTCACCATGGGCGCCGAGACTACGAGCGCGCCGGCCCCGACCGTCAGCGGGTCCAGGGTGGCGCCAGGTCCGGGTCGATGCCGTGGGCCTCGATGGCCTGGGCGACGACCGACGCCTCGACGTCGCCGGCTGCGCACAGCGCGGCGAGGACGGCCACGACGACGTGGGGCGCGTCGACCTCGAAGAACGAGCGCAGGGCCTCCCGGGTGTCGGAGCGGCCGAAGCCGTCCGTGCCGAGCGACGTGTACGGGCGGCCGACCCAGCGCGACACCTGGTCGGGCACCGCGCACATGTTGTCGCTGACCGCCACGACCGGGCCGTCGACGCCGGCCAGGCGGTCGGTGACCATCGGGGTGCGGGCGTCGCCGCTGGTCGGGTGCAGCCGGTTGTGGCGCTCGGCGGCGAGTGCGTCCTCCCGCAGGCGCTTGTAGGAGGTGACGGACCAGAGGTCGCAGGCGACGCCCCAGCGCTCGGCCAGCTCGTCGCGAGCGGCGACCGCGGCCTGCCACATCGGGCCCGAGAACAGGATCGTCGCCTGCTTCGACGCCCCCTCGGGCGCGTCGGCGAAGCGGTACATGCCCTCGACGACGCCTGCGGCCACCTCGTCCCGCCGGTCCTCGGGCAGCGCCGGCATCGGATGGGTCTCGTTGTAGAGCGTCAGGTAGTAGATGACGTCCCGGAGCTCGTCGGGGGAGTCCGGCCCGTACATGCGCTCGAGCCCCGCCTTCACGATGAGGGCGACCTCGTAGGCGAAGGCCGGGTCGTAGGCCTCGATGGTGGGCACCGTGGAGGCCAGCAGGAGGGAGTGGCCGTCCTGGTGCTGGAGGCCCTCGCCGGTGAGCGTGGTGCGCCCGGCCGTGGCGCCGAGCAGGAACCCGCGGGCGCGAGCGTCGGCGGCGGCCCAGATGAGGTCGCCGACCCGCTGGAACCCGAACATCGAATAGAAGATGTAGAAGGGCACCATCGGGACGCCCCGGTTGGCGTGCGCCGTGCCTGCGGCGATGAAGCTGGCCATCGAGCCGGCCTCGGTGATGCCCTCCTCCAGGATCTGGCCGTCCTTGCCCTCGGTGTAGGACAGGAGGAGGTCGTGGTCGACGGGCTCGTAGAGCTGGCCGCGGCTGGCGTAGATCTTGATCTCGCGGAAGAGGCTGTCCATGCCGAAGGTGCGGGCCTCGTCCGGGACGATGGGCACGACCCGCTCGCCGAACTCGGGGTCGCGGGCCAGGTTGCGCAGCAGGCGGGTGAAGCCCATGGTCGTGGCCGCTTCCTGCTTGCCGGAGCCGGCGAGGAGCTCCTCGTACGCCTTCGGGTCGGGGAGGGTGAGCTTCTTGCGCAGCGGTACGGGGCGAGACGGCAGCGAGCCGTCGAGGGCCTTGATGCGGGAGTGGAAGTACTCGTGCTCGGGCGTGCCCTCGCGCAGCGTGATGTAGGGCGGGATGGCGTCCTCGAATGCCTCGTCGGGCACCTCGTCCTGCAGGTACAGCCGGTCCCGCAGGGTGCGCAGCTGGTCCTTGGTCATCTTCTTGATCTGGTGGGTGGCGTTGCGCCCCTCGACGTCGGGGCCGAGCGTCCAGCCCTTGATCGTCTTGGCCAGGATGACGGTGGGACGGCCGGTGGCCTCCGTGGCGGCCTTGTAGGCGGCGAACAGCTTCTTGTAGTCGTGCCCGCCGCGGGGGAGGTTGCGCAGGTCGTCGTCGGAGAGGTGCTCCACCAGCTTGCGCAGCCGTGGATCGGGGCCGAAGAAGTCGTCGCGGATGTAGCTGCCGTCCTCGACGGCGTAGCGCTGGAACTGGCCGTCCACGGTGGTGTTCATCTTGTTCAGCAGCACGCCGTCGACGTCGCGCTGGAGCAGCTCGTCCCACTTGGAGCCCCACACGACCTTGATGACGTTCCAGCCGGCGCCGCGGAAGACGGCCTCGAGCTCCTGGATGATCTTGCCGTTGCCGCGCACCGGGCCGTCGAGGCGCTGCAGGTTGCAGTTGACGACCCAGATGAGGTTGTCCAGGCCCTCGCGCGACGCGAGGGAGATCGAGCCGAGCGACTCGGGCTCGTCGGTCTCGCCGTCGCCGATGAAGCACCACACCTTGCTCGCGGCGGTGTCGTCGACGCGCCGGTTGGTCAGGTACTTGAGGAACCGGGCCTGGTAGATGGAGTTGATCGGGCCGAGGCCCATCGAGACGGTGGGGTACTCCCAGAAGTTCGGCATCAGCCGCGGGTGGGGGTAGCTGGGGATGCCGTCGCCGCCGACCTCCATCCGGAAGTGGTCGAGCTGGTCTGCGGTGAGGCGGCCCTCGAGGAAGGCGCGTGCGTAGATGCCCGGCGCCGCGTGCCCCTGGAAGTACACGTGGTCCCCGGGGGTGCCGTCGGCCTTGCCCCGGAAGAAGTGGTTGAACCCGACCTCGTAGAGGGCGGCCGAGGAGGCGAAGGTGGCGAGGTGGCCGCCGATGCCGTCGGCCTTCTTGTTGGCCCGCACGACCATGGCCGCCGCGTTCCAGCGGATGTAGGCGCGGATGCGGCGTTCGACGTGCTCGTCGCCGGGGAACCACGGCTCGCGCTCGGCCGGGATGGTGTTCACGTACGGCGTGGAGATGGCGGCGGGGGAGCCGACCTGGAGCTCGTTGGCCCGGGCCAGCAGCTTCGAGATCAGGTAGCGGGCCCGGGTCTTGCCGTGCGTCTCGACGACGGCCTCGAGGCTGTCGAGCCACTCGCTCGTCTCCCCGGGGTCGATGTCGGGGAGCTGGCTGACGTACCCGTCGTGGCGGGGTTCGTCGAAGTGGAGGCCGTCGAGCACCATGGACCCAGCCAACCACGGGATCGCGCCGATCGCGCCCCGAGGCGCCGAATCGTCGACAGGCCCGCGGTGGTGCACCGTCCCGACGTGCTCAGCCCGATCGGGCATGGAACCCGTGGCCCCTTCGGGCCATTCCAGCGTCGGGCGGCGCATTTTGCACGAAAGTGCGCAACCATGTCATCCATGCACGGTCCAGCGGGGGAGAGCACGTCTCCCGCCGATCGTGAGCACCGCAGCCTCCGGGTCCTGCTCGAGCTGGCCGGCGCACTCGCCGAGGCGCGCTCGGTGGGCGAGGTCACCGACCGGGTGACACCGGCCGTGTCCGCGGTCACCGGGTGCGACGTCGCCGGCGTGTGGCTCCTGGACCCGTCGCACGCCCACTACGAGCTGCAGGTCGTCAGCGAGTCCTCGCCGGGCGCCCCGTTCCGCCTCGACGTGGTCGATCCCGACGGTCCGCCTGCCCTCGCCGCCGATCCGAGCCCGTTCGTCATCACGTCCGGCGAGCAGCCCCACGTCGACGCGCTCCTCGACGCCTGGGGCATCGTCGAGTCGTTCGTCGCACCGATCGTGCACCGGGGGGTGCTCCACGGGCTGCTGGTGGCGTCGTTCCGCACGGCCGTCCACCCGGACGAGCGCGAGCGCCTGTTGGAGGCGGTCTCCGCCCTCGCCCACCACGCCGGCACCGCCATCGGCAACACGGTGCTGTTCGCGCAGATCCGCCACCAGGCCACGCACGACGCGCTGACCGGGCTCCCCAACCGGCCCCAGATCGAGGAGCGCGCCGCCGAGGCACTGCGCCTCGCCGACCTCCACGGCACCATCGCCGCCATCGCCTTCGTCGACCTCGATCGCTTCAAGGTCGTCAACGACAGCCTCGGCCACGTCGCCGGCGACGTCCTCATCGGCCAGGTCGCGGCCCGGCTGGCCGCCCGCCTCCGCCCCTCCGACGTCGTGGCCCGCCTCGGCGGCGACGAGTTCCTGCTGCTCCTGCCCGACCTCGAGTCCGCCCAGCAGGCCGAGGAGGTCGTCGGCCGCCTCCTGGACGGGCTGCGCGAGCCCTTCGAGGTGGACGGCGAGTCGCTGTTCGTGACGGCGAGCGCCGGGATCGCCTGCTACCCGGCGCACGGCACGGACTACGGGACCCTCCTCGGCCGGGCCGACGCCGCCATGTACATGGCCAAGAGCCTGGGTCGGAACCGGTTCGCCGTGCACCGGACGCTGCACCCGCGAGGGCGCAGCCGGCTCAAGCTCGAGCGTGAGCTGCACGACGCGGTCGCCGGCGAGCAGCTGCGGGTCCTCTACCAGCCCCAGGTCGACCTCATGACGGACGAGATCGTCGCGGTCGAGGCGCTGGTGCGGTGGCAGCACCCCGAGCTCGGGCTGATCGGTCCGGCCGCCTTCCTGTCCATGGCGGAGGAGACCGGCTTGATCGTCGAGGTCGATGCGTGGGTCCGGGGCGCGGCGCTGGCGCAGGCCGCCGCCTGGTGCCGCGCCGGCACCCCGGTGCGCACGGCGGTGAACGTGTCCCGCCGCGACCTGTCCGACACCCACCTCACCGCCGACGTGGCGCGGCTCCTCGCCGAGCTCGACCTCGACCCGCACCTCGTGGAGCTGGAGATCACCGACCGAATCGTGATGTCGGACGAGGACCTGCCGCCCTCGCTCGCATCCCTCCGCGCCCTCGGCGTCCGGCTGGCGGTCGACGACTTCGGCACCGGCAGCTCCGTCCTGTCCCGGCTGCACCACTGCCCGGTGGACGTGCTGAAGGTGGACCGCACCTTCGTCGAGCCGCTGTCGCGCCCCCGACCCGACACCCGGCTGGTGGACGGGCTCGTGTCGATGGCCCACGCCCTCGGCATGGAGGTCGTGATCGAGGGGATCGAGGACGAGGCGCAGGCGCACGCCGTCCGGCTGGTCGGCGCCGACCTCGGCCAGGGCTTCCACCTGCACCGGCCGATGCCGGCCGAGGAGCTCGGCGCGCTGCTCGAGCTCGACGGCGGGCAGGCAGGTCTGGTGCCGGCGACCGGACCGGGCCGTCGGAGGCACCGGAGGGTGCGCCGGTAGGTTCGCCGGCCATGGCGACGAGACGACGGGTCTGGACGGACGGGGCCTGCAAGGGCAACCCGGGTCCGGGCGGCTGGGCGTGGGTGGCCGACGACCGTCGCTGGGCGAGCGGGGCCGAGGCCCAGAGCACCAACCAGCGCATGGAGATCAAGGCTGCCCACCAGGCGGTGCTCGCCCACCCGGGTCCCCTCACCGTGGTGTCCGACTCCACCTACGTCGTCAACTGCTTCCGCGACGGGTGGTGGAAGGGCTGGCTGGCGAAGGACTGGAAGAACAGCCAGCGCAAGCCGGTGGCGAACCGCGACCTGTGGGAGCCCTTCATCGAGGTCGTGCGCGATCGCGGGGACGTGGACTTCGAGTGGGTCAAGGGCCACGGCGGCGACGTGATGAACGACATCGCCGACCGCCTCGCGGTCGCCGCCGCCGACACCCAGACCGAGCGCAGCGGCGACGAGGTCCCCGACGACCTCGGCGAGGCCGACGACGTCGGCTCGGCCTCCCCGGCCGCGGCCCCCAGCCGCGACCCTCGGCTGCCGGCCGGTCGGCTGCTCGGGGTGTTCGGCGCCCGCCCGCCGGAGCTCGGCGGCTACGACGCCAACCCGGTCAGCGACGCCGTGAGCCGCCGGGTGCAGGAGATCCTGGCCGCCAAGGCCCGCATGCACGCGGATCTGCACGTGGTGTCCGGGCTGCGACTCGGGGCCGAGATGCTGGGTGCCGAAGCCGCGGTGGCCGAGGGCGTCCCGCTCGTCGCCGTGCTCCCGTTCCCGGACGCCGACAAGCCCTGGCCCGAGGCGTCACGACGTCGCTTCGCCCAGCTCCGGTCCGCAGCCGCAGCCGAGGTGCTGCTGGAGCGCAAGGCGCCCGAGACCACCGCCAAGGTCGCCGGCTCGCTCCGCCGCCGGGACGCCTGGCTGGCCAAGAACCTCGACGAGGCCATCGTGGTCTGGGACGGCCAGGAGCCCTTCGTCGGCCGCCTGGTCGGGACCCTGCGCGACCGGCTCGGGGACGACGTGTGGGAGGAGCCCGTCCCGGCCGGGGGGCGGTGAGCGACGTGCGGATCGGCGCGGACACGGGTGGCACGTTCTCCGACCTCGTCGACGAGCGCGGCCACATCGCCAAGGTGCTGTCCACCCCGGATGCTCCCGACGACGCGGTCCGCGCCGGCATCGAGCAGCTGTCGCCCGGCGCCCGGCCGTCGCTGCTCGCCCACGGCACGACCGTGGCGACGAACGCCGTGCTGGAGGGACGCCTCGCCCGCACCGCGCTCGTGACCACCGAGGGCCTGGCCGACGTCATCGAGATCGGCCGCCAGGACCGCCCGAGCCTCTACGACCAGTTCGCCGACCGCCCGGCGCCGCTGGTCCCGAGCGAGCTGCGGTTCGAGGTCGCCGGACGCCTCGCCGCCGACGGCACGGAGCTCGCCCCGGTCGACCTCGACGCGCTGCCCGTGGTCCCCGACGACGTGGAGGCGGTCGCCGTCTGCCTCCTGCACGCCGACCTGGACCCCTCGCACGAGCGGTCGGTGGCCGCGGTGCTCCGAGTGCGGGGGCTCGACGTCGTGGCGTCGCACGAGGTGTCTCCCGAGTTCCGCGAGTTCGAGCGCACGGTGACGACCGTGGTGAACGCCGGGCTCCGCCCCCGCTGCCGCAGCTACCTCGGTCACCTCGCCGACCTCGCCGACGACGTCTCCGTGATGACCTCGGCCGGCGGGCTGCTCGACGCTGCGACGGCCGCCGACCTCCCCGCTGCGCTGCTGCTGTCCGGACCGGCCGGAGGCGTGCGGGCGGCCGCCGCCGTGGCGGCGGTCAACGGGTGGCCGGGAGCGATCACCTTCGACATGGGCGGCACCAGCACGGACGTCTGCCTGATCCGCGATGGCGAGCCGGCCGTCGCGACCACCCGCCACGTCGGCGGCCACCCGGTGCGCTTCCCGTCGCTCGACATCCACACGATCGGCGCCGGCGGCGGCTCGATCGCTCGAGTCGATCCGGGCGGCGCGCTGGTCGTCGGGCCGGCCAGCGCAGGAGCCGACCCGGGGCCGGCCTGCTACGGGCGGGGCGGCACCGCACCGACCGTCACCGACGCGAACGTGGTCGCCGGCCGCATCCCGGCCGACGCCAGCTTCGGCGGCCTGGCGCTGGACGCCGAGGCGTCGGCTCGTGCGATCGACTCCGCCGGGGTCGACGCCGCCGGCGTGCTGCAGGTGGTCGACGCCAACATGGAGCGGGCCCTGCGGGCGGTGTCGGTCGAGCGCGGCGTCGATCCCGCCGGCCTCGCCCTCGTGGCCTTCGGCGGCGCCGGCCCCCTGCACGCCTGCTCGCTCGCCGACGCCATGGGCATGCCGGTGGTCATCGTGCCGGCCCGCGCCGGGGTGCTGTCGGCCGTCGGGCTGCTGATGGCGCCGCCCCGTCGGGAAGCCGTGCGCAGCCGCCCGCACCCCGGCGACCTGACGACCCTTGCCGCCGACGTGGGCGTCATCGCCGACGTGGCCCGCGCCTGGTCGACGCCGACGAACCCCGGGGTCGTGACCACCTCGCTCGACTGCCGCTACGCCGGGCAGTCCCACGAGCTCACCGTCCCCGACGTCGACGACTTCCACGCCGAGCACGAGCGCCGCAACGGCTTCGCCCGACCCGACGCGCCGGTCGAGGTGGTCGCCGTGCGGGCGACCCTCGTCGGGGTGCCCGCCCTGGCGCTGGCGGACCTGCCGGTACCGGACCACCGCGCCGCGTTCGAACCGGTGACCGGGCCACGGGTGATCGCCGAGCCCGACTGCACGATCTGGCTCGCCGAGGGCTGGCGCGCGTCGGTCGGCGTCGGTGGCGCCCTGCTGCTGGAGCGGTCGTGACCCTCGGTCCCGCCGCCCTGCAGGTGCTGATCTCGCGCCTGACGGGTGTCGCCGAGGAGATGGGCGCCGTCCTGCAGCGGGCCGCCTTCAGTCCGAACATCAAGGAGCGCGCCGACTGCTCCTCGGCGCTGTTCACCCCGGCCGGCGAGCTGCTCGTGCAGGCCGAGCACATCCCGGTGCACCTCGGCTCGATGCCGGCCAGCGTCGCCGCCGTCATCGGCACGGTCGACGTCGCCTCGATGCGGCCGGGGGACCAGTACGTCGTCAACGACCCGTTCGCCGGCGGCACGCACCTCAACGACATCACGGTCGTCGCGCCGTGCCTCGTCCCGGACGGCAGCGGCCACCGGCTGGTCGGGTGGGCCGCCAACCGCGCCCACCACGCGGACGTGGGCGGCTCCGCACCGGGCTCGATGCCGGCCGACGCCCGCGAGATCTTCGAGGAGGGTCTGCGCCTCCCGCCCATGCGCTTGACCGAGGAGGTGCGGGCCGTGCTGCTCGCCAACTCCCGCACGCCCGACGAGCGCGCCGGCGACCTCGACGCGCAGGTGGGGGCCAACGTGCTCGGGGTGCGCCGGCTGGCCGAGTCGGTGGGTGAGCCGATCGACGAGGTGATCGCCTACGGCGAGCGCCGCATGCGCGCCGCGCTCGCTGCCCTCCCGGACGGGGAGTGGACGGCGGAGGACGTGCTCGACTCGACCGGGTCGCACGCCGAGCAGCAGGTGCCCGCACGCATCCGGCTCCGGTTGCGCCTCGCTGGCGACCAGCTCGAGGTGGACTTCACCGGCACCGACCCCCAGTCGGCGGGCAACGTCAACGCCGTCGCCGCGGTCACCGAGTCGGCGGTCGGCTTCGCCATCCGCTCCGTGGTCGATCCCACCATCCCGGCCAACGGCGGTGCGATGCGACCGGTGCGCATCCACCTGCCCCACGGTTCCATCGTCGCCGCCGAGCCGCCGGCTGCGGTCGGCGCCGGCAACGTCGAGGTGTCCCAGCGCGTCGCCGACGTCGTCCTCGCCGCCCTGGCGGCCGCCGCTCCGGAGCGGGTCGCCGCCGGCAACCAGGGCACGATGAACAACCTGCTCATCGGAGGACGGGGCTGGGTGTACTACGAGACGGTCGGCGGCGGTCAGGGCGGCCGCATGGCGGACGGGACCCCGGCGCCGGGCCAGTCGGGGATCCAGACCGGCATGACGAACACCAAGAACACGCCGATCGAGGCGCTGGAGCGCCACTTCCCGCTGCGGGTGCTGCGCTACCGGCTGCGCCGGGGCAGCGGCGGCGACGGTCTGGCCCCGGGCGGCGAGGGGATCGAGCGGGACCTGCAGGTGCTCGAGGACGTCACCGTGTCGCTCATCACGGAGCGCCGCGTCTCTCGCCCGAACGGCCTCGCCGGCGGATCGCCGGGTGCCACCGGGGAGAACTGGCTCCTCCCAGGCGGCGACGAGTCCCGGGCGGAGCGGCTGCCGGACAAGTGCACGATCCGGTTGGCTGCCGGCGACGTCGTCCGGATGCTCACGCCGGGCGGGGGCGGTTGGGGGATGCCGACGCCTCCCGAGGCAGGAGAAGCGGGGACCTCATCCGGCGGAAGATGAGGTCCCCTCGGGCCGCCGGCATTGCCGGGGTCCCGTCGCCGGGCGAGGTGGGTCGCCCGGAGAGTGAGGGGCATGAGGCGCGACGGCACCTCGCCCTCACACCTTGTCGGGGCCCGTCCGCCGGCTCCGACAAGGTCCCGCCAACATCGGGACGGCGGCCGCCAAGAACGCGACAAGAGGATGCGGCAGCGCGCGGGTGCTCGGTACACCGGGCACGTGCGCAGAGGTGGTGGAGCGGCAGGCGACCTGGCGTCCCATCGCGGAAGCCGCGGCAACAGGTGGCTGCGCGACATGGCGCTCTACCGACCGCCGCGGCACGGTCCGCCCGAGAGCACCGTCCCCGCGGAGCCGGTGCGGCGGCGTCGGGCCACCGTGGAGCGCGGTGCCTGGGTGCTCGTGGCGATCGTGCTCCCGCCGCTGGTGTCGCTGCTGATGGTGCCGGTCCGTGACGACATCGACCGGAGCACGGCTGCGCTGGTGCTGGTGCTCCCCGTCGTGGTCGTGGCACTGCTGGGTGGAGCGCTGGCGTCGGCGGTGGCCGCAGTGGTGGCGCCGGTCGCGTTCGATGTGCTGCTGACCCGGCCCTACCAGCGGCTCGAGATGGCGGTGGCGGCGGACGTGGAGGCGGCCACGATCCTGCTGATCGTCGGGTTGACGGTCACTGCGCTGGTCACGCGAGCGGCAGGAGCGCGCACGGTGGCCTCGGCGAGAGCGCGCGAGCTCCGGGCGCTCGAGCTGGCGGTCGCCATGACCGGTCGCTCGACCGGAGCCGAAGCAGTGGCCGACGCGTGCGCCTCGCTCACCGAGCTCCTGGACCTGCGGTCCTGCCGGTGGGCTCCCGACTACCGCGGCGCTGCGTACCCGGTGCTGGGCGACGACGGCGAGCTGGTGGGCATCGAGGTGACATCGGATCGGGCCCCGTTGCCGGGCACGGGGGTGGAGATCCCGGTGCGTGTCGGGCGTCGCGAGCTCGGCCGCTTCGTCGTCGTGCCGGACACCTCGAAGCCGGTGTCCCGCGAGGAGCGACTGGTCGCGCTGACCATCGCAGACCTGTTCGGTCGAGCCCATGGCGGGCGCTGAGAGGCCCCCGCTCCCCGGGACTGGCACTCTGGTGGCGATGACCGGCGTCGATGCCGCACCCTGGCCTCCCGTCGGGTCCGAGGCCGGGCGCGTCCGGGAGTGCGTGGTCGTGGGGGTGACCGGCGCACCGTCGTGCGGCGAGGTGATCCGGCGCGCCGCCGCCCTGGCGCAGGCGATCGGGGTCGACCTGGTCGGGGTGCACGTCGACGACGGCCGCCAGCCGCCGGTGGCCCGTTCGGCGGTGCTGGCATCGCATCGAGCGCTGCTCGGGTCGCTTGGCGGCCGGTTCGAGCACCTGGTGGCGGGCGACGCGGCCGGCGCGCTCGTGGACTTCGCTCGGCGGAACGGGGCCACGCAGCTCGTCGTCGGCGTCGGGGCCGACCCCCGGTGGGTGCGGCTGCTGCGAGGTTCGGTCGTGGATGACGTGCTGCGGCGTGCCGGGGGCTGCTTCGACCTGCACGTGGTCGGCACCGGTGCGAGGGGGCCGGGCCTGCCGGTCGAGCGCCCGGCCTCGCGTCTGCCACTGCGCAGGCGCCGCCTCGGTTGGGTGATCGCCGTGGGGGGCACGACGGCGCTGACGGCGGTGCTCACGGCGGCTCGCGGGGTGGTGGGCCACGGGGGGCACTTCCCGCTGTACCTGCTCGTGGTGGTGCTGGCTGCGCTCGGCGGCACCGGCCCGGCGGTGAGTGCAGCGGTGCTGGCCTCGTTCGCGTTGAACTGGTTCTTCACGCCCCCGCTGCACACCTGGATCATCGACGACGGGGAGAACGTGCTGGCGCTGGCCGTCTTCCTCGTGGTGGGGGTGCTGGTCGGGGTCTTGGTGACGTCACTCGCACGGTGGTCCGACGATGCCCGCCGCGGCCGGTCGGAGGCGGAGGCCCTGGCCCGGGTCGCCAGCGAGATGGTGGGGTTGGAGGATCCCCTGCCCGCCATGCTCGAGCGGATCCGTCTCACGCTGCAGCTGGAGGGGATGTCGGTGCGGAGCGAGGACGGGAGCGTGCTGGCGGTCGCCGGCACCGAACCGTCCTCCGCAGACCCCTGGCGGCCGGTCGGCCCCGGCACGGTGCGCCTCCGCGGTGCGGTCGCCGCGCACGACGAGCGCATGTTCGAGGCCTTCCTCCCGCAGCTGGCGGCGACCATCGAGCGTCAGGCGCTCCGGCGCGACGCCGCCCAGCTGGAAGCGGTGGCAGCCGCTGACCGGCTCCGCACGGCGCTGCTGCGCGCCGTCTCCCACGATCTGCGGACGCCGCTGGCTTCGATCAAGGCGTCGGTGACGAGCCTCCTCCAGCGCGACGTGGCCTGGAGCAACGCGGAACAGCACGAGTTCCTGGACACGATCGACCAGGAGGCCGATCGCCTCGACGCGGTCGTGGGCAACCTGCTCGACGCCAGCCGCCTGGAGGCAGGCGTGATCGAGCCCGCCGTGCAGCAGGTGGCGTTGGACGAGGTCGTGCAGAGCGCGCTGGCCAGCATCAGCGGGCTCGATGCCGACGTCGTGGTCGACGTGCCGGCGGAGCTGCCGACGGTCCGGGCCGACCGGGGTCTGCTGGAACGGGCGATCGCCAACCTCGTCGCCAACGCCGGGCAGGCGTCCCCGGCCGGCGTGCCGATCGAGATCCGGGCAGTGGCCACTCGATCCTCGGTGCAGCTGGCCGTCGTCGATCGCGGCGCCGGCGTGCCCGAGGACCAGCGGGAGGCGATCTTCCGGCCGTTCCAGAGGCTCGGCGACCGCAGCGCTGCCGGTGGGGTCGGTCTCGGGCTCGCCGTCGCCCGCGGCGTGGTCGAGGCCATGGGAGGTCGCGTCGTCGTCGAGGAGACCGTGGGCGGCGGCACGACGATGTGCGTGACCTTGCCGAGGGGGGACCGTGCCTGAGGAGCTCACCGGCCGGGTGCTGGTCGTCGACGACGAGCCCCAGATCCGCCGGGCACTGGCCACGAACCTGCGCGCTCGTGGCTACACCGTCGACCTGGCCGAAGACGGCGAGCGGGCGCTGCGGCTGGCAGCCGACCACCACCCGGACCTCGTGATCCTCGACCTCGGACTCCCCGGACTCGATGGCATCGAGGTCGTGCGGGGCCTCCGTGGCTGGAGCAGCGTGCCCATCGTCGTGCTCTCGGTCCGCGACGGCGAGCACG
>JAKFET010000037.1:0-5727 GCA_036675575.1 Acidimicrobiaceae bacterium
CACTGGGGCGGGCCGGTGTTCCGGGCCGTCCGCGGCGAGGACGTGCCCGTGCAGTTCGACGACGTCCGTCCCGAGACCTGGCGGAGCTGAACGCCCGGTGCGCCGGCTGACCGGGTGCGCCGCCCTGGTCGCTGCGGCCGTGCTGGCCGTCGCGTGCGGCGGCTCGGACGACCCGACGCTCGACCGGGCAGCGTCGCCGACCACCGCCGGGGCGCTGACCACGACGTCCACGACCGCCGCTCCCACCACGACCGCAGCGCCGACGAGCACCAGTGCGGCGCCGGTCGCCGTCGACATGTGCCCCGCTCCCGCGCCGCGTGCCGGGCCGGACCCCGACCGCCCGGCCTACGACGTGACGATGTCGGCCGACCCCGGCACCGGGCTCGTCGAGGGCCGACAGGACGTGCGCTTCGTGCCCGACCTGCCCGTCGACCGCCTCGTCCTGCGGCTGTGGGCCAACGGGCCACGACCGGCATCCGTCGGCACGGCCATCGAGCTCGGCCCGGTGACCAGCGGCGACCGCACCCTGCCGGTGGACCGGCCCGACCCCACGACCGCCGTCGTGCAGCTCGGCCGGTGGGTGCCTGCCGGGGAGGTCATCGACGTGCGGGTGCCGTGGCGGCTCACGGTGGAGGGCCCGGTCAACGACCGCATCTCCCGCCAGGACGGGTCGCTGCGCCTCGGCTCCTTCCTCCCGCTGCTCGCCTGGGAGCCGGGGGTGGGCTGGTCGGTCGACCCGCCGACGTCGGGGTTCGCCGAGTCGACGTCGTCGCCGACGGCCCGCTGGTCCCTCGCGATCGACGTGCCCGACGGGTTCGACGTGGTGGCCACCGGGACCGAGGTGGAGTCGGGCCGGTGGGAGGTCGACGCGGCGCGGGACGTGGCCGTGAGCGTCGGGCGGTTCACCGTCACGACGGCGACGGCGATGGCCCCGGATCCGGTCGAGGTCGCGGTCGCCGTGCACGACGGCATCGACGACGGTGCCGCCTACGCCGCCCGGATCGTCACCGCGCTCGAGGCCTTCGCCGCCTGGTACGGCCCCTACCCGTGGCCGGCCTACCGGCTGTCGATCACGCCGGATCTGTCGGGCGGCATCGAGTTCCCCATGCACGTGCTGCAGGGCCCCGGCACGTCGGGGCGCACCACGCCGCACGAGGTCGCCCACATGTGGTTCTACGGCCTCGTGGGCAACGTGCAGGGTCGGGACCCGTGGCTCGACGAGGGCCTGGCCAGCTGGGCCGAGGGTCGCATCGAGGGGACCCTGGCGGACATGGCCGCCCGCAGCATCCCCGGCGACGGGAGGGGGAGGGCCGCAGCGCCGATGTCCTACTGGGAGGCGCGGGCCGCCAGCTACTACCGCAGCGTCTACGTGCAGCCGGCCGCCGCCCTCCACCGGCTCGGCGCCCCCGAGCTGGTCGACTGCGCCCTCGCCCACTACGTCGCCGCGAACGCATGGGGCATCGCCACACCGGAGGATCTGTGGCGATCGCTCGACGCGACCTTCGCCGACTGGCGGCCGTCACTGGCGCCGGCGGGGCTGGCACCGTCGTGAGCGGCTGCACGCCCCGGCCGGTCACGGCTGCGCGGCCAGGATCCGGTCGCACCAGCGCTGCAGGTGCTCGTCGTCGACGGCGCCCGTCCAGTAGGCGGCGATCCAGCGCTCGGCCGGTGCGACCGCGTGCAGCAGGTCGCGCTCTGCGGCCCACGCCCGGGCGACGGCCCGGTCGAGGTCGGTGGCGGTGGGGGTGATCTCGGTGGCGAGGTACGCGACGGCCACCAGCGGGTCGAGGTGGCGCGGTCCGCCGATGGTCATCGGGCCGAAGTCGAGCACGGCGGTGATCCGGTCGCCGTCGGCGAGCATGTTCCCGAGGTACGCATCGAGGTGGACGAGCACCGGCGTCGCAGGTGCCGGAGCCGGGAGGGCGTCCGCCAGGTCGTCGGTGAGCTGCCCGCCATCGACGTGGGCGAACCCGCACGCTCGCAGCGCCAACGACGCCCGGAGCCGGGACCTCGCCCAGGCTGCGAACGTGCTGGCCTGGAGCGACCTGTCACCCCACACCTCACCGAAGGTCGAGGTCGGGCAGGGCAGGTCTGCGATCGACGCCGCAGCGTCCAGGTGGCTGCGGACCAGCGCCTCCCGGTCCGTCCCGGGTTCGCCGAGGACCTCGAGCGCGCTGCGACCGGGCAGGCGGCGCTCGACCACGACCGTGCGACCCTGGACGTCGACGTGGTCCAGCACCTCCGGGACCTCGAACCAGGTGTCAGCCCGGATCGCATCGATGAGCGCCCGTCGAGCATCGAGCGCCGACGGCGCCACGTCGGTCCGGGGGATCCGGAGCACCCGATCGGCGTCGATCGCGTAGACGGCGGCCTCGCCCCCCACGCCGAGCAGCGCAGCGCCGTCGATGCCGAAGCGGGACAGCACGGCGCCGTCGGGGACCCGGTGCGTCGGACGGGTCACGTGGCGTCGAGTGCCCGCAGGACGAGGAACCACGACGCCAAGCCGTGCTCGCACCAGTCGCTCGGCTCGACGAGGCACTCGTCGGGGCACCGGCACACGCCGTCGGCCAGCCACTCGGCGAGGGTGTCCTCGTCGGGAGGGGCCCACCCGCTGTTGTGCTCGAACCACGTGAGGACGTTGCGCACGGCCTCGGTCGCCGTGGCCGGCGTGGGTGCGCTCGGCCCGGACATCGATCCGAGGGTACGTCCGGACCCGCCCACTCCGGCGACGCCCCCTGTGCCGGGCGCACGGCTCACGTCGCCGGATCCGGGGTCCGGACTCCGGCGACGTTGGCCGTGCCGGTTGCACGGTCCACGTCGCCAGAAGGCGGCGCCGACGAATCGTCGGCGAATCGGCGCCCACGTGCACCGCGCGGCCCGTGCGGGTGAGCGCACGGTGCGAGGCCATCGGCGCGGGGCGGATCTGCCCGAAGCGGACGCACGAGCGGAACCGGCGCACCGGACGACGCGGAGACCACGACGTCTGCGACGTCCGGCCGGTCGATGGCGGGCAGCAGGACCGTACGGTCCGACTCGACGAGACCGGCTCGCCCGAGAGAGATCCTGACCATGCGCCTGCGCTTCGACGACTCGGTGGACATCGACGATCCGCTGTACGCGCGCTACGTCCACCTGATGCCCGGAGATGCCGGTCGCTGCCCGGAGTGCGACGACATCGGGATCGTCTCCAGCGTCGAGCGGCCGACCCACGTGCAGAACCAGGGCTGCCGCTCCTGCGGGTTCCGGTGGCAGTACCGCTTCGACCCGACCGGCCGCATCGTCGAGGTGCGCGAGCTCGCCGGGCGCCGCCTCGACCTGCTGGCCCCGTCGGCCGGTGACGTCGACATCCTGGACCTGCGGGACGAGCCGATCGCCGCCGAGCCGCCTCGGTCCGGTCGGGGCTGGTGGCGCCGATCGACCACCTCCTGACCCGCGTCGTCAGGCGTCGTCGAAGCGCTTCTCGAGGGTGAGGGTCGACCAGTACCGGCCGAGCTTCCAGCCGCTCTCGTCCTCGACGCCCACGTCCCGGAAGCCCAACCGGTGGTGCAGCGCGACGGACGCGTCGTTCGGCAGGGTGACGACCGCGTAGGCGCGGTGCGTGCCTGCGGAGGCCAGCTCGTCGAGGAGGGCGCCGTACAGGCGACGTCCGAGGCCCCGGCCGGTCCACGAGCCGTCGAGCACGATCGAGGTCTCGACCGAGCGCTGGTAGGCGACCTTCGGGCGGTACCACGACGAGTAGGAGGCGCCGACGACCTCGCCGTCGACGTCGGCGACGAGGACCACGAGGCGACGGTGGCCCTGGTGGTCCTCCCACCACGCGAGGCGTCGCTCGCGGGACCACGGCTCGACGTCGAAGCTGACCGGCGAGTCGACGATGTACTGGTCGTAGATGCGGGTGATGCCGTCGAGGTCGGCTTCCCTCGCCCGCCTGATCCGGGGCTCAGTCACCGTGCTCGCGCAGGAACCGCTCCACCTCTTCGACGAGCTCGCCCGGCTCGGGCACGCTGAGCTGCTCGTCGTGGCGCTGCTCGAGGGCGGCGACGTAGGCCTGGGTCTCCTCGTCGTCGTCGACCAGCTCGTCGATCTGGCGCTCGTAGGAGGCGGCGGCGATCTCGAGGTCGGTGGTGATCACGCCCTCGTCCAGCAGCTCGGCGGTCTTCTCGACCAGCGCCAGGGTGGCCTTCGGCGACGGTGCGCCCGGCACGTAGGTGGGCACGGTGGCCCACAGCGAGGCCGATTCGAGCCCGGCGGTGCGGCACCGGTCGTGCAGCACGCCGACGATGCCGGTGGGGCCCTGGTACTGCGACGGCGCCAGCCCGAGGCGGGTGACCACGCCCTCGTCGTAGGCGGTGCCGACCACGCCGACGGGTCGCGTGTGGGGCACCTCGGCCAGCAGGGCGCCCAGCGTCACCACCATCGACGCGTCGAGGGACAGGGCGACCTCCAGCACGATGTCGGCGAAGGTGCGCCACCGCAGCTGCGGTTCGACCCCGTGGAGCAGGACCAGGTCCCGGCCGGAGCCGGGAAGCGACGTGGCGCTGAACTCGTTGGAGGGCCAGTCGATGACCCGCGTGTCGTCCTCGATGCGGACCTCGGGCCGGGTCGACGTGAAGTCGTAGAAGACCTCGGGGTCGATGTCGGCGAACGGGGTGGCATCCCAGCGGTCGGCGAACCAGCGGACCGCTGACGACGCAGCGTCGCCGGCGTCGTTCCACCCCTCGAAGGCCACGACCACGGTCGGCCGCTCCAGCTCGGGACGGAAGTGCCAGCGGAGGTGTTCCACGACCCGAGGCTACCGGGACCGGTCGTCGGGCCCGATGGGCGGGCGGGACGCCTAACGTCGGTCCGTGCCCATCCGGATCGTCGTCGCGGACAACGATCCCGACGCCCTGGACCTCGTGGTCCTCGACCTCTCGCTGGAGGGCCTCGAGGTCGTGGGGACCGCACCGGACGGGGCGGGTGCGCTCCGCCTCGTGGACGAGCTCGAGCCCGACGTCCTCGTGGTGGACCACCGCATGCCGCCGGGGCCGCCGGGCATCGAGGTCGCCGCACTGGTGCGGGCGGCGCACCCGGCGACGGCAGTGGTGCTGTACACCAACCACCAGTCCCAGGAGCTGCTCGCCCGGGCCGAGCAGCTGGGCGTGCGGTTCGTGCCGAAGGGGAACCTCCGGACGCTGCGCCGGGCGGTCACCGGCGCCTGAGCCGGCTCAGCCCCGCGCCAGCTCCATCACGGCCGTGGGCAGGTCCATGAACAGGTCCTTGCGCAGGCAGCGCATCCCCAGCCGGTCGGCGACCTCGGTGATGTCCGGGGTCAGGTAGGCGGAGAAGAGCAGGACCTTGGTGTCGGGGTCCTCGGACAGGATCTGCGTGCCCGCCTCGAGCCCGGTCATCCCGGGCATCCGGTAGTCGAGGACGCACACGTCGGGGCGCGTGCTGCGGAACGCATCGAGGGCGCCGGTGCCGTCCTCGGCCTCGGCGACGACATCGAGCCGGGCATCGCCTCCGAGCGTGGCGCGCACGAGCAACCGCATGTCGAAGTTGTCGTCAGCGATCATCACCCGGACCGTGTCCTGCAGGGTCATCATCGGTTCCATCCCATGTCCGAAGGAGCGCGCTCGGGGCCGCCCGTCGACACCATACGTGGCACGCTGGGCCCTCGGGATGTCACGGGCTCGACGATCGGCGGACCCAAGAAGATCACCCTCAACGCGGAAATCATCACGCCAT
>JAKFET010000277.1:0-5721 GCA_036675575.1 Acidimicrobiaceae bacterium
CTCGTGGCACCGCTCCGATGCCTGATCGGCGCCATCCGCGTCAGCGAGCGCCTCCCACTGGCGCAGCGCCGCACAGAAGTCGTCGTAGCCCATCGTGGTGGCGTGGTGGGCGAAGATCGGATCCGCACCCGCCACCCACTCGGCCACCCGCGGGTTGGCGACCGTCCGGGCGATCGCCCGGACATGCGCGGTCGGGATCCGACCCTCGGCATAGGCGGCCTCGATGAGCGGCAGGCGCCGCAGGGCACGGGCCGTCTGCACCCGGCCGTGGGCCTCCGACCCCGACAACCGCCCGATGGCCTGCAGCGCACCCTTGGCCGTCTTGTGCCCGTCCAGGCTGAACGCCGCACCCGCATCGAGATGATCCGCACAGCGATCCGTGGCGTGGTCGAGCCGCCGACGCGCCACCTCCAACCGACGCAGACACAGCAGCTCCTCGGCCGGCGACAGGTCGTCGAACGACACCGACTGCACCAACCCCACCGCGGACTCCAACGCACCCAACGCCGCGCCGAGGTCGACCTTGTCCAGTGTGCCGGTCATGGGGACACGTCCTGACGGACGGCGCCACCCCAGGGACTGCACATGGCAGCTCCTCTCACTCGCATCGCTGGTCGACGCGAAGCCGACGAGTGGCGCACCCGACCCCAGCCGGACCGCCTACCCACCATCCAACTCGGAGGGTCTGACAGGAACTGCCGGCGCGAGGATGGCGGGATGACGCGCTGGACGTGCCCCGAGTGCCGACGCGAGTTCGGTCGCACCCGCCAGGGCCACGAGTGCGCGCCGGCGCTCACGCTCGACGAGTACTTCTCGACCGGCCCGGAGCGGGAGCGCCCGATCTTCGAGGCGGTGCACGGTCACCTCTCGAGCCTGGGCGACGTGCACGTCGAGCCGGTCTCGGTCGGCATCTTCTTCAAGGTGCGCACGACCTTCGCCGAGCTGCGACCGATGACGAAGTGGGTGGCGCTGTCCTTCTTCTCCCCGCAGCGCATCGGCCACGCCCGGATCTCCCGCAAGCCGGCCGAGTACGGCGGGCGCTGGCACCACGTCGTCAACCTGCGCGACGCCGACGAGGTGGACGACCTGGTGCGGGGCTGGCTCACCGAGGCCTACGTGCTGGAGTCGAGCTGACGTGGCCGACCCGATCGATCCGATCGTCGATGTCGGTTGGCTGCAGGCGCACCTCGACGAGGTGGTCCTGTGCGAGGTCGGCTCCGGGATCTCCGGTGGCTCGAACCTCGAGGACCACCGTGCGGGGCACCTCCCGGGCGCTCGGTTCGTGTCCGTGGACGACGACCTGGCCGGTGCCCCCGGACCGGGGGTGGGCCGCCACCCCCTGCCCTCGCCCGAGGAGCTCGCCACCCGGCTCGGCGCCCTCGGCATCGCGCACGACACCGTGGTGATCGCCTACGACCGCAGCGGTGGTGCGTTCGCCGGGCGGCTCGTCTGGATGCTGCGCGCCATCGGCCAGCCGGCCGGGCTGCTCGACGGCGGCCTCGCCGCCTGGGACCGCCCGCTGGAACTCGGCGCCCTCGAAGCCCGTCCGATCGAGCGGCGACCGGTCCCGTGGCCGGCGGGGGCGACGGCGGATGCGGCCGAGGTGGCTGCGCACATCGAGGCAGGGGGCGTCGTCGTCGACAGCCGGGCCGCCGAGCGCTACCGGGGCGAGGTCGAGCCGATCGACGCCGTGGCCGGCCACATCCCCGGTGCCATCAACCTGCCGTTCGCCGGCAACCTCGCCGACGGGCGCTTCCGACCGGTGGACGAGCTGGCACAGCGGTTCGCGGAGGTCGTCGCCGACCGGGACCCCATCGTCTACTGCGGGTCCGGTGTCACCGCCTGCCACAACGCGCTGGCCGTCGAGCACGCGACGGGCGTGCGACCCCGCCTCTACGTCGGCTCGTGGTCGGGTTGGTCGACGGATCCCGAGCGCCCGGCGGCAACGGGACCCGAAGAGCGCCGCCGCACCACCTGACGGGCGCTCAGCGCAGGCCGAGGGAGCGTCGGGAGGTCTGCCCGATCGGGGCGGCGATGCCGGCGCGTGCCCGCACCTCGCGCTGGCGGAAGGTGGCGAAGAGGATCTCGTCGTCCAGGTGGTCGACCCGCTGCCAGCGGGCTTCGGCGTCGCCCCGGACACCGGGTCGGCCGGTGCCCGAGCGCTTGCGCTGCACCCGACGCATCGTGCGGAGCCGCTCCGGCGTGATGCCGAGGAGCGTGGCCACCATGGCGTCCCGCTCCGGGCAGCTGGTCCCGTCCTCGTCCTGTGGTCGGTCTGCGGTCATGTCGTGCCTCGACGATCTGGTCGTCCGGTCGCCCCACGGTGCGTGGTGCTTCCGTCACACCGTTGTACGCCGCCCACCTGCTGCTTTCATGGGCCATCTGCACCATTCCGTGCATCGATCGCGTGACGGTCTGCGTCACACCGAACGGTGCCACCGTCGCCGCCGGCGCGGGTGGACCCCGCCGTGGAGTCAGGTGCGCTGGCGCTTGAGCTGCTGGCGCATCGGGGTGTCGCGCCAGAACGTCGCCGTCTTCGAGCCGTAGGCCGGCCAGCGGGGCGGCTCGGCCGGCTCCGGCGTGTCGCCCATCACGGTGACCCGCTGGATGACCCGCACGCCCTGGAAGTCGTTCAGCACGTGGTGCTGGGTCGTGCGGTTGTCCCACATGGCGACCGTGCCCGCCGACCAGCGGTACCGGACCGTGAAGCGGGGCTCGTGGATCCAGCGGCACAGGTAGGGGAGCAGCATCGCCGACTCGGCATCGCTCAGCTCGACGATCCGCCGCGTGAAGTGCTCGTTGACGAACAGCGAGCGGCGGCCGGTGTCGGGGTGCACCCGCACGACCGGGTGGATGTAGGTCTGCTCGGCTCGCAGGTGCGGGCCGGCGTCGTGGAGGGCGGTGAGGCCGTCGCACAGCTCGCGCAGGGGCGGTGACAGCTCTTCGTAGGCCTTGGCCGCGTTGGCCCAGATGGTGTCGCCGCCGACCTCGGGGCACTCCTTCACCTGCAGGATGGCGAAGCGGGACGGGTTGGCCTCGAAGCTGATGTCGCTGTGCCACTCGTCGGCGACCGCGCCGGTGCCGTCCTCGGCCCGCAGCTCGAAGAACTCCGGGCGCTCCGACTCGAACGTCAGGTTCGGGTGCGACTCGAGGGTCCCGAAGTGCCGACCGAAGGCGATGTGCTCGTCGGGGTCGAGGTGCTGGTCGGGGAAGAACAGCACCATGTGCTCGAGGAGCAGCTGGTGGATCGCCTCGGCGTCGGCGGAGCTGGCGTCGGCCAGCGAGAGGCCTCGGATCTCGGCGCCGAGCGACCCGGACAGCGGGCGGACGTCGAGATCGGGACGGGTGGGTGCGTCGGTCATCGGGCCCAGCCTCCCGCGCGGTCGCCCCTCCGGCAACCGCGACCCAGCGGGAACTCGCTGGCCGACCGGTCCGCACCCGGCGAGGCTCCCGCCGTGCCGACGCGGATGCACGACGACGAGGTGCACATCGACGAGGCGGTGGTGCGCCGGCTGCTCGCCGCCCAGCTGCCCGAGCTGGTGGACCTCCCGCTCGCCATCGTCGAGCCGTGGGGGACCGACAACGCCATCTGGCGCCTGGGACCCGAGCTCGTCGTCCGCCTCCCCCGCATGGCGTGGGCACGGGGGCAACCCGACAAGGAGGCGACGTGGCTGCCCCGGCTCGCACCCCACCTGCCGGTCGAGCTGCCGGTCCCCGTCGCCGTCGGCCGACCCGACGACGGCTACCCGTTCCCGTGGGCCGTGCACCGGTGGATCCCGGGCACCGCGGCGTCGCCGGACACCATCGAGGACCCGATCCGGTTCGGTCTCGACCTCGCCGAGGTGGTGCGCCGCCTGGGCGCCGTCCCGGTCGACGGCGCCCCTCCGCCCCACAACCGCGCCCGGCCGGCCCAGGACTACGACGCCGCGACCCGCGCCGCCATCGATCGGGCCGCCCACCTGATCGATGCCCCGACCGCCCGTGCCGTCTGGGAGGAGGCGATCGCCGCACCGGTCCACGGCGGTCCGCCGGTCTGGGTGCACGGCGACCTCGAGGGCAACTGCCTGGTGCGCGACGGGCGCCTGCGCGGGCTCGTGGACTGGGGCTCGGCCTGCCAGGGCGACCCGGCCGTCGAGGTGCAGGTCGTGTGGTCGCCGCTGTTCACCGCCGACTCCCGCCGGGCGTTCCTCGACGAGCTCGACGTCGACGCAGCCACCATCGCTCGGGCGAAGGGAGCCGCGATCAACCAGGCGTGCGCGGCGCTGCCCTACTACCTCGGCACCCACTCGCTCATCGTCGAGCGGTCGCGCCACAAGCTGGAGGAGCTCGGCGTGTCGGTGTCGCTGCCGTAGTCCGGCGGGGGAGGGGACCCGCTCGTCGGCGGCGAACCACGCGGCATGGCCGATCGCACGACCCCTTCCCGTCGACGGATCGGCGTCGCCGCGCTGCTCGCCCTGCTGGGCGGCACCTTGCTCCTGCCGGTCGCCGACGCGGCGCCGAACCCGGACCGGGGGCCGAAGACGATGGTGGCGCTCGGCGACTCCTTCGCCGCCGGGCCCCTGATCCCCCCGCAGGTCGACGAGCGGCCGTGGGGCTGCCTGCGGTCGAGCCTCAACTACGCCCACCAGGTCGCCGAGGCCCTGGCGCTCGAGCTCACCGACGTGACCTGCAGCGGCGCCAGCACCAAGCACATGTGGGAGACCCATGGCGTCTCGCCCGACGCCGAGCTCGCCGAGTACGGCGTGCCGGTCCTCGCCCCCGAGCACCCGGGCAACCCGCCCCAGCTCGACGCGCTCCGGCCCGACACCGACGTCGTCACCCTCCAGATCGGCGGCAACGACATCGGCTTCGGCGGCATCGCCACCACCTGCGCCGAGGCCGCGGTCGCGCGCGCCAGCTGCAAGGACGCCGTCGCCGAGGGCAAGCCCTTCGACCGGATCGCCGCCACCGCCCCGAAGATCGCCCGGGTGCTGGAGGAGATCCACGTGCGCTCGCCCGGGGCCGACATCCACGTGCTCGGCTACTCCGGCATCTTCCTCATCGGCCCGACCGCCAGCTGCCCGGCGATGGGCGTGGGCGAGGAGGACGCCCGCTACCTGCGCAGCATCCAGGAGGCGCTCAACGAGATGATCCGCACGGTCGCCGACGCCCCCGACCGCACCTACAGCGACGCTGCCGCCTACGTCGACGTCTACGGCCCCAGCGCCGGCCACACCGCCTGCGACCTGCCCGGCATCCGATGGGTCGAGCCCTTCGTCCCCCTCAACGCCGCCGCGCCCGTGCACCCCAACCTCGGCGGGATGACCGCCATCCGCGACATCCTCCTCGACGAGGTCTGGCCGGCCGGGCTGCCCCGCCGATCGACCGCGCCCGGCCTGCCGGCGCCGCCCGACTCGCCGGTGTAGCGGGGTAGCCCGAAAGGACTAGTCAATCGCTCAAGTCCGACCGGATCGCGTCCGATGTCCCTTTCATGGCGATCTCGTGCGGACGTTGGATCCGAGCGCTGGTGGCGGCCCTGCTGGTGCTGGTCCTGGTCGGGACCGGTGCGATGCCGGCCGCGGCGGGCCCCCCTGGACCGGCGGGATCCGGCGGCGGACGCCACCCGGGTGGCTCCCAGGGCGGCGGCGGGCACACCCGTGGCGTGACCGCGCAGCAGGCGGGCGGATCGTCAGCGCCCGCGACCCGCAGGAGCGAGGGGGCCGCCCCCCGCCCCTCCCGCCC
>JAKFET010000191.1:0-5653 GCA_036675575.1 Acidimicrobiaceae bacterium
CGGTCGCCACGGCCAGGTACAGGCCCCAGTTGTGCGTGTAGAGGAGGGCGGTGAGCGAGAGTCCGAGCCCGACGGTCGCCCAGCGAGTGCCTCGGACGAACGCATGGATGAACGTCGCAGCGACCGTCAGCGCGAGCAGCGTGACCAGGGAGTACATGCGGGTCTCACGCGCGAAGTGCGTGAGGAACGGACTGGTCGCAGCGAGGGTGCCTGCAATGAGGGCTGTCCGACGGTCGAAGAGGCTCCGTCCGGCCCAGTAGCTCACCGGCACGCAGACCGTGGCGAAGCTGAGCGAGAGGACGTGGGTGGCGACCTCGCCGGTGCCGAAGACCGACATCCAGAGGTGCAGGAACAAGTAGTAGAGGGGCGGCGAGCCGTCGAGCCGCAGGACGCTCGGGATCTCGGTGAACGGCTGGGACGCGAGCCCGACCGTCAGCGCTTCGTCGATCCAAAACCACGTGGCCGCGCCCTCGAGGCGCAGGGCGACGGACGCCCCCATGAGGGCACCGATCATGAGGGTTGTCGTGGTGACCGGTCGCCGACGACGCACCGGTTCTAATGAGGCGCGTTGCGGCGGTCGCTGCGGCGGCTGCTCGACCGGGTCTTCGGCACCACTGGACGCCGGGACGTGCGCCCGCTGTGTTGCCGTCACGACGGGCGAGCCTAGTTGCGGTCTTCCCGCACTCGACGAACCCCGGTTAGGCGGACGCTGGCCCGCAGGCACGTTCTCCGATGTGTGGTCGGGCGCGAGAGCGGGACGGACCGGGGTCCGCCCCGCTCGACACCTGAAATCCTCAGCGGACGAAGTCGAACAGCGGCTGGGTGCTGGTCTGGCTGTCGTCGTCGCTCACCGCGCTCAGTGGGCCGACGGGCCGGATCTGGTCGCCGGCACCCACGCCTGGCGTGAACGACACCGTCACCGTCCGGCCGTCGGCGGCCAGGGTGATCGTGTTGCTCATGATCTTGCCGCCGCCCTCGGGCACGTAGGAGTAGTTGCCCCGGTTGGTGGCCGACGCCGAGCTCACCGGCTCGTTGAAGGCGATGGTGCAGGACGTGTCGCCGACGTCGCAGGTGGTCGACTCGACCATCAGCTCAGGGCCGTCGTCCTCCACGACCTTGTCCCGCAGCGCGGTGACCGGGATCGTCGTGCCGCCGGAGTCACGCACGCCGTTCAGGGCGGTGACCGTGGTCTCCGCCCCGTAGGCGATGTCGGGCGCAGCATCGGCGCCGGAGCCGAGGACGATGGTGATCGTGTTCCCGGCGGCGGTCCAGGTCGAGCCGGCCGTGCCGTTCGTGAGCGTCACCTGGTTGCCGGTGCCCTGCCGGATGGTGATGCTGGCGTTCGAGGCCGCCTGCACCGGACGGGAGAAGTGCAGCATGAGCTCGTCGCCCGCGTTGAGCACGGAGAGACCGGCGTTCTTCGACACCGCGGTGCCCTCGGTGAGCCCGAACAGCGTCTGGCCGGGCGTGATCTCGTTGCTGATGAAAGTGACGGGCTCACCGTCGTCGTCGGTGGTGTCATCGGTGCCCGAGACGCCGCCCTCCGGGAGGACGATGTAGCGGACGCCCGCTGTGCTGGCGGGCTCTGCGAAGGAGCGGCTCGTCGACGTGCCCTTCGGCGAGACCGCCACGTCGCCGGCGCCGAAGGCGCCGTCCCCGTTGTCGCGGTAGACGGTGTAGACGGCATCGGGCTGCTCGGAGGGCTCCCACGACACCTGCACCAGGTTGGGGTTCGAGGTGCTCGGCGTCGATGCGCTGACGTCGGCGATGTCCGGGATGTCATCGGTGGTGACGTCGAACAGCGACTGGGCCTCCCGGAAGTAGGTGATGTCCAGCACGTCGCCCACGCTGAGCATCCCCTCGAACTCGCCCGGGGTCAGGGTCTGGCTGTCGACGCCGGCCTTGTCCCCCCGGAACCGGTCCGTGGTGCCGTAGAGGAACGAGTCCCCGCCGGCGACGAAGTAGTTTTCCTCGATGCTGAGGGAGGTCACGGTGACGCCGGCGTACTCGTCGTCGGCCGCCTCGGCCGGCAACCAGGTGGTCTTGCCGCCAATGCCGAAGGGCTCGTCGGCCACGTTGCCGGCGAGCGTGAGAGCGCCGTCGCCGTCGAGGTCCTCGAACACGACCGGGTAGATCGCGTCGGCGGCGGTGGCGTCGACGACGAAGGAGAGCGTCCCCTCGGCGGTGGCGGTGCCCGTCTCCTGCACCGTCTCCAGGCCGCCCGCGGCGCCGGTGGGCGAGCCGTTGACCGACTCGATCGACGTGGAGGCCTCGTCGGAGAGCGAGAACGACTCGAAGGTGGCCCCGCCGGTGGGATCGACCGTCTCGGCGTCGAGCAGGGCGATCTCGTAGGTGCCGGCGGGCTCGAGGCCGCTGACCGTGAAGGTGCGGGCGCCCTCGCTGGTGAGCGGGGTGGTGCTCAGCGGCTGGGTGGCCGCCTCGGTGGGCGTGACCGCGAAGGCCTTGTTGGTCGTGAGCTTCGCCGCGCTGGCGGCGGCCGCGAGCGTTGCATCGCTGACGGCCGCTGAGCCGCCGATGGCGATGATCTCGTCGATGGCGTTGCCGTTGGCGACGAGGTAGTCGCGAGCCGGCGTCGGCAGCGACGTCGGGGCGGTGAGGACGAGCGGCGCCGCGTTCGTGCCGGCGACCGGGCCGCCGGCCAGGGAATCGGGGAACTTCAGGCCGGTGGAGAGGTAGGCGGTCGGGCCGCCGAAGCCGAGGGTGGCGGTGGCGTAGTCGTTGACCTCGGCGTTGGTGGCCCAGCGGTCGGTGCCCGCCAGGCGCTCGGTGGTGTAGCCGGCGGCCTCGAGGGCAGCTTCGACGCCGTCGCTGACGACCGTGGTGCCGCCGACGATCAGGACGTGCTCGATGCCGAGCGCCTCGAGCGCGTCTGTGGTGGCGGTCGGCATCGCCGTCGAGTTGGTGAGGAGGACGGGGAAGCGGCCGGCGAAGGCCACCGGGCCGCCGGAGACGGCGTCGGGGAACGTCTGGCCGTTGGCGAGGATGGCCGTGACGCCGTCCTCGGTGGTGCCGAGCCCGTCGTCGGTGGTGGCCGGGACGCCGTCGTCGGTGTCGGCGATCGCCTGACCGGCAGCGGCCGCAGTGGCGAAGCGGTCGTCGCCCTCGACCCGGACGATGTCGTACTCCGTGGCGAGCCCGTCCTCGATGGCCTGGCTGACGGCCGCCGTGCCGCCCATGACGTAGACGGTGTCCGGCGCCAGGGTGACGAGCGCCTCCTCGGTGACCTCCGGCAGCGTCGACGTGGTGGTCAGCAGGATGGGGGCGTCGAGCGCACCGGCGAGGCCGTTGGCGGCGAGGGCGTCGGCGAACTTCTCCCCCGTGGCGAGCACCACCGAGGTGGCGCCCTCGGGGAAGGTGTCGGTGGCGACTGCCGCAGCCGTGCCGTAGCGGTCCTGGCCATCGAGTCGGCTGGTGGTCGTGTCCTGCACCGCGCCGGCCGGGGTGGCCAGCAGCGGCAGCGCCAGGCCGCCGGCGACGGCTGCGAAGGTGACGGAGGCGCCGAGGCGCCGCACCCGTCGGGTGGTGGGGTTCATGTGTCGCGTGCTCCCTGCGTGTTGCGACGGCTGCGTGGCGCAGACCCGCCCTTGATCCGTACGGGAGTTCGACGCAGCACGGGTGGAACCCTGCTCCTCGCGACGCCCGTCTTCGGCACCGGGTCCGTCGGGGTCAGGTCGCGACGCCGTCCGCGGTCGCAACGACCTCGTACACCCGAGCGGTGAAGGGCACCGCCACCGGTGCGTCCCGTTCGGAACCGGGACCCGGACCGGTGCCGAGCTCGGACACCGCGTCGGACTCCGCGTCGAGCTCGTCCAGCCGGTCCTGCTGCGCCGACCGGATCCGGTCGACCAGCGCGATCTCCGGTCCGGCCGCCAACGTCCGACGCCACACGCCGTGCTGGCGGTGGAAGGCACGGATCCAGTCGGTGTCGGTCGGGACGATCCGTCCGCCGGGTCCGATGAGCGCGATCCGGGTGCCGGGCTGGAGGTCGGCGAGCAGGGGTCGCAGGTGCTCCTCGACGTTCGTCGCCTCGAGGCGGGCCTCGGCGTCGCGCCAGTCCATGATCATGGGGTCCTCCACCGCACCCCACAGCGTTGCGAACCGGACGTCGTCGTCCATGTAGTGCGCGAACAGGGGCACCGCCTCCGGCTGCGCCACGATCACCAGATCACCGTCGTCGAGCCGGCGATCGATCGAGGCTGCGAGCGCCTTCGCGTCGCTCTTCGCCGCCGGCTCGAAGCGGACGTTCCCTTCGAGGCGGGTGAGGGGCTGCACCCACAGCGCCACGGCGAGGACGAGCGCGATGACACCGGTCGTCCCGGCTCGGGCCAGGCCCCACGCCGCGAGCAGGACGAGCGGACCGACGACGACGGCCAGGTAGCGGGTGGCCCACGAGGGTTCGACGTGGGCCACGGCCCATCCGAGCCCGATCGGGACGACGACCATGCAGCTCAGCGCCCATGCCGTCGCCCCACCAGCGGTCCTCGGCCGGCGCCAGAGCTCCAGGAGGCTGGCGCCGACGACGGCGACGAGCAGGAAGAGGACCCGCTCGTCGCGGACGAGGGCGGCCACCTCGAGCACGACCTGCCGCACGCCGGGCGTGAAGGACCAGGGCGCGCCCGTGTCGCCGATCTGGCCGAGCAGCACCAGCAGCCACGGCACGTAGGCCAGCCCGACCGCACCCAGCACGATGGCGCCCCGACGGAGGACATCGCGGGGCCGGGGGGCGGCGAGCGCCGCGGGGACCAGTGCGACCGCAGCGGCAGCAGCCAGGTAGATGCCCCAGTTGTGCGTGTACAGCAGGGCCACCAGCGACAGGCCGAACGGCACCACCGCCCGGGGTCGCTGCCGGATGAACGCCTGCACGAAGGTCGTGGCCACGACGAGCGCCAGCAGCGTCACCAGCGAGTACATCCGGGTCTCACGGGCGAAGTGCGTGAGGAAGGGGCTCGTGGCGGCGAGCACGGCGGCCATGTACGCCTCACGACGGCCGAAGAGCGACCCGCCCGCCCAGTGCGCGGCCGGGATGCACAAGGTGGCGAAGAGCAGCGACAGCGAATGGGTCGCGACCTCACCGCTGCCGAACAGCTCCATCCACAGGTGGAGCGCCAGGTAGTAGAGCGGTGGCGAGCCGTCGAGGCGCAGCACCGACGGGATCTCCGTGAGCGGTTGCTGGGCGAGGCCGACGGTCAGGGCCTCGACGAGCTCGATGATCGCCATCGGGGCGTTGTCGCCCTTGCGCGGGCCGAGCTTGACGATGCGGGTGTAGCCACCCGGGCGGTTCTCGTAGCGCGGGCCGATCTCGGCGAACAGCGTGTGGACGACGCTCTTGTCGCGCAGGCGCTTGAGCACCTGGCGGCGGGCGTGCAGGTCGCCCCGCTTGCCGAAGGTGATCAGGTGCTCGGCGTACGGGCGGAGCCGCTTCGCCTTGGCCTCGGTGGTCGTGATCCGGCCGTGCTCGAACAGCGAGGTCGCGAGGTTGGCGAGCATCAGCCGCTCGTGCGCCGGGCTGCCGCCCATGCGCGGGCCCTTGGACGGAGTGGGCATGTCCTTCTCTTCTCAGGTGCGGGAGCCGGGGCTCCGTGGGGGCGCGTCGGCGGTCGCCGGGGCCCTGCCTGCCCCGCAGCGCGCGGCT
>JAKFET010000181.1:0-5609 GCA_036675575.1 Acidimicrobiaceae bacterium
TGCGGCCGCTGCTGCCGGCGGTGATGACGCCCACCCTGCTGCTGCACCGGCGCGACGACGGCGTGTCACCGATCGCCCTCGCACGCGAGACGGCGGCGCTGCTGCCGGTGGCTCGCCTGGTCGAGCTCGACGGACGCGACCACTTCCCCCACGTGGGTGACGTCGACGCCCTCCTCGACCACTACGAGCGCTTCGTCGCCGGCACGGTCACCAGACCGGCGGTCCGCGCCGACGGGCGCGAGGTCCGCATCGACACCATGGGTGGCTTCCGTGCCTGCGTCGCCGGGCAGGTGGTGGCGGCGAACGCCTGGGGATCCCGCCAGGCGCGCATCGTCTGCAAGCGGCTCGCGGTCGCGGTGGGGCAACCGGTGCCGCGCGACGAGCTCGCCGAGCTGCTGTGGCCCGACGAGTGGGACCCGGCACGGTGCAGCGCACGGCTCTCGGTCGTGCTGTCCAACATCCGCCGTGTGCTGGGCGGGGGCCTCGTCGCCGACCGCGACACCGTCCGGCTGGACCTCGACGCGGTCGACCTCGACCTGTCGGAGCTGGGCGAGGCGATCGCAGCCGGCGACGACGCAGCGGTCGTGTCGCGGTACCGGGGTCCGGTGCTGCCCGAGGACGCCTACGAGGACTGGGCGATCGACGCTCGCCAGCGGTTCGCCGCCGCGGTCGGGAGCGCCCGTCGTCGGCTGGCCGCCGCTGCAGCCGAGCACGGCCGCTGGGACGAGGTCGTCGACCACGCCCACGCCATGCTCGAGGTCGACGCCTTCGACGAGCGCGCCCACGAGCTGCTCGTCCGTGCCCTCGTCGCCGACGGCCGGCGCGGCGAGGCCCGTGTCGCCACGGACCGCTACGAGGCGTGCATGGCCGAGCTCGGCGTGCAGGCTCGCGACCTCATGGCGGGTTGAGCTCGGGTCCGTTCAGGGCAGGGCGAGGCGCCAGATCTTGCGCCACGTCGAGCCGAGCTGGGCGGTGAAGCCGCGGGAGTTGTACGGCAGCCCGTAGCGCTCGCAGATCTCCTGCACCTCGGGCGCGATCTCCTGGTAGCGGCTCGCCGGCAGGTCGGGGAAGAGGTGGTGCTCGATCTGGTGGCTGAGGTTGCCGGACATGATGTGGAACAGCTTCGAGCCGAGGATGTTCGCCGAGCCGAGCAGCTGGCGGAAGTACCAGTGGCCCTTGGACTCGCCCTCGGTCTCCGCGATCGTGAACTCGTGCGTGCCCTCGGGGAAGTGGCCGCAGAAGATGATCGAGAACGCCCAGAGGTTCCGCATGAGGTTGGCGGTGGCGTTGGCGGCGAGCGTCGACAGGAACAGCGGGCCGGTGAGCAGCGGCCACAGCACGTAGTCCTTGCCGTCGAGCTTGGCCGTCTTCTTCAGGCCATCGCGCAGGATCGGCCACTGCTGGGCGAAGGTCTTCTTGCCGCTGAGGATGTTCTCCGTCTCGACGTCGTGGAGCATGACGCCGTGGTCGAAGGCGAGCATCAGCGCGGTCGCCTTGACCGGGTTGGCCAGGTCCCACGCCTTCCACGGCTTGCCGTCGCTCATCCGCAGGATGCCGTAGCCGATGTCGCGGTCCTTGCCGACCACGTTCGTGAACGCGTGGTGCAGGTAGTTGTGCGAGTGGCGCCACTGGTCGCCGGGGCAGACCGTGTCCCAATCGAACTCGGTGGAGGCGAGGGCCGGGTCCCGGGTCCAGTCGTACTGGCCGTGCATGACGTTGTGGCCGATCTCCATGTTGTCGAGGATCTTGGCCACGCCGAGGGCGCCGGCACCGTAGAGCCAGAACGCCGGACCGACCACGGGCACGGCGGTCAGGAACAGGCTGGCTCGGGCCGAGGCGGCCAGGCCGCGCTGCACCTTGATGACGCGGCGCATGTAGTCGACGTCGGCCTGGCCGCGGTCGGCCACGATGCGGTCGCGGATGGCATCGAGCTCGGCGCCGAAGGCCTCGAGCGACTCGTCGGTCAAGCCGTAGCGGACCGCCGTGGTGCGCACGACGGCGTCCCGGGCGGGCGCGATCGCCGTGGCCTGGACGAGGGGGCGGGGGAGGGTGGCGGTCATGGTGGTCTCCTAGAGGTCGATCTCGACGTCGCCGACGGGCACGCTCACGCACACCCGGATCCCGACGTCGGTGCCGGAGGTGAGCTCGCCGGTGACGGCGTCGCGGACACAGCCGGTGGTCAGGGTTCGGGTGCAGGTGTGGCAGATGCCCATGCGGCAGCCGTGCTGGGGGCGCAGCCCGGCGCCCTCGGCCTGGTCGAGGAGCGGGCGGCCGTCGCTCTCGACCACGAGGTCGCTGGTTGCGAAGCGGACCGACCCGCCGCCGGTGCCGGCTTCGCCGAAGAGCAGCGGGAGCGTGAACGCCTCCTGGTGGAACCGGTGGGCCACGCCGGCGTCGTCGTACAGGGCGCGCACGGTCTCCATGAGGGGCGCCGGGCCGCACACGTAGGCCTGCGCCTCGCGCCAGCCCGGGTCGGCCGCGTCCAGGTGCGACCGGTCGAGGAAGCCGGTGAGCTGGCCGGCTCCGGGCGCCTCGTTGAACGCCGTGACCACGCTGACGTTCTCGTTGGCTTCGGCGAGGGCAGCGACCTCGTCGCGGAACAGCATCGCCTGGGGCGAGGTGGCGTAGTGCAGGAAGGTGACCGGACCCCGGTGGCCCTCGGCGCACAGCGTCCGCAGCATCGACAGCACCGGCGTGATGCCGCTGCCGCCGCTGACCAGCAGGATCCGGTCGGGACGGACGTCGGGGAGGTGGAAGTCGCCGGCGGCCGGCGTGAGGCCGACGACCGTGCCGACCTCGGCGGTGGCGAGAAGGTGCTGGCTGACCAGGCCGTCGGGGTGAGCCTTGATCCCCAGCTGGAAGCGGCGGGAGCCGGGGACGGCGGCGCTGGCCATCGAGTAGCACCGGGTGTGGCGGACGCCGTCGATCTCCACGCTGAGCTGCGTGTGCTGGCCGGGACGGAAGCCGGTCCAGTTCCGGTTGGCGTCGATGGTCAGGATGACGCTGCCGTCGGCGCTCCGGTCGACCTCGACGATGCGCCCGCGGACCTCGGTGGACGACCAGGTGGGCAGGACCTGCTCGACGTAGCGGTCGACGCCGTGGGGGGCGGCGATGGCGTCGAGGGCAGCGGTGACCCGGCGTGCGGTTTGGGTGAACACGTGTATACCGAATCATCTCAGTGCACACATGTCAACCGTTCGTCGGTGTGACATCCTTGACGCCATGGCGAGCCGACGGCCGAGCGGGTCCGCGACCCGGAGCTCCCGTGAGGAGGGCAAGGCCCTCACCCGGGCCGCGCTGCTGCGCGCCGCCCTGAAGCTCCTCAGCCGGAACAGCTTCGACTCGATCAGCCTCCGCGAGGTGACCAAGGAGGCCGGCATCTCGCCGACGGCCTTCTACCGGCACTTCGACGACATGGAGGAGCTGGGGCTCGCGCTGGTCGAGGAATCGTTCGGCTCGCTGCGCGAGATGCTGCGGGAGGCCCGCTCCGACCCGGCGATGATCACCGACGCGATCAACCGCTCGGTCGGGACGGTCGTGCTCGCAGCGGAGCGGAACCAGCTCCACTTCCGGTTCATCGCGCGGGAGCGCTACGGCGGGATCCGGCGCATCCGGGCGGCCATCCGTCGCGAGCTGCAGCTCTTCGCCGAGGAGCTCGCCGTCGACCTGGCCGTGTTCCCCTTCGTGCGGGACTGGACGGTGGCCGACCGGCGCATGCTCGCGTCGCTCATCGCCGAGACGATGATCCACATGACCGCCGAGCTGCTCGACGCCGACCCGGCCGAGGCCGAGGAGCTGATCGGGCGGAGCCGCCGGCAGCTGCTCCTGATCAGCCTGAGCGTGCCGATCTGGGGCGCGGCCGACCGGACGGCGCTCATCGAGGAGACCGTCCGGCGCGAGCTGGGCGACGACGACTGAGCGCTACTGCTCGGTCCGCCCCGCCCGCAGCGCAGTGGCGCCGAGGGCGATGAGGGCGACGCCCAGGGCGAAGGTGAGGCCGAGTGGCGAACCGGTGCGGGCCAACCCGCCCGTGGGCGCACCCGGCGTGGGCGACGACGTCGTGATCCGCGCCGTCGGGGTGCCCGTGCCGGACCCGCCGCTCGGGCCGACGGGGGTGACCGCACCGGTGGGGGTCCCGGGGCCGCCGGCGCTGCCGACCGGACCGGCGATCGGTGCGGCGACCGGCGATGCACCGACCGGCGTCGTGGTCGTGCTGGTGGCCGGGACCGCCGTGGTGGTGGTGGGCGCCACGGTCGTGCTCGTGGTCGATGTCGTGGTGGTCGTCGTCGGAGCGGTGGTCGTCGTGGTCACTGCGGCCGCGCAGGCGGTGGGCGTGAAGGTGTCGTCGATGAGGGTGACGGCGCCGTTGCGGGCCAGCGCCCGACCCTGCACCGACACGCCACTGTTCAGCGACACCGAGGTCAGGGCGAGGATGTTGCCGACGAACGCCGAGTCCGATCCGAGGGTCGCGGAGCTGCCCACCTGCCAGAAGACGTTGCACGCCTGCGCCCCGTTGACGAGGTTGACCGTGCTGCCGGAGGCGGTGGTCAGGCTGGAGTCGGTCTGGAAGATGAAGACCGAGCTGGCGTTGCCGGCGCCGTCGAGGGTGAGCGGGCCGGAGAGGCTCAGCGCCCCCTTGGCGGGGCCGGCGTACACGCCGCCCTGGAGGGTGAGGTTGGCCAGGTCGGCGGTCGTGGTGGCGTCGATCGGGCGGCCGGCGGCGTTGACGTAGGCGGCGGTGAGGTCGGACTGGGCCTGGGCGGCCGGTCCGTCGTTCACGTGGGTGGTGCCGGGGGCCACGACGAGGCCGGGCGGGAAGCCGGTGACGGACGTCCCGGGCGAGACGCCGAGGCTGCCCTCGAGCACCGACGGGCCGGTGTTGGTGACGGCCGATCCGGCGAGGACGGCGTACTCAGCAGTGGTGCCGAGCGGGACCGTGGCGACGATCGCGGCGCCGGCGCCGGTCGGCACGAGCGCCACCGCAGCGATGCACGCAGCGGCCGCCAGGGTCGCGAAGGCCCGGGTCCGGGAGGGGGTGCGGGTGGACATGCGAGCTCGATTCCGCTCCGTCCGTGGCCACCTGCGGCGGCACCTCCGTCCGAATGCTCCCCCATCGTACCCTGGATCCTAAAGACTAGCAATTGATTTCCAGCGATCTGCGACTATGATGTCCCCCATGCGGGACTGGAACTTCCTGACCAACCACGGACGTGCCCTCCTCCTCATCGCCGCCGATCCCGCGGTCCGCCTCCGGGACCTCGCCGTCGCCCTCGGCGTCACCGAGCGGACGGCCTTCGGCCTCGTCGCCGACCTCACCGAGGCGGACTACGTCGTGAAGGAGAAGGACGGCCGCCGGAACCGCTACCGCGTGCGCACGGATCTCCCGATCAAGGACCCCGCCACCCGCGACCGCACGGTCGGGGAGGTCGTCGACCTCCTGGCCGAGCGCCGGCGCGAACCTCGCCGCACGGCCGCGGACCGGGCACCCGCCTGAGGCGTGGCCGGGCAGTACCGTCGCCGCCATGGCTCCGGGCACCGCCACCACGTTGCGACCCAGCCTCAAGCGCAAGGCGCCGGGCACCCGCCGAGAGCGCGACCTGTGGGAGCTC
>JAKFET010000271.1:0-5546 GCA_036675575.1 Acidimicrobiaceae bacterium
GCAGGCACTGGCCGAGATCGACGCGCTGCTCAAGCGCGCCGACAGCGACAAGACCAAGATCCTGTCGGCGGTGATCTGGCTGCGCGATATCGACGACTTCGCGGCCATGAACGCGGTGTGGGATGCCTGGGTGGTGCCGGGCCAGACGCCGGCACGGGCCACCGTGCAGGCCCGACTCAACGATCCGGCCATGAAGATCGACGGGGGCATCGGGCTCGACCTCAACACCGCAGGCCAGCAGGCGAAGGAGGCCGAGGACTTCGGCTACGACGGCATCTGGGTGCCGGAGACCTCGCGCGACCCGTTCCTGCCGCTGGTGCTCGCCGCCCAGCAGACCGAGCGACTCGAGATCGGCACCTCCATCGCCGTCGCCTTCGCCCGCTCGCCGATGACGCTGGCCAACACGGCGTACGACCTCACCCAGTACTCGAAGGGCCGCTTCATCCTGGGCCTCGGCAGCCAGATCAAGCCGCACATCACCAAGCGCTTCTCCATGGAGTGGTCCAAGCCGGCCGCCCGCATGCGAGAGATGGTGCTCGCCATGCACGCCATCTGGGACAGCTGGATGACGGGCGCCAAGCTCGACTTCCACGGCGACTTCTACACCCACACCCTGATGACGCCGTTCTTCAACCCCGGCCCGCACGAGTACGGCCACCCGCGGGTGTTCCTCGCCGGCGTCGGTCCGCTCATGACCGAGGTCGCCGGCGAGGTGTGCGACGGGTTCTTCTGCCACGGCTTCACGACCGAGAAGTACCTGCGCGAGGTCACGCTCCCGGCGCTCGAGGAGGGCCGCAAGAAGGCCGGCAAGACCCTCGAGGGCTTCGAGATCTGCGGCCCGAGCTTCGTCGTCACCGGCAGCACCGAGGAGGAGATGGAGGCGGCCAAGGTGGGCACCCGCCGCCAGATCGCCTTCTACGGCTCCACGCCGGCGTACCGTCCGGTCCTCGAGTGCCACGGCTGGGGCGAGCTCCAGACCGACCTCAACCGCATGTCCAAGGAGGGCAGGTGGGAGGAGATGGGCACGCTCATCGACGACGAGATCCTCTCGACCTTCGCGGTCGTCGGCGAGCCCGAGACCATCGGCCCCGAGCTGCAGCGACGCTACGGCGACGTCATCTCCCGCCTCAGCTTCTACGCCCCCTACGCCGGCGACCGCGACCGCTGGCAGCGGGTGCTCCAGGACATGCGCGGCGCCTGAGCCGTCGGCCCGGTCCTACGCGTTCAGGAGCAGCAGCAGGCCGGCGACCGTGTAGCCGATCATCACGGCGAGCAGCGGGTACTGGCTGGCCACCGCCTTGCGGTGGGCGTAGCGCTCGACCGCCCGGTCGTGGGCGACGACGACGCCGGCGACGTGGCCGATCACGATCGACGCCACCTGCACGTAGGCGATCTGGTCGGCGGTCACCACGGTGAAGTCGATGGTGTCCCCGGCCGTGCCGAACAGGTCGCGCCCCGAGCCGAGCGGGTCGGACAGCAGGGCCACGAAGCTCTGCCCCTCGAACACGAGCAGCGAGAAGTAGTGGGCGATCGAGTACCCGAGCACGATCGGGATCAGCGACGGCGCCCAGCGCCTGGCCTGCTCGGCCAGGTCGGTGTCGTCGCGGGCCAGCGCGCCGAGGGCACGGATGGCGAGCAGGTAGGCCACCGACACCGTGGCGATGGTCAGGAGCAGCCCGACGGTGCTGACCGCGGTCAGGTCCCACTCGCGCCGGCCGGCGACGATGTCGCCCCACCACTGCGTGCGGCTCACCCCGTCGAAGGTCGTGCCGCCGAGCACCACGAGGATGACGCCCAGGGTGCCCGGCCGGACGTCGACGGCGGCGAGCCCGGACGCCGGCGGGCGCAGGCGGAGCCGGCCCTGTGCGTCACGGTGCAGGGGCGAGAGCGCGGCGAGCAGGTGGAACAGCACGGCGAAGCCGTCGCCGGTGCGCACCCAGCCGGCACCGAACCGGCTGGCGGCCACCAGCACGGCGAGCGCGTAGCCGCTCAGGAACAGGGCGACGGCGGTGAGCGACGCCGGCTCGAAGTAGACGAGCTCGAGCCAGTGGAAGGCGAGCAACCCGACGGCGGCCGGCCAGTGGGTCGCCCACCAGCCGGTGGCCGACGAGGTCTCGGGGTCGCGGCCCCGCACCCGGTCGAACCCTGCGGCGATGGTCCACAGCGGGTTGGCGCGCCGCCACACGTCGCCGAGCACCGCGCTGACCACCTGCATCCCGATCCAGAGGGCGATGTAGAGCGCGGTCGGTGCCACGTTGGCCGAGACGTCGTCCTCCCCCGCCCACGCCGCGGCCATCGTCACGGCGAACAGCAGGAGGGCCAGGACCTGGAGCACCGTGGCGAGCACGGACGCAGCGGTGTCGAGTGCCGGCGACAGGGGCCTGCCGCCGGCGGCGGCGGCCAGGCGGGGTCGCGGCCACAGCAGGCGCAGCGCGGCGAAGGAGATCAGCAGCGCGAAGGCGGCCGAGTAGGCGAACAGCCAGGGCTCGACCGGCAGGTCGGCCCGGCTGCCGACGCCGTGGGCGAGGATCAAGAGACCTCGAGCTCCAGCAGCGGGATCCGCGACTCCTCCAGCTCGACCTCGAACACGCCGGGGATGTCGGCGGTGAACGTGAGCTCCGCGGTCTCGCCAGCGGCCACGTCCACCAGGACGTCGTAGCCGTGCAGGTGGATGTGGTCGTCGACGTCGCTCGTGACCCGGACGGTGACGGCATCGCCGAGCGGGACCGCCGTCCGGCCCCCGCCGTCGACCTGTCCACCCGCGACCGAGACCTCGATCACCGTGCCGGCCGGCTCCGGCACCGCGGTCGTGGTCGAGCTCGTCCCCTCCTCGGTCTCGGACGCCGGCGGCATCGTGGTCGAGGTCTCCTCGACGGCGGGGTCGTCGGTCACCGTCGACGCGTCGTCGTCACCGCAGGCGGCGAGGAGCAGCGCAGCGGCCAGGGCCAGCGAGATGCGCCGGAAGGAGGTTCGTGCCATGGCGTGCGACGGTAGTTCGCGTCCTCGCCCCCGCCGACCCGGCGGATCGGCCCTCAGACGTGGGCGAGCTCGAGGTGGCCCTCGAGGTAGCGGACCCGGCACTGGGCCCGCTGGAGCTTGCCGCTGCTCGTCTTCGGCAGCGTGCCGGGAGCGACGAGCACGACGTCCTTGGCCGGGATGCCGGCGACTGCTCGCACCCGATCGTGCACCTGGGACCGCAGCGGACCGAGGTCGCTGCTGCCCTCCGGCGGGCGGGCCTCGGCCACGATGACCACGCCCTCCTTGCCCTTGGCCGTGTCCACACCGAAGGCGATGACGTTGCCGGCCCGGACGCCCTCGACGTCGTTGCACGCCCGCTCGATGTCCTCGGGGAACACGTTGCGACCACCCACGATGATCACGTCCTTGATCCGGCCGCAGAGCACCAGCTCGCCGCCGACCAGGTAGCCGAGGTCGCCGGTGCGCAGCCACCCGTCGTGGAACAGCTCGTCGTTGAGCTCGGGTCGGCCGTAGTAGCCCGAGCAGACCGAGGTGCCCCGGATCTCGAGCTCGCCGACCTCGCGCTCGCGGAGCACGCGGCCGTCGTCGGGTCCGACGATGCGGATCTCGAGGCCCGGCACGGCGTGACCGAGGAGGGCGAAGCTCCGGGCGCCGTCGGCACCGGCTTCGGCCGGTGCGGCGTAGCGCTCCGTCTCGAGCACCCGCCGGTCGACGGTGTCCACGACGAGGCCCCGACCGGGCGGCGGGAACGTGCCGGCGATGGCGACCTCGGCCATGCCGAAGGCGGGGAAGGCAGACCCGGGCGGCATGCCGAAGGGCTCACCGGCGTCGAGGAACGCCTCCACCGTGTGCGGGTCGATGGGCTCGGCACCGTTGAGGACGACCCGCAGGCGGGACAGGTCGAGCTGCTCACCGTCTCTGGCCGCCCGGCGCAGGGCCCGGGTGGCGAGGACGTAGGAGAAGTTCGGGCCGGCCGTCGCGGTGCCTCCGTACTGCGACATCCACTGCATCCAGCGGGCCGGCGCGGCGAGGAAGTCCTGCGGGGCGCCGAGCACCATGCGGGTGCCGGTGGACATGGCCAGCGACAGCAGCCCGACCAGCCCCATGTCGTGGTACAGCGGCAGCCAGGACACGAGGACGTCGCCGTCCACGGCCAGCTCGGCGGCCTCGGCGATGGCGTCGAGGTTGGCGCACACGGCCCGGTGCGGCAGGACCACGCCCTTCGGATCCGACGTCGACCCGCTCGTGAACTGCAGGATCGCATGGGCCTCGGGGTCGGGCACCGGTGCGGTGAAGGGCCGATCGGTGGCCAGGTCGGAGAAGCACACGAGCGGCGGGTCGCCGGGTTCGGGGGTGACGAAGGCGGCGAGGTCGGGATCGGCGACGACGAGGGACACGTCGGCGTCGAGGATGCGGGAGCGGGTCTGGGCGACGAACTCGTCGAGGGAGCCCATCCGCATCGGGAGCGGCAGGACGACGATCGTGGCGCCGGCGAGCCACACCGCCTGGATGCCGGTGACGAGGGCCCGGGTGGTCGGGCCGAGCAGGGCCACGTGGTCGCCCGGCCGCACGCCGTGCTGCTGGAGGGCGGCGGCCATGGCGGTCGCGTCCTCGTGCACCTCGGCCCACGGGACGGTGACGTGGACGTCGCCGGACACGAAGGTCACGTCGTGGCCACGGGCCGCTCCGGCGGCGACCCGGGCGGCGAGCGTGTCGGCGGCGGCACTGGACGAGCGCGAGTTCACAGGCACCACGTTCCGACCCCCGTGCCCACGTGCCGGTTACCCCGTTTCGACGCCGGGCCCGGCTGCGCGAGGCTCGCCCCATGACGACGCCGATGACCCCCCGCACCCTCGAGTGGCTCGACTCCGCACCGGTGCGGGTCTCGCGCAGCCGACGCATCGCCCAGCCCCCCGCCGTCGTGTGGGCCGCCATCGCCGACCACGCCGGCTGGACCGAGTGGTTCCCTCGACTCGTCGCCGTCACGCCGGGCCCCGTGGCCGACGCCGTCGGCGGCACCCGGACCGTCGACCTCGGGGCCGCCGCCGTCGAGGAGGAGTTCCTCGCCTGGGAGCCGGAGCGCCACTTCGCCTTCACGGTGACGTCGTCGACGAAGCCCGGGCTGCGCTCCATGGTCGAGGACATCCGCCTCACGCCGGACGGCGACACCGCGTGCACGGTCACCTACACGATGGGCATCGAGACCGTGGGCGCCAAGGTCCTCCGTCCGGTGGTCGCGCCGCTCTTCCGCAAGGCCGTCACCGACGGGCTCGCCGGCCTCGCCCGCCACGTGCGCGGCTGACCCGGGCCTCCGTCGTGCGCGCCAGCGGGGGCCAGCGGATCGACTGGTCCGACGTGGCACCCGACGTGCGCCGCTCGATCGAGGAGCGCCTCGGCTCGACCGTCCTCGAGGCCCGGAACCAGGCCGGGGGCTTCTCCCCCGGCCTCGCCGCACGCTGCCGGCTCGCCGACGGCCGCCGGGTCTTCGTCAAGGCGGTCTCGCCCGACCAGAACCCGGTGGCCCGCACCATCCACCGCCGCGAGGCGGAGGTCGCAGCGCAGCTGCC
>JAKFET010000113.1:0-5439 GCA_036675575.1 Acidimicrobiaceae bacterium
ACGGGATGACCCGGATGACGCGGGTGGAGGTGGTCGTCGGAGCAACTGACGCGCCGGCGGTCACCGAGCTCGTGACGAGTGGGGGTGCCATCGGCTACACGGTGCTGCCCGTCGTCGGGGGCCTCGGCCACCACGGCGAACACCAGGGCCGGCTCCACTTCAACGACCGGGACGGCCTCCGCCTCGTGCTCACCGTCGTCGCGGAAGCACACGCCGACGCCCTCGTCCAAGCCATCCGCAGCCTGCTCGTGGACCGCCACGGCGTGCTGTTCGTGTCCGACACCTGGGTCAGCCGGCCCGAGTACTTCACCTGATGCACGCCGCCTCCCTCACCGTGGACAGCCCACCGGCGGCGACGGTCGGCATCATCGGTGCCGGCCAGCTCGCCCGCATGACCCACCAAGCCGGCATCGCGCTCGGCGTCGACGTCCGTGCGCTCACGCCACGACCCACCGACCCTGCGGTGCTGGCCGGTGCCGCCGTCCAGCTCGGCACCCACGACGACCTCGACGCCTTGGCCGCGCTGGCGCGGGGTTGCGACGTGGTCACCCTCGACCACGAGCACACACCACCCGACCTGCTCGACGAACTGGTCGCCGCCGGTTGCTGCGTGCGGCCCAGCCCTGCGGCCGCATCCTTCGCCAGCGACAAACTGCTCGCCCGCCGGGCCCTCGCTCGCGCCGGCTTCCCCGTCCCGGCGTTCACCGAAGCCCCCGGCGGTGACCCCGACGCCATCGAGGCGGTCGAGGCCTTCGCCCGCCAGCACGGCTGGCCGGTGGTCCTCAAGGCGCCCAGCGGCGGCTACGACGGACGCGGCGTCGAGCTGGTCACCCACCGAGGCGAGCTGGACGCCAGCCGTCTCGCGGCCACACCGGGGCGCTTGCTGGTCGAAGAAGCCGTGCCGATCGCCGCCGAGCTCGCCGTGCTCATCGCCCGGCGCCCATCGGGCTGGTGCGCCACCTACCCGCTCGTCGAGACCGTGCAGCGCGACGGCATCTGCCACGAGCTGGTCATGCCGGCCCGCGTTCCCACCCAGATCGCCCATCGGGCCGCCAGGATCGCCAAGAGCCTCGCCGACGGCCTGGACGTCGCCGGGATCCTCGCCGTGGAGCTGTTCCTGACCACCGACGACGAACTGGTCGTCAACGAGGTTGCCACCCGGCCCCACAACAGCGGCCACGCCACCATCGACGCCACGGCCACCTCGCAGTTCGAGAACCACCTCCGAGGCATCCTCGACTGGCCCCTCGGCGACACCACCCTGCTCGCACCGACGGCCGCGACCGTCAACGTCCTTGGCCCGGACCACCCCGTCGACCTCCGCCGATCACTGCCCGTCGCGCTCGAAGACCCACGCGTGCGCGTCCACCTCTACCGCAAGGCGCACCGCCCCGGTCGCAAGCTCGGCCACGTCACCTGCCTCGCCCCCTCCCACGACGAAGCGCTCGATGCCGCTCGCGTGGCGGCTGCGGTGCTGACCGCCCCATGAGCGCCGAGCACCCCCTCGTCGGGATCGCCATGGGCAGCGACAGCGACTGGACGGTCGCAGGGGCCGCTGCCGTGGTGCTCGAGGAGCTCGGCGTCGGCTACGAGGCCCGGGTGCTCTCCGCCCACCGGACACCCCACGACCTTCTCGACTACGGATCGACGGCCGCCGAACGCGGCCTGCGGGTGCTCATCGGTGCAGCCGGCGGCGCCGCCCACCTCCCCGGCATGCTGGCGTCGGTCACCGTCCTGCCCGTGATCGGGCTGCCCGTACCCCTCGCTCACCTCGACGGTCTCGACTCGCTCCTGTCCATCGTGCAGATGCCCGCCGGCATCCCGGTCGCCACCGTCGCCATCGGCGCGGGCCGCAACGCCGGCCTGCTCGCCGCCCGCATCCTCGCCACCGCCGAGCCCGAGCTCCAACAGCGACTCCAGGACCACCAAGCCGCACTTGCCGCCCAGTCCCGCGACAAGGACACCAACCTCCGAGGACACCAGACCTGATGCTCGACGGCAAACACATCCTGATCAGCGGCATCGCGACGCCCGACAGCATCGCCGCCCGCACCGCATCCCGCTGCCACGAGCTCGGCGCGCGGCTCGTGCTCACCGCGTTCCCGCGCGACGCTGCGGCCGCCCGTACCGTCGCCGACGAGATCGACGCCTCGATCCCCCTCGTGGCGCTGGATCTCACCGATGCCGAGGACGTGGCGCGCGTCGCCGCACACATCGCCGACGACCTGGGACCCCTCCACGGTGCCCTCCACGCCGTCGCCTTCGCACCCCGCGCCGCGCTAACGGGACCGTTCGCCTCCGTTGACGCCGAGGACGTCGGGCTCGCCTTCCGCACCAGCACCTGGACCCTCGCCGCCCTCGCCCGCATCGTCGAGCACACCGCCCCGCCGGAGGGCGCATCTCTGGTGGGTCTGGACTTCGACGCCGACGGCCGGGCATGGCCGGTCTACGACTGGATGGGCGTGTGCAAGACGGCCCTCGGCGCCACCGCCCGCTACCTGGCCCGCGACCTGGGACCCCGGCACATCCGGGTCAACCTCGTCGCCGCCGGACCACTGCACACGCGAGCCGCCAACGCCATCCCCGGGTTCGATCGCCTCCTGGAGGCCTGGGACACCACCGCGCCGCTGCCGTGGGACCCGACCGACCCGACTCCGGTGGCCGACACGATCAGCTTCCTCTTCTCGGACCTGGCACGGGCCATCACTGGAGAGACCATCCACGTGGACGGCGGCTTCCACGCCATGGCCGGTCCTCGCTGACGCGGCACCGTGGCGTGGGTCAGCCCGTTCGGCGCCGGGTCCCTCGACCTGGCGGGCGCAGACGCCCGAGCGTGACGAGGAGCTCACCGATGGTGTGGTCGTGCTCGAGGGGATGGCGCAACGGCGCTCCCGGGTTCACCTCGTAACGGTTGCGGCGCCCCTCGCGGGTCCGGGTGACGTAGCCGTCGGCGACGAGATCGGCGACGATCGCCTGCGCCGCCCGCTCGGTGATGCCGACCCGCGTCGCGATGTCGCGGCCCCGGATGTCGGGCTCCTCGGCGAGGCACACCAGCACGTGCGCATGGTTGGTCAGGAAGGTCCAGCTCGGTCGATCCACCACCACCGGCGCCTCCAAACAGACGATGTCGACTACACGAAGTGTAGAGCACCCATCATGCGGCACCGGGCCGGTCGGCGTCGGGACCGCTCGCGTGGTCCGGGCGATCGTCGGTACGTGAGCGCTTGACGGCGTCGGCCAGGTTGGGCAGGACGAGGGCGAGGCTGACCAGCACGATGCCGGCGGCGATGGCGAGCAGGTCGTCGGCGTCGTCGACCGTCACGCGGAGGCTGCGCTGGAAGAACTCAATGACCAGAATCAGCACCACGACCTTGGCGATCCGATCTTTGAGCTCCTCGAGCGAGTTGGCCACCAGTAGCCGTGGTGCATCGTCGTCGGAGCGTCGGGCATCGAGACGGCCGATGAACAGCTCATAGAGCCCGAAGGCGACGAGCACGAGGATCGCAACGAACAGGTAGGTGTCGACGATCTTCACCACCGAGGCGACGAGGTCATCGCGCAACGTCGAGACATCATCAGCGGTCGTGTACTCACTGACGTCGCCGATGAACCGCAGGAGGTCGACGGTGCCCATCCAGGTCACGGCGATCGCCAGCACGGCGCTACCGATCACGCCACCGAGGAGCAGCAGCCGGGTGGACCACAACAGCTGCTCGCCGAGAGGCACCGGTGCTTCTTGAGCTTCAGCCACGACGGGCCGCCAGCTTGCGGGCCTCGTCGAACCACAGGACCGTGCTGGCCACCGCGACGGTCAGCACCCAGTCCCAGGCCGTGAAGTCCACGGTGCCGAACACGTCCTGCACGGCGTCCACGTGCACGGCAGCCGCCTGCAACACGAGCACAACTCCGAGCGCGACCCAGAGCTTGACGTTTCGCAACGTGTCCCGGCTGAACACGCTGGCGGTCTCGCTGCGGGCGCAGAGGGCGTTGAACAGCTGGAACAGCACGAAGGTGGTGAACGCCATGGCCAGCGCGTGCTCCTCGGTCCCCGTCTCGAGGCCGAGGGCAAGCACACCGAGGGTGCCGGCAGCCATCACCACACCGGTGCCGACCATCCGTCCGAGGCGGCGCCCGGTGAGGATCTCCTCGTCTCGGGCCCGTGGCCGACGGTCCATCGTGCCGGCGGCCGGTGGGTCCACGCCTAGGGCCATGGCGGGAGGCCCATCCATGATGATGTTCACCCACAGCACCTGGATCGCCGTGAAGGGGACTGGAAGCCCGGCAACCTGCGCGCCGATGAGGCTGAGCGTGGCGCCGATGTTGGTCGAGAGCTGGAAGCGGACGAACTTGACGATGTTGTCGTAGATGGTCCGGCCGGCCTCGACGGCACGGACGATGGTGGCGAAGTTGTCGTCGGTGAGCACCATGGCGGCGGCTTCCTTGGACACCTCGGTGCCGGTGATGCCCATGGCGACGCCGATGTCGGCGGTCTTGAGCGCAGGGGCGTCGTTGACGCCGTCGCCGGTCATGGCGACGACGTGCCCGTTCGCTCGGAGCGCTTCGACGAGGCGGACCTTGTGCTCGGGCGCAACGCGGGCGAACACGGCGGTGTCCTCCACGGCGACGGCGAGCTGGGCGTCGTCGAGCCGGTCGAGGTCCTGGCCGGTGAGGGTGGCGCCGTGGAGGCCGAGATGCCCGGCGATCGCCGTGGCGGTTGCGGCGTGGTCGCCGGTGATCATCTTCACGGCGATGCCGGCGCGTCCGCAGAGGGCGATCGCATCGCGTGCCTCGGGCCGAGGCGGGTCCAGGAGCCCGACGAGGCCGACGAGTGTGAGCTCATCGACGTGTCCCACGAGCTCGTCCTCGGACGCTGTCCCGTCGAAGGTGCCCGGGGGGAGGCGGCGTTCTGCGATGGCGAGGACGCGGAGACCCTGCGAGGCGAGGGAGTCGATGTGGCGGTCGATCTTCTGACGGCGTGCGGTGTCGAGCCGGCGGGGACCGTCGGCTGTGGCCACCAGCGTGCAGCGGTCGAGCAGGACGTCGGCGCCGCCCTTCACTGCGACGATGGCCGGGCCCTCGGCCGGCTGGTGGAAGGTCGCCATGAACTTGCGGGCCGAGTCGAAGGGGACCTCGGCCACCCGTGGCCATGCGACATCGAGCTCCGCTCGGTCCACTCCGGCCTTGGCCGCGAGGGTCACCAACGCGGCCTCCGTCGGGTCGCCGATGGCAACCCCGTCGACCACCTGGCTGTCGTTGCACGCCAGCGCCAGCGCCGCCAAGGCCGTCACCGACGCTGACGCATCGACACCGGTCTCGTCGGTGATCCCGCCGTCGGTGGCGTAGCCCTCGCCATCGACGACCAGCGTCGCATCGCCGACGACGACCGCTCGGGCCGTCATCTGGTTGAGGGTCAGCGTCCCGGTCTTGTCCGAGCAGATC
>JAKFET010000278.1:0-5431 GCA_036675575.1 Acidimicrobiaceae bacterium
GTGATGCCGGCGTCGAACACCGGGACGATGTTGGGGTGGTTCGACAGGCGGCCGACCGCGGCGACCTCGCGCTCCCAGCGGGTGGCCGCACCGCCGTCGGCTTCGTCGACGTTGCGGACGACCTTGACGGCGACGTCGCGGCCGAAGGCGCGCTGGTGCCCCCGGTAGACCACGCCGGACCCGCCGCTGCCGATGACCTCGACCAGGTCGACTCCGGGGATCTGCGGTGTTGCCGCGCTGGGGCCCGAGCTCATGGCCTTGGCCCTACCCGATGGGGCCGGACCTGTGCCAGATCCGACTCAGGCCCGCCCGGATCCGGCCCCGACGGCTGCGCGATCGGGGCCCCGGTGGACCGGGGGCTCCTCCTCGGCCGGCGTCCCGGCGCCCCCGATCCGGCGCACGCCGACGACGAAGGCGAGCAGCCAGCCGGCGACGGTGAGGGCGAGGTAGCCGTGCACGACCGGTGACAGCCAGGGCAGGTCGCCCTCCTCGGTCTCCCGCAGCAGGTACTGGGACTCGGAGGCGAGGTCGATCGTGCGGTCCACGGCCGGGATCTCGGGCTCGCCGATCTCGGGGTCGTCGGGGAACCACACGGGTGCGGCCATGAGCTCGTGGCCGTTGCGGTGCAGCCGGACGAGGCTCTTCCACAGGCCCTCGACCGGCACCGGACCCTCGGAGCGCCAGACGCCGGGCTCGACCTCGACCATGTCCTCGAGCACGAGGCCGCCTCCCTGCCACGACGTGGCCTGGAACCAGTGGGCGTCGTCAGCGGCGTCGGCGGGGGTGAGCTCGACGGTGACGATCGCACCCTCGGCCTCGACCTCCTCCACGCCGAACGTCGTGGTGCCGATGCGCTCGAGGGAGATGTCGGCGGTGACCCGGCCGGCGTCGCGGGGGAGGAACCACAGCACCGGCACCGCCGCGAGCACGACGCCGGCGGCCAGCGCCGCCCGGCCGATGCGGCGGCCCGGGGCGGCGAAGCGGAAGGCACCGGCGAACCCGCCGCCCAGCAGGGCGCCGCCGACGCCCGCGAGCACCGACGTGACGACGGCGTAGGGCAGCAGCGAGGTGTTCCACGCCTGGTGGGCGCCGGTGTTCCAGGCCCACTCGCCGGCCAGGCCGAGGGTGCCGACGCCGACGCCGCACGCCACGGCGAAGCGGGCCCGGTCGCCGGTGCCGACGATGCGGGCGAGCGCCTCGACGACCAGGGCGGAGACGAGGAAGGTGGCGCCGTGGCGGGTCTCGACGGGACCGTCGCCCGGTCCGACCTGGGCCATCTGGGTGCCGGCGTAGATGGCGGCGATGAGCAGCGCCCGCCACGGCCCGAGCACCAGCCGGATGGCCACCAGGCCGATGCCGGCGGCCAGGGTGATCAGCATCGGCTGGAAGACCTGGGCGAACTGGGGGACGCCGAAGCTGAACTCGCCCTGGCTGGCCACGAGGCCCTGCAGGGTGAGCCAGGCAGCGAGGCCGTGCAGGAACCCGGCCCAGCGCGAGTGGGACGGTCGGATGCCGGTGTCGGCGAGGACGAGCCAGCCGGCGAGGCCGGTGAAGCTGGCCCCCATGATCATGAGCATGTGGGTGGGGCTCCACATGGTGACGTCGACGCCGAAGGCCTGGTGCCAGATCTCGTCCATGGGGAACCCGGACACGGCGCCGACTCCGAGGGCGCCGAGCGGCAGCATCGACCACGGCACGCGCAGGCCGCCGACCCGCCAGCCCCGGTCCCAGCCCTCGAGCGTGGCGACGATGGTGCCGAAGACCGCGGCGGAGAGGATGCCGAGCAGCCCGAGCAGGATCCCCGTGTGCGGGGCGGTGAGCAGCTCGTCGTCGCGCCCGAGCGCGATGTGCCACGACACGTCGCTGTAGAAGCCGACGCCCGCCACGAGCAGCGCAAACAGGGACTGGCCGATGGCGATGGCGGCCCAACCCGGGATGCCGGTGAGGCGGTGCAGGCCGCGGCCGATGCGCTGCAGGATCCCGAGCGGGAACCGGTCGCCCGCATCGCGCCGGCCGTGCCACCACAGGAGGGCCACGACGACGGCGTAGGCGACCAGGAGCGTGGTGATCGGCGTCCAGGACGCGAGGGCGCTGCCTCCGAGCGTCCCGGTCTCGGCACCTGCGCTGGTGGCGTACATGTTACCCAGGGTAACATCAGGCTGCGCCCCGGACAAGGGGCAAATCGGGTCTGCGAGCGCCGGCTGGGTATGGTCGGCCGGTGCTGATGCTGCTCGCTGCGTCGGAGTCGAGCTCGAACTCCGAGAACTTCGTGTCCTTCTCCACCCCCGGGTGGGTGTGGGCCGCCTTCGCCGCGCTGGTGGTCGTCCTGCTGCTCGTCGACCTCATCGTCGTGCACAAGGACGCCCACGTCGTGTCCACCAAGGAGGCGGCCATCGAGTCCGCCGTCTGGATCTCGATCGGCCTCGCCTTCGGCCTCGTGATGTGGATGTGGCAGGGCGGCGACGCCGCCGGCGAGTACTACGCCGGCTACCTGATCGAGAAGTCGCTCAGCATCGACAACGTCTTCGTGTGGGCGCTGGTCATGAGCTACTTCGGGGTGCCGCAGAAGTACCAGTTCCGGGTCCTGTTCTGGGGCATCTTCGGCGCCTTGGTGCTGCGCGCCATCTTCATCTTCGGCGGCGTGGCCATCCTCGAGCGCTTCCACTGGGTGATCTACATCTTCGGCGCCTTCCTGCTGTTCACGGCGATCCGGCTGCTGAAGCCGTCGCACGACGACGTGCACCCGGAGGACAACTTCATCCTCCGCCTCGTGAACAAGGTGGTGCCGTCCACCAACGAGTACGACGGCCAGAAGCTGTTCACCGTCAAGAACGGCAAGCGGCTCGCCACCCCGCTGTTCGCGGTGCTCGTCGTGGTCGAGTCCTCGGACGTGATCTTCGCCGTCGACTCGATCCCGGCCATCCTGGCGGTGAGCCGCGAGGAGTTCATCGTCTTCTCCTCGAACGCCTTCGCCATCCTCGGCCTGCGCGCCCTGTACTTCCTGCTGGCCGACCTGCGGAACCGCTTCCGCTACCTCCAGCAGGGCCTCGCGGTCGTGCTCGCCTTCGTCGGCATCAAGATGCTGATCAGCGAGATCTACCACTTCCCGACCTACGCCTCCCTGGCCGTCATCGCCGTGGTGCTCGCCCTCGCCATCACGCTCTCGATCAAGCGGCCGCTGCCCCCCGAGGAGGCCGAGGACGTGTCCACCCACGGCATCCCCGGCCGCCGCTCCCACGACACGGACGGGCGGGGCGGTCTGGGCGCCCACCAGGGCGACGGGTCAGGCACGCCGGGCGGTCCCGCCGACGACTAGAACCGGCCCGTGGGCATCGTCGACGAGGACATCTCACGGGTCCGGGCGGCCACCGACATCGTCGCCCTCATCGGCGAGTACGTGCAGCTGCGCCAGGTCGGCCAGCGCTGGCGCGGGCTGTGCCCGTTCCACACCGAGAAGACCGGCTCGTTCTACGTCAACGCCGTCGACGGCCTCTACCACTGCTTCGGGTGCCAGGCCTCCGGTGACGCCATCACCTTCATCCGCGAGCAGGAGCACCTCGGCTTCGCCGAGGCGGTCGAGCGCCTGGCTGCGAAGGTGGGGATCAGCCTCAACTACGACAAGCCGGGGGAGAGCAAGACCCGGTCCGAGCGCAAGCGCCTCGCCGACGTCCTGTCCGCGGCGGAGGACTGGTACCACCAGCGGCTCCTCTCGGCGCCCGACGCTGCGCCGGCCCGCAAGTACCTGCGCGACCGCGGCTTCGACGGCGGCGAGGTCCGGGAGTGGAAGGTGGGCTGGGCGCCCGACGACTGGGACCAGCTGGCCACCGGGCTGCGGCTGTCCATCAAGGACCTGAAGGCCACCGGGCTCGGGTTCGAGAACCGTCGCCGACGGGCCCAGGACCACTTCCGGGGGCGGATCCTGTTCCCCATCCACGACGCCGACGGGACGCCGGTGGGCTTCGGCGGGCGGATCCTGCCGGGGCTCGAGGGGTCCAAGTACGTGAACACCCCCCAGACCCCGATGTACGACAAGTCGCGGGTGCTGTTCGGGCTCGACCGGGCCAAGGTCGGCATCGTGGCCGCCGACGAGGTCGTGGTCTGCGAGGGCTACACCGACGTGACCGCCTTCTTCCGCGTCGGGATCCCCCGGGCGGTCGCCACCTGCGGCACGGCGCTCACCGACGAGCACGTCCAGCTCCTGCGGCGCTTCGCCCGCCGCATCGTGCTGGCCTTCGACGCCGACTCCGCCGGGCAGGCCGCCGCCGACCGCTTCTACCAGTGGGAGGCGCGCTTCGACCTCGACGTGGTCGTCGCAGCCATGCCCGCGGGCGTCGACCCGGCCGACCTCGCCCTGCGCTCGCCGGACGCCCTCGTGGCCGCCGTGGCCGATGCCCGGCCGTTCCTCGAGTTCCGCCTGGGCCGCATCCTCGACGGCGCCGACCTCGACTCCGCCGAGCACCGGGCCCGGGCCGCCGAGGAGGCGCTCGGGGTGATCGCCGAGCACCCGAACGACCTCGTGCGGGACCAGTACCTGATGCGGGTGGCCGACCGTTGCCGCCTCGACGTCGACCGGCTCCGGCAGCGGGTGGCATCCGGCGACGTCCGGCGTCCCGCACCCCCCGAGCCGGTCCGGCGCCGGCGGGACGAGGCCGCCGACCCGCCACCCCGCGAGGACGATCCCGGCCCCCGCCCGCCCGGGCACGACCCCCAGGACCCGGGCCCGCACGAGCCCACCCGAGGCCGGGGCGGGCGCGCGCACGCTGCGGGCGACGACCCGACCCGCCGTCCGGGCGGATCCCGCGACGACTCGCCCGCCGTCGAGGTCCTGCGCCTCGCGGTGAACCGGCCCGAGGACGTCGTCGACTGGCTCGACGAGTGCCTCTTCGACGAGCCCCTCCACCGGGAGACGTACCGCGCGCTCGTCGCCTCGACCACCATTCACGAGGCCATCGAGTCCTCGCCGCCAGACGTCGCTGCGTTCCTGTCCCGGCTGTCGGTGGAGGAGCCGGTCGACGACGCCCTCGACCCCGTGCTGCTGCAGGTCCGGGCGACCGGGCGGCGCCTCCTCGCCATCGAGCGCTCGGCCGGGGAGCCCGACCTGGAGGTGCTGGCCCGCCTGGCCCGCCTGGTGGACCGGGTGGGGACGACGGAAGACGGGCTCGGCGCCGCGAGGGAGTTGCTAACGTTGGCCGCCCGAACGGGGGGCAGTCCATGAGCGATGTCGTCGAGGAACCAGCGGTAGCGGACGAGGTGCTGGAAGCCGTCGTCGAAGCCGCTCGCGCCGACGGGGAGCTCCACCTCGACGCCGCCCTCCTCGAGCTCCGGGCCGAGCTCACCGCCGAGCTGCTCACCCGGCTCAAGGCCGCCTGCGGCCGGGCCGGGGTGCACCTCGACGAGGACGTCCACCTCGACGACGAGGTGGTCGGCCACG
>JAKFET010000203.1:0-30256 GCA_036675575.1 Acidimicrobiaceae bacterium
GACATCCAGGCCGTCGCCCACGAGCTCAACAACCGACCCCGCAAGACACTCGGCTACGCCACACCCGCCGAGGTCTACCGTGACCTCGTTGCGCTGACCCCCTGAACGCGCCTCGGCGAATCGTCGCCCATGCGCCCGGATCGATGTGCGCGGCCGGATGGACCGGGGGCGTCGGCGTCACCAGAGGGACCTGACGGTGCGGGCCCGTCCGATGGCTCGACCGCAGTCGTGTCCTCGGATCGGGTCGCGTCGTCCGCAGGGACGTGCTCCGTCGGCCACTGCCCGCCCGACCAGAGCTCCGGGTCGGCGGCGAGATCGGGGTCGAGCAGTGGCGGGTCGGTGATGGGGCGGTCCCACGGGAGGAGCGTCCCGAGCTCGGTGGTCGGCGGCACGTAGCGGGTGGGGCCGGGGTGCGAGCCGGTGGCGCCGTAGACGCCACGGTCGAGCCTCTCGACCCGTCCCTGTCCCAGCTCGTAGGCCATCGCGTCACCGAGCCGTTGCACCGGCTTGGGGCTGTCGATGCAGTAGCCGTGCAGGTGGATGAGGGCATGCAGGTCGCGCAGGCGCTGGGGGCCGTGGCGCCGCAGCAGCGTGAGCGCGAGCGAGCGCAGGTCGATGCCCCACACCGGCTTGGCGCCGGGCGGCGGTTCGGGGAACGGCGCTTCGTCGACGCTGTTGCGCCGGCGGGAGTGGCGCGTCGACCAGCGCGGCCGGAGCTGGTCCCGGCAGTCGACAAGCACGTCCAGGCAGGCGAGTCGCTGGTCGACGAGCTCCTCGATGGTCGCGTCGATCTCGCCGATGCGCTCCACGCTCGTGGCGTGCAGCACCCGGGCTTCGGCGAAGCGGCGCCCGTGGGCCCGGGCAGGGCGCGTGCGCTCCGACGGCAGCCCGCCGGGCGGACGGCGTGGCGTGTGCGGCGGTGGGCTCCAGTACCGGCGCCGACGGGGGTCGTCGGAGGTGCGGTCGGGGTGCGGGTCGGCCATGGCGGCTCCCGGGTTCACGCAGGGCGGACCTGCGACGTGGCGGGAGCGAGGACGGCGCTCCGACCCGCCATCACGCTACGGACGGGGTCCGACAGCGTCAGTCGCCCCAGTGCCGCTGCTCCCGGAACGGGTCGCCGTCGTTGTGGTAGCCGTTCTGCTCCCAGAACCCCGGCCGGTCGGCGCCGGCGAACTCCAGGACCCGCAGCCACTTGGCCGACTTCCAGAAGTAGCGATGGGGCAGGACGAGGCGGACCGGGTGGCCGTGCTCGGGGTCGAGGGGCTCGCCGTCGAAGGCCCAGGCGACCAGGACGTCGTCCCGGCGCACGTCGGCGAGGGGCAGGTTCGTGGTGTAGCCGTGCTCGGCGTGCTCGATGAGGTGGGTGGCCCCGGCCTGCACGCCGGCCAGCTCCATCAGGGTGCTGAGGCGCACGCCCGTCCACCGCGTGTCGAACTTGGACCACTTGGTCACGCAGTGGATGTCGAAGGTCTCCTCCACTGCCGGCAGTGCCCGGAGCTCGTCGAAGGTGAGCGTGGTCGGGGTGTCGACCAGGCCGGTGAGGCGCAGGTCCCAGTCGGACAGGTCGTCGGCGTAGCGGGGCACGTCCCCGACGTGCAGGACGGGGAAGCGGTCGGTGGCGTACTGGCCGGGCGGCAGCCGTGCGGGGTCGATCCCCTGCGCCTCGAGCTCCCTGCGTTTGCGGTCGAAGAACCCCACGGGGCGACGGTAGCCGTGCCTCCCGGCGAGGCAATAGCGTGCGATCCCGTGACGCTCTACGTGGTCCGCCACGCCCACGCCGGCCGGCGATCGGCCTGGACCGGCGACGACCGGACCCGGCCCCTCTCCGATCGGGGCGAGCTCCAGGCCAAGGGCATCGCCGCCGCCATCGTGGCCGGCGTGACGGGTGGCGGGCCCATCCGGGTCCTGGCGTCCCCGGCCCGGCGCTGCGTGCAGACCATGGAGCCCCTCGTCGGCCAGACCGGTGGCGAGGTCGTCGAGGACGACCGGCTCTTCGAGGGCGCCGGCGAGCGCGAGATCACCTCCGTGCTCACCGACGTCGCGTCCACCGCCGACGGGGCGGCCACGACGGTCGTGTGCAGCCACGGCGACGTCATCCCGATCCTGTTGCAGCTGCTGGTCGAGGCCGGGATGGAGCCGGAGCGCAACCTGGTCTGGCAGAAGGCCTCCACCTGGGTGGTCGACCGGAACGAGGGCGCCTGGGGCACCGGTCGCTACCTGCCCCCGCCCGACCGAGCCTGACGCGGTCCGGCGCCGAAGCCGTCAGTCGGCCGGACGGCCGGGGAGCGGGTCCTCGCCGGCGTCGATCGCGGCGCGGACCTGGTCGGCGGCGGCGCGCTGCGTCGCCGGCGCATCGGTGGCGTCGAAGGCGGCGAGGTCGGACCGAGCCCCCTCCACGTCGCCGAGGTGGGCGCGCAGCGCCGCCCGGAACACGTAGCCCGCCGTGACGGTCGGATCGGACTCGAGTCCCTCGCTGAGGCGGCGGAGGGCGAGCTCGTCATCAGCTCCGCTGCGGGCAACCAGCCAGCCGAGGTAGATGCTGGCCGGCGCGCTGTCCTCGTCGACCTCGAGGATGTCGAGGTAGCACCGCAGCACGCGATCGGGCGGCAGCGAACCGCTGACGTCACCATCGATGCACGTGTCGAGGGCCTGCTCGACGATCCGGGTGGCGAACGGTGCGGCCAGCCCCGCCTCCTGCTCGTCGGGGTCGCTCGCGTAGAACGCGGCGAGGTCGGCGACGGCATCCGGCGCATCGCCGTTGCGGGCCCGCCCGCTGGCCCGGAAGATGAGCGGGGCCGTCGCCTCCGGCTCGAGCTGGAGGGCGGCGTCGAGGTCGGCGAGGCCCTCGTCCAGCGCCCCCGAGCGCACCTGCAGCCAACCCCGGAAGGTGAGCGCCTCGACGTTGGCGGGCAGCACCTCGAGGACCTCGGTGAAGCACGCCAGCGCGCCCTCGACGTCCTCGGACCGGTCCAGCTCCTGGCACTGCGCGATCCGGCTGGAGGCGGCCCGCACGTCGAGGCCCGTGAGGCTGGCGGACCCGCGCCGACCGGACGACTGGGCGACGAGCACCCCGGCCAGCACGGCGACGAGGGCGACGCCGGCGATCGTGGCGAGGCGGCGACCCCGTCCCGCGACCCGACGGGTGGGGCGCCCGCTCGGCTCCGGGGTCGCTTCGGCACCGAGCGCACGCAGCACGGCCGCGGCGCGAGCCGTGTAGTCGGCCTTGAGGGTGCGGTAGTCGTGGTCGTCGACGTCACCCGCAGCGCGCTCGCGCTCCAGGTCGTCGAGGGACGCGAGCAGGAAGTCCCGCTCCTCCTCGAGCGCCGCCCGCTCGTCCTGGGCGGCGGTCACGGTGATGCGGTGCGCCGGGCCTGCTCGACGAGGACCCGGTCCTCGTCGGACACCTCGACGTCCTCGGGGACCCGCCACCGACGGAAGACGACGGCGAGGGCGCCCAGCGCGGCGACCAGGCCGGCCACGGGCAGGAACCAGATCAGGCCGGCGACGCCGTCGCTCGGCGGGGTGAGCAGCGCCTCCTCGCCGTAGATCCCGGCGATGTAGTCGCGGATCTGGTCGTCGGTCTCGCCGCCCTCGATCCGGCGGGCGACCTCGGTGCGGATGGCGCGGGCCGAGGGCGCCGACGAGTCGGCCACGGACTGGCCCTGGCAGGTCGGGCACTTGATCGACTCGGAGATGGAGCGAGCCCGCTCCGCCGTCGTGCGGGGGCCGCCGTCGCCGATCGCCGCGACGACCAGGCCACCGGCGAGCAGCGCGACGAGCAGGACCCAGGGCCAGCGGGCCCGGCTGACGTCGCTCACGACGGATCGGCCTCGTCGTCGTCGCCGAGGTGCTCGCCGTCGACGGCGCCGGCCTGGACCTGCTCGAGCAGGTCGTCGAGGACCTCGGCCGTCACGCCGCCCTCGATCTTGGTGAGCACCGTGCCGTCAGGACCGAGCAGGTAGGACTCGGGGACCCGGGCGACGCCGTACTCGAGCGAGGTGCGCCCGTCCGGGTCCAGGACGACCGGCCACTCGCCGCCGTTCTCGGCGAAGAAGTCGCGGACCTGGGCCGGGCGGCTGTCGAACACGACGGACACGACGGAGGCGTCGCCGGCCTCCCGGTGGCGCTGCTCGAACTCGACCAGCTCCGGGTGCTCGCGGATGCACGGCACGCACCAGGTGGCGAAGAAGTTCACCACCACGAACTCGCCGCGGTGGTCGCCGAGGTCGTAGGAGCCGCCGTCGATGGTCTCGCCGGCGATGCCGGGGGCGGGCAGCCCGACGAGGGTGGACCGCACCCCGCCGTCGTCACCGCCGGTGGCCAGCACGCCGATGAAGGCGGCCAGCACGACCAGCACGCCGCCGGCGACCCACGGACCGATGCGGCGGCGCTCGCGCACGGGCGCAGGGGCGGTCACGACGGCGCCCCGACCAGCTCGGGGTCCGGGCGGGCGTCGGGGTCCTCGTCGGGCTCGGCGCCGGCGGCGGACGAGGAGGTGGGCTCGGTGGGACGACGTCGCTTGCCGGGGAAGGCCGCCAGCGCGGTGCCGAGGCCCATGACCCCGCCGCCGATCCAGAGCCAGGTGACCAGCGGCTGGATCACGACCCGGATGACGGCCGGGTCGCCCGGCTCCTCCGGCACGTCGAGCAGGGCCAGGAAGACGTCCTGGCGCAGGCCGGTGGAGACCGAGGGCGTCCCGATGGTCTGGCCGCCGAACACGTACTCGTTGATGGCCGGCCGGTGGACGTCGTCGCCGTCGACCCGGACGAGGGCGGCGATGGTGGTCTTCTCGGGGTCCTCGCTGGTCTCCAGCCCCTCGAAGACCAGGGTGTGGCCGTCGACGGTGGCCACCTCACCCTCCTGCAGCCGCAGCTCGATCTCCGACGAGTACGACTGCGAGGCGGCGAGGGCGACGGCGATCATCACGACGCCGAGGTGCACGATCATCCCGCCGTTCGTGCGCCCGACCACGCCCCGCCAGCCCTGGCGACGCGAGGCGAGCACGACCTGTCGGAGCGCGGCGCCGCCGGCGAAGGCACCCAGCCCGAAGGCCAGCACGGGCGCCAGTCCCCGTGCGCCGGTCAGGACGGTGCCGACCACGGTGGCGGTGGCGGCCGCCGCGGGCCAGAAGAGGCGGACCCGGAGCAGCTCCTGGGAGGCCTTGCGCCACGGGAGCACCGGCGCGACCGCCATCAGGAACAGGAGGAGCAGGCCGAGCGGCATGGTCATCCGGTTGAAGTACGGCACGCCGACCGAGAGCTGGTCGCCGTTGACCGCCTCGACGACCAGGGGGAAGACCGTGCCGAGCAGGACCACGAAGGCGAAGGCGGCGAACAGGATGTTGTTGGCGAGGAACGACCCCTCGCGCGACACGGGCGAGTCGATGCTGCCGGGGGCCCGCAGCCGGTCGCCCCGCCAGCCGATGAGGCCGACGGTCACCACCACGATCAGGGCGAAGAAGCCGAGCAGCAGGCTGCCGATCTCGGACTCGGAGAAGGCGTGGACCGAGTCGACGACCCCGGAGCGGGTGAGGAACGTGCCGAGGATCGTGAGGGCGAACGTGGCGCACAGCAGCGACAGGTTCCAGACCCGCAGCATGCCGCGGCGCTCCTGGACCATCACCGAGTGCAGGTAGGCGGTGGCCGTGAGCCAGGGCAGCAGCGAGGCGTTCTCGACCGGGTCCCACGCCCAGTACCCGCCCCACCCGAGGACCTCGTAGGACCACCACGCACCGAGCATGATGCCGACGGTGAGGAACCCCCAGGCGAAGAGCGTCCAGCGGCGGGTGGCGAGCAGCCAGCCCTCCCCCACCCGACCGGTGACGAGGGCGGCGATGGCGAAGGCGAAGGGCACGGTGAAGCCCACGTAGCCGAGGTAGAGCATCGGCGGGTGGAACGCCATCAGGATGTGGTTCTGCAGCAGCGGGTTCGGGCCGGGGCCGTCGAGGGGCACCGGGCTCACCGTCGTGAACGGGTTGGCGGGACCGAGCATGATCCCGAAGAAGAAGATGCCGACGACGAGCATCGTCAGCAGCGCCCACCCGACGAGGGGGTCGCTGAGCCGGGCCCGGAACTTCTGGGCGATGAGGGCGGTGTAGCCGGCGAGCACGAGCGCCCACAGCAGGATCGACCCCTCGAGCGCCGCCCACATGGTGGCCACGTTGAACAGCGCCGGCGTGCGGGTCGAGCCGTTGTTCGCGACGAACTCGAGCGAGAAGTCGCGGGTGATGAGGGCCCGCTCCATGGCGACGGTGGCGAGCACCGCGCCGGCCAGGGCGAGGAAGGCGTAGGTGCGACCGGTGCGGATGAGCGCGACGCGCTCGCCCCGCAGGCCCACGGCCATGGTGACGGCACCCGCCACGCACGCGATGAGGCCGAGGGTGACCCCGGCGGTTCCCAGGGCGGCGTTCACTCGAGCGAGGTCCCTTCGCCCACGTAGTCGTCGGTGCGGTCGGGGTTGTCGGCCTCGTAGTCCTCGGAGTGCTTGACCAGGATGCGGTCGCTGGCGAACCAGTCGCCGTCGTCGCTCCACGTCCCCTCGAGCACGACCGGGATGCCGGGCTGGAACAGCTCGGGCGGGTCGCCGGCGTGGACCACGTCGGTCTGGACGCCGCCGTACTCGACGGCGAAGCGCACGGAGGACCCGTCGGCCTCGACCGAGTCGGCGACGACCGAGCCCTGGAGGCGGAACCGCTTGTCGCCCAGCTCGTCGCGCTGCTCGACCGCCTCGTCGACGTTGCGGAAGAAGACGGTGGCGTTGTTCAGGCCCTGGTACGCCATGAAGACGAGCGCCACGACCAGGACCCCGAGGGCCCCGAGGATCGCGATCCGCTTGCTGCGGTCGGCGGTGCCACCGCCGACGGGCGGGGCGGTGCGCGGGGTGAGGTCGATGCCGTCGACGTCGTCGGTCTCGACGAAGGGGGCGTGGGGGTCGGGCGTGGTCGGGTCGTCGGACGGGGTCATGACCAGCGGCGCTCCTCGGGGGGGACGACCTGCGAGAGCCGGCGGCCCTTGCGGATGGTGGCGGCTGCGTACCCCCCGAGCAGCGCGGCGGTGGCGATCCAGCCGGCGGCGACGTAGCCGGCGTGGGTCATGGCGAGGACGGCAGCCATCAGCGGGTCCCTCCCACGGCGACCCCGGCGGACGGGTCGGCGTCGGCCCGCCGGTCGGCGAGCGCGGCGTCGAGGTGGTGGCGCTCGGCCCGGCGCTCGAGCCAGCCGACCCGGAACCGGTGCACCAGCAGCCAGGCGCACACGACGCCCATGACGACGAAGCTCAGGGCCAGGGTGAAGAGCATGAGGCCCTCGATGGACACGTCGATCTTGGAGACGGTGGCGTCCTGGTGCAGGCCCCGCCACCAGTCGACCGAGTAGTGGACGATGGCGGCGTTGGGCACGAGCAGCAGCCCGAGGACGGCGGCCATGCGCGAGCGGGACTGGGGGTCGGCCGGGTAGCGCCGCAGGGCCTGGTAGCCGAGCAGGAGGACGAAGAGGATGGCCGTCGAGGTCAGCCGGGCGTCCCACACCCAGTACACGCCCCACGTCGGGCGGCCCCACACCGCGCCCGTGACCAGCCCGAGGCCGGTGAGCACGGTGGCGAGCTCGGCGGAGGCCGCGGCCAGCACGTCCCAGCCGTCGGTGCGCTTGCGCAACCACATGAACGAGGCGACGGCGCACAGGAACACGGCGACGTACATCCACGTGACCGCAGGCACGTGCACGTAGATCAGGCGCACGGAGTCCTGCTGCACCACGTCGGGGGGCGAGGCGACGAGGCCGAGCCAGGCGACCGCGGCCACGCCGACGGCCGAGAGGGCGCCGAGCACACGGGTGAGCGGCGAGGCCGTGCTCGATGCGGACGGAGCCGCCGGCGAGGCCTCGGTGGGGGTGGTTGTCACGTCTCCTCCAGGAGCGTGCCGAAGAACGTCATGCCGAGCATCGTGTAGAGGACGGCGAACACCGCCAGCAGCCCGCACCACGACCAGCCGTCACCGACGCCGTTGCCGAGCGCCGCTTCCGACGCCCGGGTGGCCCCGAGCAGGACCGGTGCGAGGACCGGGAGCAGGAGGAGCGGTACCAGCGTGTCACGCACGGCCAGTCCCGCAGCAAGTACGCCGTAGAGGGTACCGGCGGCGGCGATGCCCACGGTCGCGGCCGAGCAGGTGGCGAGCAGGAGCAGCGGCCCCTGCAGGTCGGCGTTGTAGAGCACGACCACCCCGACGCCCAGCACGGCCTCGAGCAGCAGCAGCTGGGCGGCGATCGCCGCGGCCTTCCCGAGGAACCAGGCCGCCGGGTCGAGGCCGGACAGGCGCATCGCCTCGCGCACGCCCGGCGCGGCCTCGAGGGCGAAGGCCCGCTGCACGGCGAGCAGGCCGGCGAAGAGGGTGGCCACCCAGTAGAGGCCGGCGGTGGCGCGGGTCAGGATCCCGCGGTCGGGGTCGAGGGCGAAGGCGAACAGCACGAGGACCAGGACGGCGAAGGGGACCATCTGGCCGATCCCGACCCGGGAGCGCCACTCGATGCGCAGGTCCTTGCCGGCGACGAGGCGGGCGTCAGCCAGCACGCTCGACCCCGATCGGCGCCGCCGGGGTGGTGGAGTCCTCGCGGACCTGGCCGCCGGCGATGGTGACGGTGCGGGTGGCGAGCCCTTCGGCCCGGTCGAGCTCGTGGCTGGCGAACAGCACGGTGGCGCCGGCGGCGGCCGCGTCGCGCACGAGCCGGTCGACCAGGTCCCGGCCGGCGCGGTCCAGGCCGGCGTGGGGCTCGTCGAGCAGCCACAGCTCGGGACGGCGAGCCAGCAGTGCGGCCAGCGCGGTGCGGCGCTTCTGGCCGGCGGACAGCCGGGCGGCGGGAACGGTGGCGAGGCGACCGTCGAGCTCGCAGCGGGCGAGCGCGGCCCGGGCGTGGGCCAGGTCGGCACCGGCAGCCCGGGCCCAGAAGCGGACGTTGTCCTCGACCGTGAGGTCGGCGTACAGGCCGTCCTGGTGGCTGAGCATGGCGACCCGCCGGCGCACCGAGCGGGGGGAGGCGACCAGGTCCTCCCCCAGCACCTCGACGTGGCCCTGCACGACCCGGGCCAGGCCGGCGCAGGTGCGCAGCAGCGTGGTCTTGCCGGCGCCGTTCGGGCCGCGCAGCAGCACGATCTCGCCCCGCGCCACGTCGAGGTCGACGCCGGCGAGCGCGGGGAAGCGGTCGAGCAGGACGACGGCATCGGACATGCGCACCGCCGAGCCCACCGCAGGAGGGCGTGCATCGGCCACCGCCCAACGGTACCGAGGGGCCGAGAACCCGACCAAGGCACCGCTCCCCTACGCTCGCCCCGATGCGGCTCGCCAGACTGCTCGGTGGCGTGGGCCGGATCCTGATCTGGTCCGGCGTGCTCGTGCTGCTCTTCGTCGCCTACCAGCTGTGGGGCACGGGGCTCGCCCACGCCCAGGCCCAGGACGACCTCGAGGACGACTTCGCCGCCCTCCTCGACGCAGGCACCACCACCACGTCCACGACCACGACCACCGAGGGCGACGACGAGCCGGTCGCCACGACCACCACCACGACGGCAGCACCGCTGCCGCCACCCGATGACGGCGAGGCGGTGGCCCGCGTCGTGATCCCGAGGATCGGCGTGGACCAGATCGTCGTCGAGGGCGTGGGCCGCAACGACCTGAAGAAGGGCCCGGGCCACTACCCCCAGACGCCGCTGCCCGGTCAGCCCGGCAACGCCGCCATCGCCGGGCACCGCACCACCTACGGCCAGCCGTTCCACCGGGTCGACGAGCTGGCGCCCGGCGACGAGATCATCGTCACCACGCTCCAGGGCACCTTCCGCTACGAGGTGTCCGGCACCGAGATCGTGCTGCCGAGCGCGGTGGAGGTGATCGACGACCAGGGCGACGACCGCCTCACGCTGACGTCGTGCCACCCCAAGTACTCCGCCCGCCAGCGCATCATCGTCTCGGCGCTGCTCGTCGACGACCCCGCCCCGGCAGCCCCGCCCCGCCCGGTCGAGGAGGCGCCGGACGAGCTGGCCGACGAGGAGCAGCCCGACCAGGACGAGGCCGACGACGACACCGCCGCCGCCGCCGCGGAGCTCGACACGCTCGACGGCGAGGACTCCCGCACCGCCGGCCCCGCCCTGCGGTGGGGCCTCGTGACCGCCGCCATCTGGCTGGCCTTCTACGCCCTGTCCCGGCTGTGGCGGCGCTGGCCCGCCTACCTGCTCGGGGCGCCGGTCTTCGGCGTGAGCCTCTTCGTGTTCTTCGGGGCCTTCTCCGAGCTGCTCCCGTCGAACTACTGATGCTCCGGGTCGCCGCGCTCGCCGTCGTCGCGACCTGCGCCCTCGGCGCCTGCGGCGGGGACGAGGGCGGGTCACCGGCGCCCGCCGACGGCGGGGAGCCCGCGGCCGTCCAGGAGGGCCCGGTGGCGGCCACCGCCTTCGTGGTCGGCGACTGCCTGAACGGGATCGTGCTGGGCGCGGCCGAGCGGGCGGAGATCACCTCGGCCGAGGTGGTGTCCTGCGAACGGCCCCACGCCGTCGAGGTCTACGCCACCTTCGACCTCGGTCCGGCCGACTTCGACCTGGCCGACCCGGCCGAGTACCCCGGCCCCGTCCGGGTGGTGCAGGCCGCAGATCGGCGCTGCGCCGAGCGGATCGAGGAGCTGGCGGAGGACCCCGCGGCGTTCGGGCTCATCGCCCTGTGGCCGTCCCAGGCGTCGTGGGCGACCGGTGACCGCCAGGTGGCCTGTGCCGTCTTCTCCCCCGAGGGCACGCCGTTCGAGTCCCGCCAGCTCTGAGCCGGCTCAGCGGCCCTGGAAGCGGGCCGGTCGCTTCTCCTGGAAGGCCCGGACGCCCTCGAGGCGGTCCTCGCTCGTCCAGACCCGGTCGAAGGCGACCTCCACGTCGGCGTCGCCGACCTCGCGGCCCGACAGGCGGTCGAGCGCCAGCTTCTGGCCGGCCACCGACAGCGGGGCCAGGCCGGCGATCTCCTCGGCCCAGGCCACCGCGACCGCCAGGTCGCCGGCGCGCTGGGCGAACCCGGTCCGCAGGGCGGCCTCGGCGTCGATCGTGTCGGCGGCGAGCAGGACGGCTCGGGCCGGTCCGTGCCCGGCCAGCAGCGCCAGCTTCTCGATGGTCCAGTGGTCGACCATCAGCCCCAGCTTGGACGAGGGGATGCCGAACCTGGCGTCCGGGCCGGCCACCCGCAGGTCGCACGCCAGCGCCAGCTGCATGCCCGCCCCCATGGCGGGGCCGTGCACGGCGGCGACCGTGCAGATGGGCAGGCCGCTCAGGACGTCGAGCGTGGCGCGGACCACGGCGGCCGCCTCGCGGTCCTCGACGTGGGTCAGGTCGGCGCCGGCGCAGAACGCGGTGCCCGCACCGGTGAGGACCAGCGCCCGGGCGTCGCCCACCGACTCGAACGCGGCGCGGAGCCCGGCCAGGTGCTCGGCATCGACGGCGTTGCGGCGGTCGGGCCGGTCGATGGTGCACACGAGCACCGGCCCCTGTCGCTCCGTGCGGATCATCGGGGCATCTTGGCAGGTGACCCCGGCTGCGCCGGGTGGGGTCACGGGAGGGCGGACGGTGCTTCGTTACCGTCGCGGGCGTGCTCACCGTGCTGATCGCCGCCGTCGTGGGCATCGGCGTGGGCCTGCTCCGACGGCCCCTCGGGGCGCACCTGGCCGACCCGCGCGTCTCCGTCGCCGGCCTCGGCGTGCTGGCCGTCGCCCTGCACCTGGGCGCCGGCCTGTGGAGCCCTGCGGTGGCCGGCCCGCTCCTCGGGCTGTCCCTGTTCCTGCTGACCGGGTTCGGGCTCTGCAACCTCCGACTGGTCGGCATGGGCGTGCTCACCACGGGCATGGCGCTCAACGCCGCCGTCGTGCTGGTGAACGGGGCCATGCCGGTGCGGGCCTCCGCCGTGGTCGAGGCCGGCATCGCCGAGCCGGGCGAGCTGGTGCTCGTCGACCTGGGCGCAGGGCGCCGCTACGAGGCCACCGGCGACTGGCTGCCCGTCCTCGGCGACGTCATCCCGGTCACGTCGCTGGGTGCGGTGCTGTCCTTCGGTGACCTGATCGTGCTGGCCGGCATCGGGGCCGTGGCGTGCGACCTGGCCCGCTACGCACGCCGCCCCCGTCCCGGCTCAGCCCGCGTCGGGCAGCGGCTCGCGCCGGAGGGCGTCGTCGAGGACGGCGTCCGCAGGCAGCAGCTCCGGATCGGCGATGGCCGCCCGCACGTCGAGGAACTGCACGGTGCCCGCCACGTCGTGGACCCGGAACACGGTCTCGGGCACGGCGTCGGCCACCGCCCCGACCGCAGCCAGGGTGCCGGCGTCGCGCCGGCGCGGCGTCGTGCGAGCGACCGCACCGATGAAGTCCTTGCGCGACAGCGCCAGCAGCAGCGGCCGGCCGAGCTCGGCCATGCGCCCGACGCCGTGGACGAGGTCGAGGGACTGCCGGGGCGTCTTGGCGAAGTCGACGCCCGGGTCGAAGAGCACCTGCTCACGTGACACGCCGGCCGCCTCCAGGCGGTCGAGCATCCGGTGGCCGAAGTCGAGCACGTCCTCGACGACATCGCCGTAGAGGTCCTGTTCGAGGATCTTGACCTTCGGCGGTCCCACGGTGTGCATGAGCACGAACCCGGCGTCCCACTCGGCCACCACGTCGGCGAGCTCGGGGTGGTGCAGGGCGGACACGTCGTTGATCACGTCGGCACCCGCGCGCAGGCAGGCGTCGGCCACGGCCGGCTTGTACGTGTCGATGGAGAGGAGCCCGTCGATGCCGGCGGCCCGCACCGCCTCGATCAAGGGGACCAGACGGGCCGTCTCGTCCTCGACCGCCAGCTCCGGGGTCTTGGTGTTCGCCGACTGCCCGCCGAGGTCGACGAGCAGCGCCCCGGCCGCGAACTGGTCACGGACCTGGGCGACCTGCTGGTCGAGCGTGGTGCCGCCGTCCCCGGAGAAGGACTCCGGGCTGGCGTTGACGATGCCCATCGCCGCCGGGGCGGCGATGCGGATGGTCCGGGTGCGGGCACGGAAGGTCGGGTCCACGGGACCCGACCCTAGAGGGGCCTCGCAGCCGGTCAGGCGGTGCCCGAGCGGTTGATGGCGCTCTCGTCCGTGCCGAGGTAGGACTCGATCACGGCCGGGTGCGACAGCACCTCGGTGGGGGTGCCCGTGGCGATGACCGCGCCGGTCTCGAGGGCGACGAGCTTGTCGCAGATGCTGGACAGCAGCGGCATGTCGTGCTCGATGACGAGGATCGAGCAGCCCGTGCGCTCGCGCACCCGGAGCAGGAGGGGGCCGAGGGCCTCGGTCTCCTTCTGGGCGACGCCGCCGGAGGGCTCGTCGAGCATGAGCACGGACGGGCCCTGGGCGAGGATGCACGCCAGGTCGACGATGCGTCGCGACCCGGTGGACAGCTCCCCGGTGAGCTTCTCCCGGTAGGCGCCGAGGCCCATCAGGTCGATGAGCTCCTCCACCTTCTGGGCGATGTCCATCTCGACCTCGTAGGAGGCCGGCAGGCCGAGCGTGGAGGCCATGATGTCGTGGTTCGCCAGGTGCCGCTCCCGAGCGACCGCGATCGTCTCGGCGACGGTGAGCGACGGGTAGAGGCGGGCGTCCTGGAAGGACCGGCCCAGGCCGGCCCGGGCCCGCTCGTGGGGCTGCCACTCGGTGACGTCCATGCCCTGGATCCCGATGCGGCCGTCCTCGATCTTGAGGAAGCCCGAGATGCAGTCCATGAGGGTGGTCTTGCCGGCGCCGTTGTGGCCGATGAGGCCGATGATCTCGCCGTCGCGCAGGTCGAGGTCGACGTTGTCGACGGCGGTGATGCCGCCGAAGCGCTTGGTGACGCCGCGGCACTGCAGCACGGGACGGGCGTCCTCGGCGACGGCGGAGCCGCGCGCCGGCTGGGCGGCGGCCGTGGCCGGCGCGTCGTCCTCGTTGGCCTTGGAGCCGGCGATGAAGACCGACCGCAGGATGTCGGGGCGGTCGAGCAGCTCGCGGGTGGGACCGGTGAAGCGGAACTCGCCCTTCTCCATGAACACGGCCCGCTCGGCCAGGTTGAGGGCCACGTTCACGGACTGCTCGACCACGATGATGGTGGTGCCGCGGCGGTGGATCTCGTCGACGACCTCGAGCAGCCGGGCCACGATGGTGGGGGCCAGGCCGAGGGAGAGCTCGTCGATCATGAGCAGCTCGGGGCTGGTCATGAGGGCGCCGCCGAGGGCGAGCATCTGCTGCTCGCCACCGGACAGGTCGCCGGCGAGCTGGCCGGAGCGCTCGGCGAGGATCGGGAACAGCTCGAGGACCTCGGCCCGAGTCTCCTGCACGCGCTGGGGGTCGTCCTTGATCAGCCACGAGGCGAGGCGCAGGTTCTCGGCCACGGTGAGGGTCGGGAAGATGCCCTTGCCGCCGGGCATGAGGGCCGCCCCCTTGTCGGCGACGACGTCGGCGGACAGGCCGGTGATGTCCTCGCCCATGAACTCGACCGTGCCGGCCTTGGGGGCCACGAGGCCGCAGATGGCCTTGAGCAGGGTGGACTTGCCTGCGCCGTTGGTGCCGAGCAGGGCCACGACCTCGCCCCGCTTCACCTCGAGGTCGACGCCGAAGAGGATCTGCACCGGCCCGTAGGACACGTCGATGCCCGAGCACCGGAGGATCGTCTCGGTGGCCGTGCCGGGCGCCGGGGCCGCCGGCGGGGCGATCACGTCGGCCGGCGCCGGGTGGTGGCCGTTGCGGGTCGGACCGTCGAGGACGAGGGTCTCGTCGGTGCGGGTCGGGGCCGTCGCCCGCAGCGGGGCCCGGCGACGGGGCGCGGTGGTGTCGCGTCCGTTGGTGGAGGTCATCGGGCACTCCCCACGAGGTCGTCGTGTGCGGTGGTGGTGTCGGTGGGGTCGTCGTCGTCGCTCAGGGCGCCGCGGAGCAGATCGGACTCCTCGGCCTTCTCCTCGTCGGCGTCCACCCGCTTGTCGGCCACGAGGGAGGGCACGAGGATGTCGTGGCGCTCGGCGACGCGGCGCAGGAAGCGGTCGCGGACGTTGGCGGCCAGCTGGGCGAGGCCGCCGGGGAACACCAGCAGCACGATGAGCAGGCCGGCGCCGGAGATGAGCTGGCGCACGTCGCCGAGGGCGGTGATCGATCCGAGCCACTGGAACAGCAGCACGCCGCCGATGGCGCCGGTGACCGAGCTCAGGCCGCCGATGACGGCGGTGGAGAAGACCTCGAGGCTCATCTCGGGGCTGTAGGTGCCCTGGTTGAGGCCGTGGAGGATGGTCACGTGGAGCGCCCCGGCGATGCCGGCGATGGTGCCGGCGACGATGAACGCGGCCAGCTTGATGCGCGTGGTGGGCACGGAGGCCGAGTCCGCCGCACGCTCGTTGTCCCGGGTGGCGATGATCACGCGACCGGCCCGGGTGCCGCGCACACTGCGGGCGGCGAGCACCGACAGCAGCAGGAACGACAGGCACATCGCGTACATCGGGTAGCCGCGCTCGAGGTCCCAGCGCTCCCAGAGCACGGGGCGGGTGACGTCGCCCGGGATGATCGAGGAGAAGTTGTCCCGGTTGAGCACGTAGCTGTTGAGGGCCACGGCGAAGGCCAGGGTGCTCACCGCGAGGAACAGGCCTCGGATGCGAAGGGCGGGCAGCCCCACGACGAGGGCGGTGACGGCGCCGACGATGCCGGCGCCGGTGAGCACGAGGAAGTAGTCGATGTCGCCGCGCTGCAGGACGTTGCCGGCGAGCAGGCCGCCCATGCCGGCGATGGCGAACTGGCCGAGGCTGATGTGGCCGCCCCACCCGGTGAGGATCACGAGCGACACCGCGACCATGGCCCAGACCACGGCGATGGCGGCGAGCAGCTGGTTCGAGGGACCCCAGCCGAGGGGGACCAGCACCAGCAGGGCCAGCACGGCGATGCTGAGCACCGCCTTGGCGATTCGGACCTCGGGGAGGTGCCGCAGCTCGAGGGGGACGGGTTTGATGACCCCGTCGGAGCTGAACGCCGCGCTCTCGGAGTTCATGGCCCGGGACAGCGAGGCCCGCTGCAGCAGCAGGGCGATGAGGATCACCGCCAGGAAGAACATCGTGGTGATGGAGGGGCTGCCGGTGCCGTTCCAGCGCACCAACTGGTCGAGCATGCCCAGGCCGATGCCTGCCGCGAAGGCCATCGGCAGCGACTCGAGGCGGGCGACCACGGCGGCGGCCAGGGCCGGCAGCAGCACGGCGGGGCCGGCCGACACGACCGAGGGCGACACACCGGACGACGGCGCCTGGAGCACGTAGGTGAGGGCGGCGAGGCCGCCGGCGATCATCCACACGATGCGGCCGAGCTTGTAGACGGGTATGCCGAGCAGCAGCGCCCGGTCCTCGTTCTCGGCCGCGGCGCGGATGGCCACGCCGGCGTCGGTCTTGAGCAGGAACCAGGCCAGCCCCGCGATGACGGCGGGCACGACAGCGATGATGAGGATCTCGTCGCCGGTCATGGTCTTAACGTCGAGCGTGAAGCGCAGGTCGAGGGGGATGGTGAACCCGCCGGCGAGGGAGATGAACCCGATCGCTTTGTTGGCCAGCAGGCTCAGCACGCCGAAGATCTGCGCCAGGCCGATGGAGGCCACGGTGAGGATCAGACGGCTCGAGCCCTTGAACCGGCGGATCAGCAGCTCGGTCAGGAACCCGACGACGACGCCGATGACCACGGCGAGGACGAGGGCGGCGAAGAAGGGGAGCCCCTGCTCGAGGTGGAGGCCGAGAGCGAAGGCTCCGGGCAGCGCGCCCATCGCGGCGTAGGAGAAGTTCACGAACCGGTTGGTGCGGTAGATGAGGATGAGGCCCATAGCAAGGAGGGCTGTTGTTGTGCCCTGCACGGTGCCGATGAACAGCACGCCGTAGGGCGCCTTCTCCCGGAGGAGGTCGCCGGTGCCGGGCAGGACGTAGAGCAGCGCGTACCCGAGGACCAGCGCGGCGAGGGCCAGCATGGCCTTCGTCTTCTTGCTGACCTCACCGAGCGTGTCGGCGCCCGGGATGCGGTCGAGGACGGCAGCCATCAGCGGTTCGCCACCGGCGGCACGGCGGGGTCGCCGCCCGGGATCTGGCCGGTCTCCCAGCGTTCGCCGCTGGTGCCGATGTACGCACCGTTCTTGCCGTTGTACGTCGAGACGGCGTTGACGTCGAAGTAGATCTCCCGCACGTCGTTGGCGGCCGTGCGGTCGCCCGGACCGAACTTCCAGAGGCCCACCGGACCGCTGCGGGCCGGGTAGTTGAACATCCCGTCGGAGAAGGACTGCGGCGTCAGGTTCGGCCCGGCACCCTGCAGGCCGATCGCCAGCATGTACATCTGGTAGTAGATGAGGTCGACGGAGAACGCCGGCTCCTCGTTGGGCCGCACCGTCTTGAACGCCTCGTAGGCGATGGTCTGGGTGGGGGGGACGAAGTCGGTGAGCGACGACACGCCGAAGGCGTGCTGGGCGAACTGCGGCTCCCACAGCTGGCCGACGATGTCGGCGTCGGTGAGGGCGGTGCCGACGATGATGAACTCCGGGTAGTACTGCTCGCGGTTGGCGACGCCGGAGAGGAACACCGGGAGCACCGGATCGCAGCCGCAGAAGATCGTCGTGACGCCCGCGTTCTTGAGCTTGGGGATGATGTTGTTGGCCTGGCTCGACATGGTGGACAGGTCGAGCTGGTACTTGACGTTGAGGCCCGGGTCGTTGCCGGCCTCCTCGGTGATGCGCCGTGCGTTGTTCACCGACTCCTGGTACCAGGAGTTCTCCGGGGCCATGGTGGCGAACTGGCGGGGCTTGCCCGTGAGGTTGCCGCCGGCGTAGACGGCCGGCTTGCCGGCCAGACGCTTGTTGCCGTACTCGGCGGCCAGCTCGGACACCCGGGTGCCGTCGGTGGCGAGGGACCAGGCGAAGGGCGCCCGCTGCTCGTGCCACTCACGGGACAGGTAGGGGGTGCCGAAGCCGATGACGCCACGGGATGCGAGAGCACCGGCGTAGGGCTCCGAGGTGGCGGACAGGTCGGCGAAGGAGCCGATCTCCTCGGCCACCTTCGTGGCGTCGGCCTCGGCCCGGTCCCTGCCTTTGCCGAGCAGCTCGTTCGTGTTGGAGCCCTGGCCCTCGTAGAACTGGATCTGGATCTTGCGGCCGAAGAACTCGAAGCGTTGGTTGAAGTACTCGGCGAAGGCCGTGATGGTGTTCTGGATCGTCTCGGGCGTGTCGGAGAGGCTGGCGCCGGCGAGCTCGGCCAGCGTCTGCTGGAAGCCCTTCTCGCCACCGAGGACCCGGTAGGACACCAGGATCGTGTCCTTCGTGACGCCCTTGGTTGTGGCGCCGCCGTTGTTGCCGCCGGCGAAGGCGACGCAGGGCGGCGAGTACGGGTCGCCGGGGATCTGCTCCTTGCGATCGGGGCAGCCCTCGACGCCGGCGACGGGGGCGATGCCGCTGCCCTCGCCGTCGGCGGCGACGCCTGCGGCCTCGCCGCCAGCAGCTGCCTCAGCACCCGGCGTGCTGCCGGCCACGGTGGCACCGGGGGTGGCCCCTCCGGCTGCGCTGCCGCTCTTGGTGGTGGCGAAGCCGGAACCGCCCGCCGGGACGGACCCATCGGAGGAGACCTGCTGGTTCGGCACCGTCGTCGGTACGAGCACCGCCATCAGGACGAGCATGGCGGCGAAGACGGCGAGCGGGCCGTAGCCACGCAGGATCCGCTTGTTGACGGGGAACGACCCCTGCGGTGTGACGTGGGGTGTGGGTGCAGCCATCAGTTGACCTCCATGAGGATGGAACGCTGCGCCCGCTGCATCTTGGCCTTGTCGGCCACAGCGAGGGCTGCGAGGAGTGCGAGACCGCCGAGGCCGACGCCCGCGAGGGCACCGCCCCGACTGCCGGAGAGAGGTTCGACGTCGGCGATCGCCTGCTCGTCGCCGGCGCCGTCCGTCGCGGCCGAGGCCGGGGCGGACGGAGGTGCCGGGGTGACGGCACCGGAGGGTGCCGACGACCCACCGGAGAGCGATGGGGTGCCGACGCTGCCGCCGCCGAGCGACGGGGAGGACCCGGTGCCGGAGCTGAGCGGGGGCAGCGAACCGAGGCCACCGGCGCCGCCGAGGAAGGACGTGAAGGCGATTTCGTTCGAGGTGGCCGTGACGCCGCCGAGCTCGATGCTGAGCGAGCCTGCTCCGGACACCGAGCCGAGGACCAGGTCGAGGATCGTGATGTAGCCGGCATTGCCGCAGTCGGCCTCGATGAGGGCGTCGAAGACGCTCTCGCGGACGGGCTGGACGCCGTTGAAGACCGGCCCGAGCACGGACTCCCGGGCGGCGCTCGGCACGATGCCGATGCGCAGGGGATCGACGAACTGGATGCCGGACTCGTTGCGGACCGTGGGCGGGGTGATCCGGAACCCCAGCGGCTCGAGCACCGCGTTGGCCTCGGCCAGCTGAGCGGTCGGGTTGTCCTCGGGGATGGGCAGCTTCTCGCCGGCGACCTCGATGCCCTCGATGGTGAAGGAGCCGACGGCCTCCTCGGCGGGAGCGGTCTGGAAGGAGGCCTGCCACTTGAGGCCGCGCAGCACGACCTGGCCGCCGGCGAACGTGACACCGCTGACCTCGGTGATCGCCCGGGCGACCCGGGCGCCGTCGAGGATGCCGGACTCGGTGACGCTTCGGGTGGCACCGATCTTCAGGACGGCTTCCTCGCCGGCGGCGGCGGTGGTGGCGACCGAGCGGGCGGTGGGGTCGCCCGTGGCCACGGCGCGCTTCTCGACGCCGTTCTCGGTCTCGACCTTCTCCTCCCCGCTGCCCTCGTCCGTGGAGCGCACGACGAGCGGCTGGGGCTGGTCCTCCTTCGGGTACGTGGGATCGCCGCCGTCGCAGCCCTCCCCGGCGAGGGTGCCGCCGATGACGCCGAGGTCGACGGAACGGGCCTCGGCGACGGCGACCTTGTTCTGGTGCCCGGCGAGCGCCAGGCCGTAGGTGATGCCGAAGCTCAGGCGGCCGCTGCGGGGGTCGACCTTGACCCCCTGGGCGTAGGCGCTGCCCAACCCGGGCTCGACGGCTTCCTGGCCGGAGGCCGACGGGGACGCAGCCAGCAATCCGCCCATGGCGACGGCCCAGACGGCGCCCACCGCCATCGTGCGCTTGAACGCGTTCAGATGCATGTCCACGAACCACCCCGTGTGTCCGTCCTGCGCAGTGGGCACTCACGCCCGCCTGCGACCGGTTGTTGCGTTGTTCCAGAACGTTCTTCGTGACCGACGACACGGAGTCCTGTCCACGGCTCCAAAAATCCGACCCGTCGGTAACATCCGCCCACGCGGCTGCCAGGAACGCCCGCGACGAGGTCGGACGTGGCGTGGCGGTGTGGGACGATGCCTGGCGTGACCGACCCTGCAGGCCCCGGTGCGGGCGACCCCGTGCTCGAGCGCCGCCGGCGCATCGCCGGCCTCGTCTCGACCGGCCAGCGGGTGGGCTACGGCCTGTTCGGCGTCGCCATCGTGCTGTTCGTCGTGGGCCTGGTCGTGGGCTTCGGGGGCGTCGTGACGCCGGGCATCGTCGCCTCGATCGTCCTCGGCTCGATCGTGCTCGCCCCCGCCATCGTGTTCGGCTACGGCGTCAAGGCCGCCGAGCGCGAGGACCGGGAGCAGGGCCGGGCCACGCTCGACCGGCCGGAGTGATCGGCGCTACCAGCCCCGCTCGCCGGCGCGCGGCGGCAGGATCTGCTGGAAGCGGCGACGCCGGGCCTTGACGGCCAGGAGGTCGGCGGCGACCCGCCGGGCCGGCATCGGGCGGATGGGCTGGGCCGGGCGTCGTGCGGTTGCGGCAGGGGCGCTGTTGCGGCGGGGCACGGGCAAGGGTTCGCCCGGCGCCCGCCCCACTCCTTCCTCCAGCGCGAGGATTCCGCACGCTGCGTGACGGGCTTCGACGTGCCCGCACCCCGGCGTCGGTGGTAGCCACGTCGCCATGTCCTCCCGGCTCCCTGCCGCCCGCCGGCGGGAACAGCTCCTCGAGGTGGCGCTCCACGTGTTCGCCTCGCGGGGCTTCCACCAGACGTCGATGAACGACGTGGCCGAGGCCGCCGGCGTGACCAAGCCCGTGCTGTACCAGCACTTCACGTCGAAGCGGGCGCTGTACCTGGAGCTGCTCGAGCTGGTGAGCCTGCGGCTGATGCACGCCATCGACCAGGCCACCGGGACCGCCGCCGGCCCTCGGGAGCAGGTCCAGCGCGGCCTGCGCGCGTACTTCCGCTTCGTCGTCGACTCCCCCGACGAGTACCAGCTGATGTTCGGCGGCGGCACCCGGCGCGACGCCGAGTTCGCCCAGGAGGCCGCTCGACTCGAGCGCAGCATCGCCGAGGTCATCGCCGGGCTGATCACCGTGGAGGGCCTGGTCGATCACGAGCGCGTGCTGCTGGCCCACGGCATCGTCGGGATCGCCGAGGGGGCCACCCGCCACTGGCTGGGCGACGACCTCGACCTCGACCCCGACGAGGTGGCCGACCGCGTCGCCGACCTGGCCTGGCGCGGTCTGCGGGGGATCCGCAGCGACCCGCAGTGAACGACCCGGAGGTCGACCCGGCCGAGGACGCCGTGGCCGACGTCGGCGTCGGCCCCCACCCCCGGCCCTGGCCCGACGACGAGCGCCTCGATCCCGTCCTGCTCGCCGAGGGCGACCGCCGCAACGTCGTCGACCGCTACCGGTACTGGACGGTGGAGGCCGTCGTCGCCGACCTCGACGCCCGCCGGCACCCGTTCCACGTGGCCGTCGAGAACCTGCGCCACGACATGAACATCGGCACCGTCGTGCGCAACGCCAACGCCTTCCTGGCCGAGGCCGTGCACATCGTCGGTCGCCGGCGCTGGAACCGGCGGGGCGCGATGGTCACCGATCGCTACCAGCACGTGCACCACCACCCCGACGTGGCGGCGCTCGGCGAGTGGGCCGCAGCGCGCGACCTGCCCATCGTCGGCATCGACAACCTCCCGGGCAGCGTCCCACTCGAGCGCACCGAGCTGCCGGCGCGGTGCGTGCTCCTGTTCGGCCAGGAGGGGCCGGGCCTGTCCGACGAGGCCCGGGAGCGGCTCGACCTCATCTGCTCCATCGCCATGTTCGGCTCGACCCGGTCGATCAACGCCGGCGTGGCATCGGGCATCGCCATGCACGCCTGGATACGCCAGCACGCGCTGGGCGAGGATGCCCGGCCGTGACCGTGCCGCCGATGACCACCGCCGACGTCGACGAGCTGCGCACCCGGCTGTCGAACTGGCAGCGCTGGGGCGCCGACGACCAGCTCGGCGCGCTGAACCACATCCGGCCCGAGCACCGCGCCGTCGCAGCTGCGTCGGTGCGCGCCGGGCGCAGCGTGTCGTGCGCCCGCCCGCTGGCCACGGTGCCGGCGCCGGAGAACCCCTCCCCCGCCGAGCACCACATGATCGGCACCCACACCGAGGGCTACGGCGCCGACTGGATCGGCGTGGCGTCGCACGGGTACGCCACCAGCCACCTCGATGCGCTCTGCCACATCTTCTGGGACGGGCGCACCTACAACGGGCACCCCACCGAGGTGGTCACCGCACACGGCGCCGAGCAGCTGGGAGTGCACCACCTTCGCGACGGCGTGGTGGGCCGGGGCGTGCTGCTCGACATCCCACCCGTGAAGGGCGTCGCCGCCCTCGAGCCGGGCACGCCGATCACGGTCGAGGACCTCGAAGCCGCCGAAGCCCGGACCGGCACGACGGTCGGCACCGGCGACATCCTCCTGGTGCGCACCGGTCGCTGGACCTGGCACCGCGAGCACGGTCCGTGGGACCCGCGCGAGCGCCTCGCCGGGCTGCACGCGTCGTGCCTGCCGTGGCTGCACGAGCGAGAGGTGGCCATGCTCGGCTCCGACGGGGTGAGCGACGTCCACCCGTCCCACGTGGACCCGAGCGGCGGTGTGCCCACCCGGCTCCCGATCCACACGGTCGGGATCGTCGCCATGGGCCTGCACCTCCTCGACAACCTCGACCTCGACGACCTGGCTGCCGCGTGCGCCGAGGAGGGCCGCTGGTCCTTCCTGCTCACCGTCGCCCCGCTCATCGTGGTCGGCGGCACGGCGTCGCCGGTCAACCCCATCGCCGTCCTGTAGTGCTGGTCCTGCTGCCCCCGTCGGAGGGCAAGGCCATCGGCTCCCGGGGCAGGCCCCTCGACCTCGAGCGCCTGTCGTTCCCCCAGCTGTCGGCCGCCCGCCGCCGGGTGGTCGACGCCCTGGTCGAGGCCTCGGCACGACCCGACGCGCTGGCGGTGCTCGACGCACCCAAGGGGGCGGCCGACCGCGTCACGGCCAACACCGAGCTGTGGACGGCCCCGACCCTGCGGGCGTCCGACCTGTACACCGGGGTCCTGTACGACGCCCTCGACCTGGCGACCCTCGACGCGCCGGCGAAGCGGCGGGCGGCTCGGCAGCTGGTCGTGGTCAGCGCCCTCTTCGGCGCGCTGCGCCCCGGCGACCGGGTGCCTTCGTACCGGCTCTCCATGGGCGTGGACCTGCCCGGCGTGGGCCCCCTGGCGCGGGCGTGGCGCGACGAGCTCTCCCACGCGCTCCCAGCAGCGGCCGGGCGGGGCGTGGTCGTCGACCTGCGCTCGTCGACCTACGTGGCGGCGTGGAAGCCGGCCGGCGAGCTGGCGGAGCGGACCGTCGCCGTGCACGTCGTGCGCGACGGCCCCGGCGGGCGCACGGCCGTCAGCCACATGGCCAAGCACACCCGCGGCCTCGTCGCCCGGGAGCTGCTCGCGGCGGGCGCCGACCCCCGCACGCCGGACGAGCTGGCGGATGTGCTGGGCGCCCGCTTCGCCGTCGGGCTGGACGAGCCCCGGGCCGGCCGGCCTCGTCGGCTCGAGGTCGTCGAGCCCGCCTGACGCGCGCCTCCGGGGCGCGGTGGCGGGTGCCGCAGCCCGATCCGCAGGGACGGCTGGTAGGAAGGCCCCGGTGGACGGAGTCGACACGGTGCAACCGCTGGACGCGGACCAGCGGGCCCGGGACCTCGCCCGCATGCGCGACGAGGTCTTCGACATCGTGGTGGTCGGCGGCGGCGTCACGGGCGCAGGCGTCGCCCTCGATGCCGCGACCCGGGGCCTGTCGGTCGCCCTGGTCGAGCAGCGGGACTTCGCCGCCGGCACCTCGAGCCGCTCGTCGAAGCTCTTCCACGGCGGCCTCCGCTACCTGGAGCAGCTGGAGCTGGGCCTGGTCACCGAGGCGCTCCACGAGCGGAACCTGATGGTGCGCCACCTGTGCCCGCACCTGGCCTGCCCGGTGACCTTCGTCTACCCCCTCACCCACCGGGTCTGGGAGCGGGCCTACGTCGGCGCCGGCATCGCCCTCTACGACGTCCTCGCCGCCGTCGGCTCCAGCACCCTGCCGCGCCACCGGCACCTGTCGAAGCGGGCGGCGCGCCGGCTGGTCCCGTCGCTGCGCGACGACGTGCTCACCGGCGCCATCAGCTACTCGGACGCCCAGGTCGACGACGCCCGCCACACGCTCGCCGTCGTGCGCACCGCCCACCACCACGGCGCCGCCGTGGCGTCCTCGGTGCAGGTCACCGGCCTCGTGCGCGAGGGCGATCGGGTCACCGGCGTCCGGGTCCGCGACGTCGAGACCGGCGGGGAGCTCACCATCCGCTCCCGCCAGGTCGTCAACGCGACCGGCGTGTGGACCGACGAGATCCAGGACATGGCCGGCGGGTCGGCCCTGCGGGTGCGGGCGTCCAAGGGCGTGCACCTCGTGGTCCCGCGCGACCGGATCCAGGCCGACGCCGGCCTGATCTGCCGCACGCCGACGTCGGTGCTGTTCGTCGTCCCCTGGGGCGACTTCTGGCTGGTCGGCACCACCGACACCGACTGGAACCTCGACCTCGCCCACCCCGCCGCCAGCGCAGCCGACCTCGACTACCTGCTGGGCCAGGCCAACCGCTGGCTCCGTCCGGCCCTCACCCACGCGGACATCGTCGGCGTCTACGCCGGCCTGCGGCCGCTGCTGCACGGCGAGTCCGACAGCACGTCCAAGCTCAGCCGCGAGCACGCCGTGTCCACCGTCGCCCCCGGCCTGCTCTCGGTGGCCGGCGGCAAGTACACCACCTACCGGGTCATGGCCGCCGACGCCGTGGACGCCGCCGTCGAGGCGCTGGGCGGCTCGGCACCTCCGTCGTGCACCGAGTCGGTCCCCCTCGTCGGCGCCACCGGCTTCGAGGCCATGCGCAACCGCCGGGCCGAGCTGGCCCGGGCGTCCGGCCTGACCGAGGCCCGCATCGAGCGGCTGCTCGGCCGCTACGGCGCGGAGCTGCCGGTGCTCCTCGAGCTCCTCGCGGCCGACCCGCGCCTCCGCGAGTGCCTCCCCGGGTCCGACGACTACCTGGCCGCCGAGGCCCGCTTCGCGGTGAGCCACGAGGGCGCGCTCCACCTCGACGACGTGCTGACGCGTCGCACCCGCCTCTCGATCGAGACGCCCGACCGTGGCACGAGCGCCGCGCCGGTCGTGGCGGCGATCATGGCCGAGGTCCTGGGCTGGGACGACGCCACCGTCGCCCGCGAGGTCGACAGCTACCGCAAGCGGGTCCAGGCCGAGCGCGAGAGCCAGCAGGCCGTCGACGACCACACCGCCGACGCCCGCCGCCTCGGCGCCGCCGACGTCCGTCGCGACCTCGGCTGACTGCGACGCACACGCGTCCAGCTTCGGGCCGGGACCCGTTCTGGACGCGGCTGCGTCGCACTCAGCCCTCGACGATCCGCCGCAGCGCCGGCCAGGCTGCGGCGAACCCGGCGTGCACCGGCAGGTCGTCGACCTCGTCCACCCGGAACCACCCGACGGCATCGGTCTCGAAGTTGGCGCTGAAGCCGAAGCGCTCATCCACCTCGACCACCACAGTCGTGTAGGCCCAGTCGTCGGCCGGGGCGAAGACGTACTCGCCCAGCATCCGGTGGGCGGGCAGGGCGCCGACCTCCTCGCCGGCCTCGCGCAGCGCACCCTCCTCCGGGGTCTCGCCCTGGTCGAGCGCGCCGCCGGACACCGACCAGGTGCCGCCCTCGTGGGCCCACTGCGAGCGCTTCTGCAGCAGCACGTGCGGGCCGTCCGCCTCCCGGTGCACGAACAGCACGCCGGCCGCGCCGTAGCGGCCCCACCGCACCTGGCCGTCGCTGCACCGGACGAACCCGTCGCCGCTGCCTCTCACGGCTCCGTCCCGAACCCGGCCGGGTTCTTGCGCTGCCAGCGCCAGTGGTCGGCGCACATGTCGTCGAGGTCGCGGGTCGGTGACCAGCCGAGCAGCTCGGTGGCGAGCGTGGTGTCGGCGAACACGCAGGGGGCGTCGCCGGGGCGGCGGTCGACGACCTCGTGCGCGATGGGGTGGCCCACCGCCCGCTCGGCTGCGGCGAGGACCTGCAGCACGGACGATCCGGTGCCGGTGCCGACGTTGACCGCCCGGCAGCCCTCGACCCGGGGCAGCGCCCCGAGCGCGGCGAGGTGGGCGTCGGCGAGGTCGACCACGTGGATGTAGTCGCGGATGCAGGTGCCGTCGGGGGTGTCGTAGTCGTCGCCGAACACCCGGAGCCGGTCGTGGCGTCCGACCGCCACCTGCATGATGAAGGGCATGAGGTTGTTGGGGATGCCGGCGGGGTCCTCCCCGATGCGGCCGCTGGCGTGGGCGCCGACCGGGTTGAAGTAGCGCAGCAGCACGATGCGCCACGGCTCCCGACCCTCCAGCGCGCCCGCAGCCGCGACGTCCCGGAGGAGCTCCTCGATGAACAGCTTCGTGCGGCCGTAGGGGTTGATGGCCCCGACCGGTGCCGCCTCGGTGATGGGCACCTCGTCGGGATCGCCGTAGACGGTGCAGCTGGAGGAGAAGACCAGGTCGCGCACGCCGGCGGCGTCCATCGCCTTCACCAGGTTCGTGGTGCCGACCAGGTTGTGGTCGTAGTACGCCAGCGGGTGCTCGACGGACTCGCCGACGGCCTTGCGCCCTGCGAAGTGGATCACCGAGTCGACCGGGTCGTCCCGGAGCAGCGCCTCGATGGCGGGGCCGTCGCGCAGGTCGAGCTGGTGGAAGGTGAGGCGCGGGTCGTCGGCTCCGAGCCCGGACAGCTCGCGCACGCGGTCGACCGCGACCGCGACCGCGTTGTCCAGGTTGTCGACCACCACCACCCGGGACCCGGCCTCGAGCAGCTGCACGCAGGTGTGCGAGCCGATGTACCCCGCGCCGCCGGTGACGAGCACGGTGCCGGTGGGAGCGGGTTCGGCCATGGCGGCCGAGCCTACGGCTGCTGCGCGAGCGCTCCGTGCTGGGTCCGGGACCGGACGAGGAGGAGGGCGAGCAGCGCGCCGGCAGCGCCGGCGAGGACGAGGTGCACGGGGCCGAGACCATCGCGCACGCCGGTGACGCCCAACCAGGCCAGGACCATGCCCGGGAAGGGGCTCAGGGCCAGGACCCGCCGAGGGCTGTACGCCATCTGCCCGCGTGCGACCTGGGCGAACTCCAGCCCCGCCGTGATGGTGAGGGCGAGGACCAGCCCGAAGTCGCCGGCCTGCAGGTCGTCCCGCCACGGCGACAGCAGGAGCACGATCGCGGGGACGAACCCGGCGAGCATGCCGAGGCAGCGCCGGCACACGTGCGCCCCACCGATGCGGACGCAGCGGTCGGCCTCGTGCTCGGAGTGGTGCGACAGCCAGACGGGGTGCAGCGACGTGCTCACCCGTGCTGCATCGGCAGGGCGGCGGCCCGCCTGAAGCGTTCTCAGCCCAGCTTGTCGTGGAGGAACTTCGTGACCTCGGGCCAGATCTCGGCGACCTTCGCGTCGTCCTTCGTGCCCAGGGCGTCGTGGGGCGCCATGAAGGCGTGGCCGGTGCCCTCGTGGACCGTGATGGTCACGTCCTTGCCCATGCTGAGCAGGTGGGCCTCGAGGGCGGCGGCCTGCTCCGGGGGGAAGAAGTCGTCGTGCTCGGCCATGTGGCCCTGGATCGACGCCTCGATCTTCGACAGGTCGGCCGGACCGCCCTCGATCGGCGGGAAGCCGTAGAAGGGCACGGCGGCCTTCACCCGGTCGGGGCGCTCGGCGGCCAGGACGAACGTGAGCATGCCGCCCATGCAGAAGCCCACGACGCCGATGCCGTCGCCGGTGGTCGCCTGGTGGTCGGCCAGGAAGTCGACGGCGCCGCTCATGTCTCGCGCGGCCCGGTCGATCGGCAGCTGCTGCATCAGCTCGCCCGCCTTGTCCATCTCGTCGTGGGCGGCCAGCTCACCGTGGTAGAGGTCGGGCGCCAGGGCGACGAAGCCGGCGGCGCCGAGCCGGTCGGCCATCTCCTTGGTGCCGGAGTCGAGCCCCCACCACTCCTGGATGACGATGACCCCCGGACCGGTGCCCCCCTCGGGCAGGACCAGGTAGCCCCGTGCGTCGTTGCCGTTGCTCGCGAACTCGACCATGTCAGCCATGCGTCGAACCTACCCGGAGAGGATCTGGCGGGCCTCGGGGCGAATGAGTGGCGGACCGAAGGGGAACCATGCACCGCCGCACCACCGTCGTCGCCGCTGCGCTCACCGCAGCGGCGCTGATCGCACCAGCCGCCATCGCCAACTCCTACGAGGACCCGGTCTACGCCGAGTTCGACGCCGAGAACATGAGCCGCTCGCTCGGACGCCAGGCCGGGCACGCCACGGACCCGGAGTTCCACGGGGACTTCGCGGCGACGGCGGTCGAGTCCCACGTGGAGAACCAGCTCGACCAGGTGCGGGAGGCGCCGAACGGCCGCGTGTACGGCGGCCTCGGCCAGGTGCTCCCCGGCGGATCGGTCGGCGATCCGAAGGCGTACCACGAGGTCGCCACCACCGAGGTGGACTTCCTGTTCCGCAGCGGCGCCAAGCTCGAGGGCCACCTGTTCGCCCCGCTCGACGGCACCGGTCCCGCTCCCGCCGTGGTCATCACCACCGGGTCGATCCAGGGCACCCAGCACATGTACTGGTGGGCCGCCCGGTCGCTCGCCCGCGCCGGGTACCTCGTGCTCACCTTCGACGTGCAGGGCCAGGGCGAGTCGGAGACGACGCCGCACGCACCGGGCCAGGTGCTCCCCTTCGTGGACCCGGACAGCGAGTCGGGCTACACCGACGCCGGCGTGCCGTTCCAGCAGGCGTACAACTTCCACGAGGGCACCGTCGACGCCCTCCGGTTCCTGATGTCGACGCCCGACGAGCCCTACTCCCCCGGCGGCTGGACCGAGGAGGACCTCGCCGCCGCCCACGCCGCCCACGACCCGGGCAGCGAGCCCATCGACTGGGTGAACCCGCTGTGGGCCGCCTTCGACCGCCAGCACATCGGCCTGGCCGGCCACTCCCTCGGCGCCGGCGCCGTGTCGAACGTCCAGCAGTGCTCCGACGCCGCCGACCGGTGGCAGGAGATCGTCGACTTCTGCACCCGCTCGTTCCCGATCCGGGCCGTGGTCGGCTGGGACCGCCTGCAGGGCGGCGACCACATCCCGGTGGTGCCCGGCATGGACCAGCAGGCCGACGGCTACTTCTTCAACCCGCAGCCGACGAACGAGGCCCCGACGCCGGAGCAGCAGCTGGCCCGGGTCACCGACGGCGCCTTTGCCGACTGGCGGGCGGCGGGGATCGACACCTACACGCTGACGATCCGGGGCGGGACGCACAACGAGTTCATCGAGGTGCCCTACATCCTCCCGGGCACCGGCTACGGCCGCGACCTGTCCGACCACTACACGCTCGCCTGGATGGACCGCTACGTGCACCCGGACCCGGCCCGGCGGGCCGACGCCGTCGAGCGCCTGCGCAGCGGGCCGGTCCCGACCGCCGAGGAGCTCGCGTCCGGGTCCGTCCTGCCGTGGCGAGCCAACCTCTTCTCGGCGCGGTACGCCGGCGCGTTCTCGTTCCGCGATGTCGCCGCCGCGACGCCGTCGAAGCCGGGGAAGCGGGGCGGCCAGGCCCCCACGGCCCCCGTCCGGTACGAGGCGATCGACCTCCGCGCCTACGCCGGGCTGAGCCCGGTGGGCGACTGGGCCGGCGCCAACGCCGACCGCCCGGCAGCCCGCGCCACCGACTAATGGGAGCCGACCGGGTCCGGTAGGACTTGGTGCCGAGCCGCCGGCCGGTGAGCACTTTCTTCGACAGGGACGTTGATCTCTGGGCTCAGAACGTGCCCCGGTCGGTTGGTGAGGGCTGCTCGGAGCACCACTGGGATGTCGTGCCGCAGAGCACTGATCCATTAGTCCGCGCTGGGCGCTCTCCAGGTTCGAGTC
>JAKFET010000039.1:0-5310 GCA_036675575.1 Acidimicrobiaceae bacterium
CTGGGCTGGGCCATCGCCCACATCGAGCCGTCGTGGGCCACCCGCTACCTGGCCGTCGTCGTCGGACCGCTTTTGCTCCTGGCGGCGTGGGGCCTCGCCCGAGCCGGCACCGCCGGCGTCATCGCCCTCGTTGTCGCCGTCGCCCTCTGGGTCCAGCCGCTGACCCGCATCGACGGGAACATCCGGTTCGACCCCGAGGCCAAGAGCGATGCCAAGGCGCTGGCTGCCTCCATCGATCGGCGACTCGACGACGGGGACCTCGTGATCGTCGCCCAACCGGAGGCCGTCCCGCTCTTCGCCCACTACGCCCAGGACGATCTCCGCTTCGCCACCTTGTGGGGCGAGGTCGACGAGCCGATGGTCATGGACTGGCGTGGCGCGCAGGAGCGCCTCACTGCGGCGAACGTCGGCGACCACCTGCTCCCGCTCCTGGCCACCCTGGAGCCCGGGGCGCGCATCGCCCTGGTCGGACCCGGCGGTCGTATCGTGCCCACCGACACCGCCTGGATACGGACCTTCCACCGCCGGCATGCCACCTGGCGCCGGACGCTCAACGTCGGTCCCCGCACTGTCTCCGTCGATCGGGTCCGGAGCGCCAAGGGTGATCCCCTCGACGAAGACCAGGCGACGGGTGCGGAGGAAACCCCCGCCATCGAGCAGGGCCCCGGGCCGGGGTCCGAGCGTGATGTCGCGATCGCCGTGCCGTTCGTGGTCGACACCTACGAGGTCGTGGCTGCCCGCCGCACGGAGCGGTAGTTCCTCAGGCCTCGCCCAGCACCTGGGCCGAGGCGGCGATGACGAGGTCCTCGCGGCCGTAGCCGCCGACCAGCTGCGCGCCCACCGGCAGACCGTCCGCCGACGAGTGCACCGGCAGGCTGATCGCCGGCTGGCCGGTGACGTTGAAGGGCAGCGTGAAGGCGACCATGGCCAGGACGTCGATCTGGCCCAGGCGCGGGGTGGTGCAGGCCATGGTGGGCGTCACCAGCAGGTCGTGGTCCTGCCACCACTCGGCGACCCGGCGGGACCAGGCGTGCATGGCCTGGGTCGCCTCCCAGTAGGCGACCGCGCCGACGTGGCGACCGGCCCGGGCCTGGGCCCACGTCTCCGGCTCGACGTCGCCCTCCGTGATCTCCTCGCCGACCATCCGTCCGATGCGGTCGAGCTCGCTGGCCACGTGGACCTGGATCATGGTCGTGTACGCCAGCGCAACCGACGGATCGGCCAGCGCACCGGGACCGCCGTCGGAGACCTCGTGGCCGGCGTCGCGCAAGGACGCGGCCAGCGCTCGCGCCGCCGCCACGCACTCGTCGTCGACGGCCGAGAGGGGCGACTCGGTGAGCACGCCGACCCGCAGGCGCCCGGGGTCGCTGCCGACCTCGTCGCGCCACGGCCGGCGCGGCGGGGGAGCGGTGTAGGGGTCGCCCGGCCCGGGGCCGGCGGTGGCGTCGAGGATGGCGGCGGTGTCCCGCACGGAGCGGCACAGCACGTGCTCGTGGGTCATCTGGCCCCAGTACTCGGCGAAGTCCGGGCCGATCGTTGTGCGGGCCCGTGACGGCTTGAGGCCGACCAGGCCGCAGCACGAGGCCGGCACCCGGATCGAGCCGCCCATGTCGTTGCCGTGGGCGGCCGCGACCCACCCGTCGGCGACGGCGGCAGCCGAACCACCCGAGCTGCCGCCCGGCGTCCGCTCGAGGTCGAGCGGGTTGCGGGTCGGCCCGTAGGCCACGGGCTCGGTGGTCGGCTTGAGCGCCAGCTCGGGCAGGTTCGTCCGTCCGAGGATCACGAACCCGGCGGCCCGATAGCGCTCGACCAGCCACTGGTCGCGGGACGCCCGGTGGTCGTGGCGGCGAAGGAAGCCCATGCCGGCGTGCGCCGGCTCCCCGGCCATCGACGCCACGGCGTCCTTCACGAGGAAGGGCACGCCCCGGAACGGGCCTTGCGGCAGGTCGCCCGCCGCCTCGGCGCGAGCGGCCTCGAAGCGCGGGTGGATCACCGCATTGAGCTCGGGGTTCCGTGCCTCAATGCGGGCGATGGCGGCGTCGACGAGCTCGATGGGCGAGACCTCGCCCGTGCGCACCAGCTCGGCTTGTCCGACTGCATCCAGGTCCAGGGGATCGGTCACGTCTCCGACCGTAACCACGCGTCCCGGCATCCACGCCGCACACCCGGGACGGGAGCACACTGGATCGGTGGGTTGGCTGATGGTGGCTGGGTGGGTCGTCGCTGCCCTCGCCGCCGCGACCGCCTTCCGGTACCGCCGCCGTCTCCGCTGCGCCGCCCAGGAGCGCGCTGTCCTCCACCACCGGCTCGCCGCCAGCGAGGCGTCGGGTCGCAGCCTGGTCGAGGCCACGGACGAGGCGATCCTGACCATCCGGCCCGACGGCAGGATCGGCTCGGCGAACCACGCCGCCACCCGCCTCCTCGGCCTCGCCGCCAGCGCCGTCCTGGGCCAACCGGCGGCGAGCCTCGCCGATCGCTTCCCGCTCCTGGCCGACATCCCGCTCGGCATCACCGACGCCGACACCGTCGTCCACCACCCGAGCGCCCGCCGGGCCGTCTCGGTGACCACGCGGGCCACCGGCGACGAGGACGAGCCCGTCATCGCCGTGTTCGCGCGCGACATCAGCGCCCGCAAGATCCTGGAGGACCAGCTCGCCCACCAGGCCACCCACGACGACCTCACCGGCCTCGCCAACCGGGCCAGCCTCGTGGCCGAGCTCGACCGGGCGGCCGCGCGTGCCGAGCGCTCCGGGCAGGGGTTCGGCCTTCTGTTCATCGACCTCGACCGGTTCAAGGCCGTCAACGACACGCTCGGGCACCGGGTGGGCGACCTCGTGCTGCAGCAGGTGGCGCAGCGCCTCGTGCAGGCCACCCGGGACACCGACCTCGTGGCGCGCAACGGGGGCGACGAGTTCGTCGTGCTGGCCGAGGAGGCCGGCGACGTCACCGTCGTGGCCCGGCTGGCCGAGCGCATCCAGGACGCCCTGTCGGTGCCGGTCGCCTTCGAGGACGACGCCATCCCGGTGTCGGCGTCGATCGGCGTCGCCTGGCTCGAGCCGGGAGACCCCCACACCCTCGACCAGCTGCGGGACGCCGACGTGGCGATGTACCACGCCAAGTCGGCGGGCCCCGGCCAGATCCGGGTGTTCGACGACGACATGCGGCTGGCCGTGGAGACCCGCTTCGACCTCGAGCGGGAGCTGCGCCGAGCCGTCGGGGTCGGCGCCCTCGACGCGTGCATCCAGCCGGTGCTCGACCTGCGCACCGGCCGCATCGTGGGTGGCGAGCTGCTCTGCCGCTGGACCACCGAGGACGGCCGGGAGGTCCCTCCCGAGGCGTTCATCGAGGTGGCCGAGGACTCCACGCTCGTGGTCGAGATCGGCCGGTGGATGCTCGACCGGGCCGGTCGGGTGCTGAGCGACTGGTCCCAGGACCGCACCGGCGCCGGGCTGGGCGACCTGCACCTCAGCGTCAACCTGTCGGGCCGCCACGTGGACGACCCGGGCGTCGTCGCCGACGTCACCGGGCTGTGGGACCGCTGGAGCATCGAGCCGTCGAAGCTCATCGTGGAGATCACCGAGACCTCGCTGATGAAGGACCTGGGCGAGGCCGCCCGCACGCTCGAGCAGCTCCGCCAGGCCGGGGTGACGATCTGCGTCGACGACTTCGGCGTCGGCTACGCCTCGCTGCGCTACCTGCGCGAGCTGCCGGTGGGGCTGGTGAAGATCGACCGCTCGATCGTGTCCGGCTTCGGCCGGGTCGACTCCGACACGGTCATCGTCACGATGCTGGCCCGCCTCGCCGACGTGCTCGACATCCAGATCGTGGCCGAGGGCATCGAGACCGAGGAGCAGCGCGAGCGCCTCACCGAGATCGGCTGCCACTACGCCCAGGGGTACCTCTTCGCCCGCGGCATGCCGATCGACGCCTTCCCGCTCTGGCTGTCGCGCTGGCGACGCCGCCACACCCACCCGAGTGCCTGGAAGGCCGTCGTCCCCAGCTGAGCCAGGACGGCTCGTCCGTTTGGCGAACTTGACCGACCAGTCAATACAGTCCACGGCCATGGACATCACCGGTTCTTCATCTGTCATCACCGGCGGGGCCAGCGGCCTCGGCGAAGCCACCGCACGCCTCCTGGCCGAGAAGGGCCAGCACGTCGTCATCGTCGACATGAACGACGACAAGGGCGAGGCCGTCGCCAAGGAGATCGGCGGCGTCTACGTGCACGCCGACGTCACCAACACCGACGAGGTCATCGCCGCCATCGAGGCCGCGAAGGAGATGGGCCCGCTCAAGACGCTCGTCACCGCGGCCGGCATCGGCTTCGCCACCCGCACCATCGGCAAGGACGGTCAGTACGACTCCGCCCACGACCTGAACATCTACAAGAAGGTCGTCGAGGTCAACCTGACCGGCACGTTCAACTGCGTGCGCCTCGCCGCCACCGCCATGAGCCAGAACGACGCCGACGAGGACGGCCAGAAGGGCGCCATCGTCACCGTCACGTCCGTCGCCGCCTTCGACGGTCAGATCGGCCAGGCCGCCTACTCGTCGTCGAAGGGCGGCGTCGTCGGCATGACCCTGCCGATCGCCCGTGACCTGTCGGCCGCCGGCATCCGCGTCAACTGCATCGCCCCCGGCCTGATCGACACGCCGATCTACGGCGAGGGCGAGGCCTCGGAGGCCTTCAAGGCCAAGCTCGGCGAGAGCGTCCTGTTCCCGAAGCGCCTCGGCAAGTCGAGCGAGTTCGCCACCATGGCGGTCGAGCTGCTCACCAACTCCTACATGAACGCCCACGTCGTGCGCGTCGACGGCGGCATCCGGATGCCCCCGAAGTAAGCACGATCCTCGGATCTGCGCACGGGCCCCGGCGACCAGCCGGGGCCCGTTCCGCGTGCGGCATCAGGGTCGATCGGCCCATTGGACGCAGCGCCTCGTGGGACGCGGGTGGGACGGTCGGGTCGTACCGTCTCCACGTCGGCATCGCACCTGCCGACTGCCCTGCCGGACCCCCTTCGAGGGCTCCGCCGGCGGCCGGACCTCCCTGGGACGGCTGGTCGGCGTGGTGGTGGGAAGTGACGGTGCCCCGGGTCGGCGGAACCGGGGCACCGCCGCGCCCGGGAGCGGATGGCGACGCTCCGCTCGGTAGTCTCCGGTCCGGCAGGCGGCGTACGGGAAGGACTGGGGACCGGTGGCGCTGGGAGCTCGTGCAGCGCAGGCAGAGGTGCCGTCGCGACTCGCGGTGCTGCTCGACGACGCAGCCCGGGGTTCGGTCGGATGGCTGGTCGTCGACCGCGGTCCGGACGCACC
>JAKFET010000204.1:0-30177 GCA_036675575.1 Acidimicrobiaceae bacterium
AGCCGGGAGTGCCCGCTGCGCAGCACCTCCTGCTCGGCCTCCACCGTGGTGGCCGTGCGGGCCACGAAGCCGATCCGCGCTCGCGGCACGACCATGGGGCCGATCGGGGCCTCCCCGATGGCGAGCGCGCCGCGCAGGATGCGGTCCTGCACGTCCTGGATCAGGCCCTCCTCGCGGGAGGCCGCCACCATGTCGGCCAGCTCGTCGGAGGTGTGGCTGTCGGAGATCTCGTCGGCCGGCTCGGCGCCGAGGAGCCGGATGATCCCGTTGGCCAGGGCGTTCAGCACCACGATGACCGGGCCGAACACCCGCATGTACAGGCGGTTCGCCCACTCGAGGGCCAGGATCGTGCGCTCGGGCTCGGCGATGGCGATGTTCTTCGGGACCATCTCGCCGAGGACCATGTGCAGGAAGACCACGATCGACAGGGCGAGGGCGAAGCCGACCGTGGTGGCCACGCCCTCGGACACCTCGACCCGGTCCTGGAGCAGGTCCTCGAGGGCGTGGGCGATCGCCGGCTCGGCCACGTAGCCGAGCAGGAGCGAGCAGATGGTGATGCCGAGCTGGGCACCGGCGAGCTGGCGCGACAGGTCCTTGATGGAGTCCATCGCCCGGGCCGCAGGCCGACTCCCCTCGTCGGCCAGGGCGACCAGGCGGGTGCGGCGGCTGGCGACGAGGGCGAACTCGACGGCCACGAAGAACGCGTTGGCGGCGAGCAGCAGCAGGCTGACGAGGAGCGCGGAGGTGTTCACTGCCCGCTCCGCTCGACGAGGAGGACCTCGGCGACCCGCAGCCGGTCCATCTCGCGCACGACGAGCGTCCACTCACCGTACTCCAGCGAGTCGCCGACGGACGGGATGCGGCCGAGCTCGTCGAGGACGAAGCCGGCCAGCGTCTCGAACGGCCCCTCCGGCAGGTCGCAGCCGCAGGCGTCGAACACCTCGTCGCGGTGGAGGCCCCCGCCGAGCACCCACTCCCCGGGCCGCTGCACCCGGGTGAGGGGCGGGGCCGGGCGGTCGTGCTCGTCGTCGATCTCGCCGACGATCTCCTCGAGCACGTCCTCGAGGGTGATCACGCCGGCGGTGCCGCCGTGCTCGTCGACGACGACGGCGAGGTGGGTGGCCTGCTCGCGGAGCAGCACCAGCAGCCCGGAGAGCTGCATCGTCTCGGGCACCACCATCGGCTCGGCCATGACCGCACGGACCGAGGTCGTGGCACGGGCGTCGTAGGGCACGGCGAAGGCGTCCTTGACGTGGCTGACGCCGACGATCTGGTCGAGGTCGCCGTCGTAGACGGGGAACCGGCTGAACCCGGTGGTGACGGCGCGCGCCGTGAGGTCGGCCACGGTCTCGTCCACGGCGACGCCCACCGTCTCGAGCCGCGGCACGAGGGCGTCGACCGCGGACTTCTCCGAGAAGCGCACCGCCCGGGTCAGCAGGTTCACGGAGTCCTCGTCGAGCGTGCCCTCCTCGCCGGACGACCGGAACAGCAGGTCCAGCTCCTCCAGGCCTCGGACGGAGCGCAGCTCCTCCTGGGGCTCGATGCCGAGGCGGCGCACCACCCAGTTGGCGCTGCCGTTGAACAGGGCGACGATCGGCGTGACGAGGACCCCGTAGGCCCGCATGAGGCGGGCGAGGAAGTACGCCGTGCCTGTCGGGTAGGCGATGGCGAGGGACTTGGGGACGAGCTCGCCGATCACCATCTGGACGGTGGTGGCCAGGGCGAGGGCCAGGGCGATGGAGACCCCTCGCCCGGTGTCCTCCCCCACCACCGCGCTGACGGGCGGTTCGAGCAGCGTGGCCACCGTCGGCTCGGCGATGAAGCCCAGCACCAGGGACGTGATGGTGATGCCGAGCTGGGCGCCGGACAGGTGGTACGAGAGGCGCCGCAGCAGCTTCTCGGTGGTCCGGGCCGCCGACCTGCCCTCTCGTGCGTGGCGGCTGACGCGTCCCCGGTCCACCGCCACGAGCGCGAACTCGTTCGCCACGAACGCAGCGTTGGCGATGATGAGGCCGGCGACGGCGACCAGGCCCAGTGCGGTTCCGATGGGCCACACGCTACAAAGGCCGCGTGTCGACCGAGCGACCACGCGAGGTGCCGCCGACGGTCGTGCGGCTCGAGGGCGTCGATGTCGCCGTCGACGGCGTGCCCGTCCTGCACGGCCTGGACTGGACGATCCGCGCGGGCGAGCGGTGGGTCATCGTGGGCCCGAACGGGTCGGGCAAGACGACCCTGCTGCGCCTCCTGTCCTCCTGGCTGCGCCCCTGGTCCGGCCGCGCCGAGGTGCTGGGCGAGACCCTCGGCCGCACGGACATGCGGGCGCTGCGCCGGCGGGTCGGCTACACGAGCCAGGCCCTGACCGACCTGCTCCGCCCGACGATGACCCCGCACGAGGTGGTCCTGGCCGCCCCCAACGGGGCGTTGGAGACCTGGTGGCACCGGTACGCCGACGACCAGCACGCCGACGCGTCGAGCCAGCTGCGCACGTTCGGGATCGACGGCGACGCCGAGCACCGGCCGCTGCGCACGCTGTCGTCCGGGGAGCGCCAGCGGGTGCTCCTCGCTCGGGCCTTCACCGGCCGGCCCGGCATCGTCATCCTCGACGAGCCCACGGCCGGGCTCGACGTCGGCGGCCGGGAGGACCTGCTGCGGCGCCTCGACGATGCCGCATCGACCACCGAGGCTCCCCTCGTGCTCGTCACCCACCACCTGGAGGAGATCCCGTCCGCGTTCGACCGGGTGGTGCTCCTCGCCGAGGGGCGCATCGTCGGGCAGGGGCCGGCCACGGCGCTCCTCACCAGCGAGCGGCTCAGCGACCTGTACGGGGTGGCCCTGGACGTGACGTGCCGCGACGGGCGCTGGTCGGCCGTCGCGGCCCAGCCGGGCTGAGGGCTCAGGACTCCACGAGGGCGCGGAGGCGCCGGCGGGACTCCTCGATCTCGCTGGTGAGCAGCCGGTCGAGCAGGGGGACCCAGAGGGAGCCGCCGTAGTGGAGCTGCATCTCGAGCCGGCTCCCGGCGGGCGTGGCGTCGACCGTGGCGGTGAGCCGCCAGGTCGCGTGGTCCCGCCCGTCGACCTCCCGACGTTCGAAGACGGCGACGCCCGGCTCGGCCCCGACCGGCGGGCGGTGCTCGGTGCGCACCATGCGCAGGCGCTTCGAGCGGGCGAGCGGCCCGAGGCGGCCCCGCAGGGTCACGTGCCAGGCCGGGCCCGGGTCGCCGTCGATGGGCTCGGCGGCGGTCGTGCGGGGCACGATCTCCAGCCAGCGGTCGTAGGTGTCGAGCCCGCCGACCCACTCGAAGAGCGTCTCGGGGGTGCAGTCGGCGTCGAGGCTGGCGCGGAGGTCCACGGCGTGCGGTCTACCGGCGGGACAGGTCGGCGACGACGCGCAGGAGGCCGTAGGGGTTGACCGCCTCGCCGCCGTTGGGGTGGACCTGGAAGTGCAGGTGCGGTGCGCCGCCCTGGGCGTTGCCGCTGTCGCCGTTGTAGCCGACCACGTCGCCGGCGTTGACGAGCGTGCCCTCGGCCATGCCCTCGGCGTACCCCTTGAGGTGCGCGTAGTAGTAGTAGGTGCCCGACTGGCCCTTCAGCCACAGCTTCGTGCCGCCGAGGACGTCGGTGCCGAGCCGGGTGATGATCCCCCGCTCGACCGCGTAGAGCGGCGTGTCGAAGGGCGCCATGATGTCCACGCCCTGGTGGCCGTGCTGGTACTCGGTGCCCATCATCCGGGGGTAGCCCCACGAGTCGATGAACGAGTACGGCTCGCCGACGGGGAACACGAAGCCGCGGATGACGATCTCGGAGCCCGCGCTGAACACGGCCAGCTGGAACTTGTTCTCGGTGTTGACGCGGAGAGCGTCCTGCAGGCCGCGCCGGGCCGTGCGCAGCTCCCGACGGGTCTGGGCCACGCCGTCGAGGGCGGCGAGCACGCCCCGGTCGATCACGCGCTTCGCCTTGTTGAGGTCGATCACCGACTGGCTGTCGGCCTCGGAGACGGCGGTGAGGAACACCTTGCGCATCTCGAGGACGGTGGCGTCCTGGCTGGTCACGATGGTGTCGAGCTCGGCGGCGTTGCCGCGCACGACGGCGTTGGCCACCCGCTCCTCGAAGCGCTGCTCGGCCTCCTGCAGCTCCTGCACCTTGAGCTGCTGGGCCACGTCGAGGCGGGCCAGCTCCTGCTGAAGCGTGGCCAGCCGGTCGGCCAGCTGGTCGACCAGCTCGGCGGCGCCGGCGACCTCGGCGGCGCTCTGGAGCACCTCGGCCTGCGCCACGCGCAGCTCCCGGCGGATGAGGCGCTGCGCCTCCAAGGCGTCGACCGGCGCGCCGGGGGGCGGCGGGATCGTCTCGTCCGAGAGGGGCACGGACTCCGGCGGCGAGTCCTGGTCGCCACCCTGCTCGGGCGGGACCGTGGTGGTGCTCTCCCCCGGGGGCGGCGCGCTGGTGGGCGGCGGGGGCAGCAGCGTCGTGGGCGGCGGCTCGGTCGGGGGAGGCGGCGCCGTGGTGGTCGTCGTGGCGCACGGGTCGGAGGTGACCGGCGCCGTCGTCGACGTCGTCGACGTCGTGCAGTCGGGCGGGGGCGGCTCCTCCTGGGCCAGCGCGGGCGCGCCCAGGCCGACCACGAGGGCGGCGGCGATGGCGGCGAGGCGGGTGGAGGGGGTGCGTGACATCGACGGGGGTGCTCGTCCAGGGCCCGCCCAGGACCTGCGGTGGGCCTGCGCATCGTAGGGGCCGCTGCGGCGGGAGCGGTCAACCGGGGGCCGACCGGTAGCGTCGATCGCCATGGAGCGGACCCTGTTCGACGAGGAGCACGACCTGTTCCGGGAGAGCTTCCGGCGCTTCGTCGCCGACGAGATCACCCCGAACATGGACCGGTGGGAGGCCGAGGGCATTGCGGACCGGTCCCTGTTCGCGGAGGCCGGATCGCACGGCTTCCTCGGGATGGCCGTGCCCGAGGAGCACGGCGGCGGCGGGGTCGACGACTTCCGCTACAACCAGGTGATCATCGAGGAGGTCCAGGCCGCCGGGGCGGGCGGAGCCGGGCTCGGCATCACCCTCCACAACGACATCTGCCTGCCCTACTTCCTGACCCTCACGACCGACGAGCAGAAGGCGCGCTGGCTGCCGGGGATCGCATCGGGCGAGCTCATCACCGCCATCGCCATGACCGAGCCAGGCATCGGGTCCGACCTCGCCTCGATGGCCACCACGGCCGTCCGCGATGGCGACGACTGGATCGTCAACGGCTCCAAGACCTTCATCACCAACGGGATCAACGCCGACCTGGTCATCGTCGCGGTCAAGACCGACCCGAGCCAGAAGCACACCGGCATGTCGCTCCTGGTGGTCGAGCGCGGGATGGCGGGGTTCGAGCGGGGCCGCAACCTCGAGAAGATCGGCATGCACAGCCAGGACACGGCCGAGCTGTTCTTCGACGACGTGCGGGTGCCGGCGGCCAACCTGCTCGGGGACGAGGGCGGCGGCTTCCGCCACCTCGTCGACAAGCTCCCCCAGGAGCGCCTGTCCATCGCCGTGGCCGGCGTCGCCGCCGCACGGGCCGGGCTCGACTGGACCCTCGCCTACGTCAAGGAGCGCACGGCGTTCGGCCAGCCCATCGGGTCGTTCCAGAACACGCGCTTCACCCTCGCCGAGGTGGCCACCGAGGTCGAGGTCGGCCAGGCCTTCATCGACCGGTGCGTGCTGGCCCTCAACGAGGGGACGCTCACCGCCGAGGAGGCCTCGATGGCCAAGTGGTGGTGCACCGAGCTGCAGCACCGCGCCCTGCACGAGTGCCTCCAGCTCTTCGGGGGCTACGGCTACATGGCCGAGTACCCCATCGCCCGCGCCTACGCCGACGCCCGGGTGACCACGATCTACGGCGGCACCACCGAGATCATGAAGGAGATCATCTCCAAGCGTCACCTCGGCCTGTAGGTCAGTGCTGCAGCTCGCGGCGCCAGGGCGGGTCGGCGCCCCGGCGGCTGCAGGCGATGCCGGCGGCTTCCACGGCGAAGGTCAGCGCGGTGTGCCACCAGTGCTCGTCCAGGCGGGCGAGCGCGGCGCGGTCGGTGACGCCGTGGGCGGCGAACGCGGCGAGCATGGCGCCGACGAAGGTGTCGCCGGCCCCCACGGTGTCGACCACGTCCACGACCCCGCCGGGCACGACGTCGATCACGCCGGCGCTGCACACCACCGCCGCACCCTGGGCACCGCGGGTGATCACGACCGCGGCCGGGCCCTCGTCGACCCCGTCGTCAGCAGTGTGGGCGAGCCAGCGCTGGGCCAGGTCGAGGGGGTTGGCCCCGGGGTGCAGCCACTCGACGTCGGCGGTGCTCACCTTCACGACGTCGACGAGGCCGAGCCAGCGCTGCAGGCGGGCCAGGTACCGGTCACGACCGCCGGCGATGGACGGGCGCGGGTTGGGATCGAGGTGCACGAGCGTGCGGTGGCGGCCGGCGGCCAGCAACGCCTCGACCCGGGAGGCCGCCGGCTCGAGCACCAGCGACATCGACCCGCTGACGTGCAGGACCCCGGTGTCGGACGGGAGGTGGAGGTCGATCACGTGGGACGAGACGGTGGTGGTGCCGGCCACGTGGAAGGCGAACGCGGGCTCGAGGTCGGCCGGCCCCTGGGTGACGACGGCGAGCGTCGTGGGCTCGGTCGTGATGGGACAGGTCCGCCACGACACGTGCGACTCGTCGAGGTGAGCGCGGAGCAGCTCGCCGAAGCGGTCGTCGGACAGGACGCCGAGGAAGCTGGTGGGCGCGCCCAGCCGTCCGGCGGCGACGGCGGCGTTGTAGGGCGAACCGCCGGGCACGGCGTGCCAGCTCCGCCCGCCGGCATCGGCGCTGATGAGGTCGACGAGGGCTTCACCGCAGCACACGACGCGGGGGCTGGTCACGCGCACAGGGTGCCAGAGGGTCGGCGAGCTCGTGCGGTGCGGACTTCCGGTGGCACGCGCCGTGCCGAAGGTGGAGACTCGAGTGTCCGCACCGGGATGAATCCAGAGGGGACGGGCGATGACACAGGGCAGCACCTCCGACGAGCAGCGGCTCCGCTCCTACCTGTCGTGCCAAGCCGCCATCGGCAACGCCGCGCTCACCGAGGCCGGCGCCGACTCCTTCGCCGGCAGCGCCGTGTCGACGCTGGCGACCACGCTCGGGGCGCGAGCCGTGGCGCTGCTGGTCCCCCACGACGGCGAGCTCGAGGTCCGGGCCGGCACGGGGTGGCTGCCCCACGTCCAACCACGGCGCCTGCCCGACATCTCCGGCATCGGCGCCCGACCCCGCCGCGTCGGCGACATCCCCCAGCTCGCCGGCGCCCGCCTGCTGCGAGCCCACGACCTGGCCGACGGGTTGGTGTGCGATGTCGTGCTGCCCCGCCTCGAGATCGGGTTGCTCGGGGTCTTCGGGACGGACCACGTCGACGATCCGGCGCTGGTCCAGCTCGTCGCCTCGGCGGCCGAGATGATCGGGGCCGGCCTGACCCGCCTGGACCTGGCCGATCAGCTCGTGGCCAGCGAGCGTCGCCTGCGCGAGGCCCAGGAGCTCGCACACCTCGGCAGCTACGACTGGGACATCCGCTCGGACACCAACCTCTGGAGCGATGAGCTCTACCGCATCTACGGGGCCGAGCCCGGCGAGTTCAACGCGTCCTACGACGAGTTCGTCGCCCGCATCCACCCCGACGACCGCGAGAAGGTGATGGCGGTCCACCGCGCGGCCTTCGAGACCCACGAGCCGTACCAGATGGTCGAGCGCATCGTGCGTCCCGACGGGTCGGTGCGCGTCCTGGCCACCACCGGCGAGGTCGTCGTCGACGAGGCCGGGAACCCCGTGCGGATGCGGGGCATCTGCCTGGACATGACCGACCGGCTCGAGGCCGAGCAGCGGCGCGACGCGCTCGACCGCGCCGAGGAGAGGCGCCGCCAGGCGTTCCAGATCAACGACGGCGTGGTCCAGGGCCTGACGTCGGTGATCTGGGCCATCGAGGAGGGCGTGTCCGACGCGGCGCTCCTCGCCGCGCACGAGACCCTGCAATCGGCGCGAGCCCTCATGCAGGGCCTGCTCGACGGCGATGCCGGGGAGGACCTCGCCGAGCTCGTGCGCGCTGCCCCACCGGTCGCTCCCCTCCGGGCGAGCTGGTCCCCCGGCAGCGGCCCGGCGGCGAGGCCGCCGGAGCCACCGACCGAGGGGATACGGATCGTCATCGCCGACGACTCCGAGGACCTGCGGCTGCTGCTGCGGATCCACCTGGCCGACCTCGGAGGCTTCCAGCTGGTGGGCGAGGCGGCGACCGGCCCCGACGCCGTCCACGTCGTCGCCACGACACAGCCGGACCTGCTGCTCCTCGACCTGGCGATGCCGGGCGGCAGCGGGCTCGACGCCATCCCGGAGGTCCGCAGGGTGTCTCCGGCCACTCGCATCGTGGTGCTGTCGGGGTTCAGCCGGGGCCACCTCGGCGACCGCGCGCTCGACGCCGGGGCCGACGCCTACGTGGAGAAGGGGAGCCTCGACCGGTTGCTGGCGCAGCTCACCGAGGAGTTCCCCCAGCTCCGCTGCATCGACCACTGACCGGTCTGGCGGAAGTCCCCGCGGCGGTGCGACCGGGGGCCGGTAGCGTCGCCCGGTGCTCCGGGATCGACGCGTCGAACGCGTGCTCCGCTGCCTGCTCGGCCTCGTCGTGCTGGGCGTCGGCCTGGGGCTCATCGTGTCGGCCGACCTGGGCGTGGCGCCGTGGGACGTGCTGCACCAGGGCCTGTCCGAGCGGCTCGGCACCACCATCGGCACGGCCAGCATCGGGGTGGGCATCGTCGTGCTCCTGGGGTGGATCCCGCTGCGCGAACGTCCCGGCCTCGGCACCCTGCTGAACGTCTTCGTCATCGGGGCGACGATGGACCTCACGCTCGCCCTGCTCGAGGACCCCGAGGCCCTGTGGCTGCGCGTCGTGCTCCTGGTGGTCGGGGTCTGGCTCTGGGGCCCCGGGTCCGGCCTCTACCTGGGCGCGGCCATGGGGTCCGGCCCGCGCGACGGCCTCATGACCGGGCTGGCCCGACGTGGCCTGCGCGTCGGCCGCGTCCGCTCCGCGATCGAGGCCGCCGCGCTCGGCGTCGGGTTCCTGCTCGGGGGCACCGTGGGCGTCGGCACCGTGCTGTTCGCCGTCGGCGTGGGCCCGAACGTGGCGTGGTGGCTGCCCCGCCTGACCCTGCGCCCTACGCCAGCAGCGCCCGCGCGATGTGGGTGATCTGGATCTCGTCGGTGCCGGCGTAGATCTGGAGCACCTTCGCGTCGCGGGCCAGCTGCTCGACCTGGTACTCGGACATGTAGCCGTTGCCGCCGAAGATCTGCACCGCCTCGAGGGCGACCTCGGTGGCGGCCCGGGCGGAGTACAGCTTCATGGCCGACGCCTCGGCGAGGGTCATGCCCTCCCCGGCCTGCTGGGCCTCGATCGAGCGGAACACCAGGTTCTGCACGTTGAGGCGGGCGACCTCCATGCGGGCCAGCTTCTCCTGGATCAGCTGGAACTGCCCGATGGGCTGGCCGAACTGCACCCGGTCCTTGGCGTACTCGACCGACAGCTCGAGGCACTTCTCGATCATGCCGAGCGCCATGGCGGCGACGCCGGCCCGCTCCATGAGGAAGGTGGCCTTGGCGCCCTCGCGACCGCCCTTGGGCGAGTCCTCGGTCTCGCCGATGAGGCGGTCGATGCCGACGCGGACGTCGTCGAGGAACAGCTCGCCCGTCGGGCTGGAGTGCATGCCCATCTTGCGGAGCGGCTTGGACTGCTCCAGGCCCGGCATGCCCGAGTCGAGGACGAAGGACAGGACCTTGCGCTCCGCGGGCGGGTTGCCCTCGTCGAGCTTGCAGATGAACACGATCGTGTCGGCGTAGGGGCCGTTGGTGATGAAGGTCTTGGACCCGTTGAGCACGTACTCGTCGCCGTCGCGGCGGGCGGTGGCCTTCATCGAGCCGAAGGCGTCGGAGCCGGAGCCGGGCTCGGTGATCGCCCAGGCGCCGATCTTGTCCATCGTCAGCAGGTCGAGCGCCCAGCGCTCCTTCTGGCGGATCGTGCCCTTCGACGTGATGGCGGAGGCGGTGAGGCCGGTGGACACGCCCATGGCGGTGACCAGCCCCGGGCTGTAGCGGCAGAGCTCGATGATCGGGATCATCGTGATCGAGCCGTCACCACCGCCGGCTCCGGTCTCCTTGGTGGGGGGCTCCTCGCCCTTGGCGATGGCCTCCTCGACCGCCTTCTCGAACTCGATCTGGCGCTTGAAGCGCTCGCGCGCCATCGCATCCATGCCGAAGGTGCTGTACAGCTTGCGCAGCACGTCGTAGGGCGGGGTGTCGCCGAACTCGAGCTCCTCGCGGCGAGGGGCGACCTCGGCCTCGACGAACTGGCGGACGGCGTCTCGCACCATCTGCTGCTCTTCGGTCCACTGGATCATGTCGGGGAGGTCTCCTCGGTGGTGCGGTTCGGAACAGGGAGCAGCGCCTCGAGCGCGGCGACCCGCTCCTCCAGTTCGGCGAGACGGGCCTCGAGCCCTGCCGGAGCCGTCCGAGCGGCCGACGTCGGCGAGCTCGCCGGGGCCCGCAGGTCGGGTCCGTCGCCGAGGAGGTGGGCCCAGCGGCTCTCCTTCTGGCCGCTCTGGCGGGGCAGGTGCACGACGACCGGCTCGCTGCGGGCGGCCAGGGACTCGAGGGCGAGGGCCACCTCGTCGTTGGTGGCGAAGGGATGGGCCCGCTCGGTGCGGGTGCGCAGCTCGTTGAGCGTCTGGGGGCCGCGCAGCAGCAGGGCGGTGACGAGGGCCAGGCCCGCGGCGTCGAGGCCGAGCTGCTCGTCCAGCACGTGGCGGAACTTGGTGCTGCGGGCGCCGTGGCTGGCGTAGACGAAGCGGACGAGGTGGTTGGCCTTGAGCTCGTCCAGCGCGACCCGGACCTCGTCCTCGGTGAGGTCGGTGATGGGATCGCGGTTGTTCTTCTGGTTGCAGGCCGTCTGCAGGCCCCGCAGCGTCATCGGGTACGTGTCGGGGACCGTGGCCTCCTTCTCGGCCAGCGCCCCCAGCACCCGCTGGTGGACCTCGGTGAGCGGGACGTCGAGCGCCTCGGGCATGGGGCGACCCTATGCCGTGGGTGGCTGGACTCCTGCGGCCACCCAATAGGATCGGCCGTTCGGTTCCGCTTCGCGGCGACGGCTTTTCGAGGAGTGCCAGCGTGACGTTCAAGGTCGGCGACAAGGTCGTGTACCCCCACCACGGGGCCGCCGTGATCGAGGGGACCGAGGTGATGGAGACCTTCGGCGAGGAGAAGGAGTTCTTCGTGCTGCGGATGACGCACGGCGAGCTGCTCCTGAAGGTGCCGTCGGACCGGGCCGAGGAGATCGGCATGCGCTACCCGATCTCCGACGAGGACGTCGAGGACGTCTTCGAGGTGCTGGCCAAGAAGGACGTGCGCGAGCCCACCAACTGGTCCCGGCGGTTCAAGAACCACCAGGAGAAGCTCAAGTCCGGCGACGTGTACCAGGTGGCCGAGGTCGTCCGGAACCTGGCGCTGCGCGAGGCCGACAAGGGCCTGTCCGCGGGCGAGAAGTCCATGTTCGTGAAGGCCCGCCAGGTCCTCGTCTCGGAGCTGGCGTTCGCGCTGGACATCGAGGAGGAGGAGGCGCTGGCGCGCCTGGAGGCCACGCTCTCGTAGCGGCGCGATGGCCGGGGACGATCGCGCGGACGAGGGGACGGCACCCTCCCCTGCCGCGCCCAGCGGACCCTCCGACGAGACCATCGCCCGGCTCCGGTCCCGGGCCGAGCAGCTGCGGGCCGCGAGAGAGGTCCGGCAGCAGGCGGAGGCCGAGGAGCCCGAGACGGAGGAGCCCGAGCCGGAGCCCCCGCCGGTCGAGGAGCCGGACCATGACGTCCCGGACGTCCCGGACGTCCCCGACGTGTCGGCCAAGGAGCAGGGCGAGCTGCGCTCGTTCGACGACCTCGGCCACGACCACGACGACGACGACGCCTTCGCCGGCATCCTGGCGGCCGGCGCGCCGCTCACCGGCGCCGAGGACCTCGTCGGCGGTGCCGATCCCTTCGCCAGCGCGAGCGCCGATCCCGAGACCGAGCGGCTCATGGACCGCTGGGCCGAGGAGGAGGGCGACGAGGCCGTCGCCCCGCGGCGCAACTGGACGCCGCTGATCGCCCTGCTGGTCGTGGTCGCCGTGGCCGGGCTCGCCTTCCTCGGGGCGCAGGCGCTCATCTCCGGCTCGTCCGAGGACGAGACCGCCACCGGGGGCCTGCCGGGCCGGAACGAGGACGAGGGCTCGGTGCTCGACCGCGACACGCCGAGCCTCGAGGACCTGACCTCGGACGTGACGCTGCCGCCGGGGCCCGACGCAGGCCTGCAGGTGGCCGACCAGGGCATCACGGTGGTGCCCGACCGCTTCGACGAGTCCAAGCGCGAAGGCACCTTCGCCGTCGTGGTCCGCAACCCCCACGACGACTGGCTGGCCCAGGGCGTGCAGGTCACGGTCACGTTCCTCGACGGTGCCGGCGCCCCGCTCGGCGCCGACGACGGCTTCGTCGAGGTCGTGCTGCCCGGGCAGTCGGTGGCGGTCGCGTCGCTGTTCTTCGACGCCCCCACCGTCCCGGTCGCCGGCCTCGACGTGCAGATCGAGGTGGCCCGCTGGCGCGAGACCGGGACCGTGCCCGGCGGGTTCACGGTGACCGAGGTGCAGACCGGCGAGGCCGAGTTCAGCGGCGTGCGCACCACGTTCCAGATCCGCTCCGACTTCGACGAGCCGCTCAGCGACGTCGGCGTCACCGCCGTCTACCGGGCGGCCGACGGTCGGATCATCGGCGGGTACGACACCTTCGTCGAGCGCCTCGACCCCGGGGTCGCCACGCCCGCCGAGATCGACCTGCTGGCCAACGTCGACCCGGCGCAGATCGCCAGCACCGAGCTGTACCCCTCCGCCGCGTTCGGCTCGGTCCCGGAGTGACCCCGGACGCGATCGAGGCCCCCGGAGGGGCCTCGACGTGGGCGTAACAGGACTTGAACCTGTGACCTCACGCGTGTGAAGCGTGCGCTCTAGCCAGCTGAGCTATACGCCCGTGCGAGCGGGAGACTGTAGCAGTCAGCCCGGGTAGCGACGGAGCTCGACCAGGTTGCCGTCGGGGTCCCGCAGGTACACGGCGCGAGCCACGCCCTGGGCCCCCCACCGCTCCCCCGGGCCGTCCTCGATGACCAGGTCGGGGCGGGCGGCGAGCTCGTCGATGTCGTCGTCCACCACGAGGCAGAGGTGGTCCACGTTCTGGCCGGACCGCTCCAGGGGCATCAGGTCGAGCACGGTGGTGGCGTCGACGCGCACGCTCGGGAAGAAGACCTCGCCGGCCTCCCACTCCTCGACCCGCTCCGGCGCCAGGCCGAGGGTGCCGACGTAGAAGTCGAGCGACCGGTGGACGTCCGCGACGTTGAGCACGAGGTGGTCGAAGCCGATCACGGGCACGGCGCCATCGTGCCACGGTACGGTCGACCCATGGCCGACGACGCCGGGAACCCGCTCGCCCAGATGCTCGGGCGCCTCGGGCTGTCGGGCGACCAGGTGTCCTCCCTCCAGAACCAGCTGGGCCGGGTCATGCCCGGCGAGCAGCTGAAGCTCATGCGGGACCTGGTCGACACCTTCTCCCCCTCGGGCGACCAGCTCGCCGGCATCCGGCGCCAGCTCGAGGCGCAGCGGGTGCAGGTCGAGGCCATGCTCGTCCAGCTCCAGGACATGGAGGCCACCCTGTCCCGGTTGGCCAGCACCGCCGAGCAGCTGCACGCCATGCAGGAGCCCTTCCAACGGCTGACCCACCTGTTCGCCCCACCGGACCGGGGCGGCCCGGCCGCTCAGTAGCCGGCGTCCACGTCCACCGGGCCGAGCAGCTCCTCGCCGGCGAGGAAGCGCCGCACGTTCTCCCGGACCCGCTCGGACAGCAGCGGCACCGCCATCTCCGGCGTGTTGCCGACGTGGGGCGTGATGAAGCAGCTCGGCAGCGCCCACAGCGGGTGCCCGTCGGGCAGCGGCTCGGGGTCGACCACGTCGAGGCCCGCGCCGCCGATGGCGCCGTCCTGCAGGACCCGGACCAGGTCGTCGGTCACGACGTGGCGTCCCCGGGCGACGTTGACCAGCCAGGCGTGCCCGGGCAGCAGCCGCAGCCGGCGCTCGTCGAACAGGCCGTCGGTCTCGGGCGTCAGCGCCACCGCCAGCACGACCACGTCCGCGACCGGCAGCTCGGCGTCGAGGTCCGCGAGCGGCACGGTCCGGGTCGCTCCCGGCACGGGACGGTCGCTGCGGCGCACGACCACGATCTCGCAGCGGAAGGGCTGGAGCAGGCCGACCAGGGCCTCGGCGATGCCGCCCCCGCCGACGATCACCACCCGGGCGCCGATGAGGTTGCGCCCGGTCGGGCCCTCCCACGTCGTGGCGTGGGCGTAGCTCGCCATGCCCCGCAGCCCGGCGAGGGCCAGCATCAGGGCCTGCTCGGCGACCGGGTCGGCGTAGACGCCCTTGCCGCACGTCCAGCGCCGGTCCTGGTCGAGCACGTCGACGAAGGGCTCGATGCCCGCCCACGGCAGCTGCACCCACCCGATGTCCGGCTGCTCGTCGAGGAGGCGCCGCAGCCCGGCCGCGTCCTTCGGGTCGGTCCAGACGACCGCCTCGGCGCGGCCCTCCGTGACCGGCTCGCCCCCGCCGGCGCGGACGGCGTCGGCCAACCAGGGCCGGCCGGGCACGACCAGGATGCGGGGGGCGTCGGGCACCCGGCCATCCTCGCGGACGGGGCTCAGGCCTCGGGGACCGGGTCGGGGAGCACGGGGACGGCGGCACCGCGGCCCTGGCCGAGGAGCGAGGCGCGGGTGACGGCGCTGCCGCCGAAGCGGTCGCGGACGGCGTCGAGGGTGTGGTCGAGGGTGCGGCGGTCGTGGCCGTCGAGGTCGAGGGTGAGCTGGACGGCGTCGGCCGGCGCCAGGTCGGAGACGGTGATGCCGATGAGCGAGCAGCCGACCTCGCGCAGGTGGGGCCAGCGGGCGTCGAGGAGGTCGCGGGCGGTGGCGAGGACGAGGTCGGTGCGGTCTGTGGCGACGGGGAGGGTGCGGGAGCGGTTCTCCCGGCCGAGGTCGGCGTGGCGCAGGCGCAGCGTGACCGTGCGCCCGACCCGGCGCCCGCTGCGCAGGCGCTCGGTGACCCGTTCGACGAGGGCGAGCAACGTGGCGTCGAGCTCGTCCCGCGACCGGGGCCGCCGGCCGAGCGCCCGCTGCGCGCCGATGGAGCGGCGGCGCTTCCCGGGCGTGACCGAGCGGGGGTCGACGTTGCGGGCCAGCGCGTGGAGGTGGCGCCCGGCGGCCGGCCCGAGCATGGCGACCAGTGCCGACTCGGGGACGCCGGCGACGTCGCCCACCGTGTGCAGCCCGCGCTCCTCGAGCTTGCCGGCGGTGACGGGTCCCACGCCCCACAGCCGGCGCACGTCGAGCGGGTGCAGGAACTCGACCTCGCCGTCCGGGTCCACCACCAGCAGGCCGTCGGGCTTGGACACCGCGCTCGCCACCTTGGCCAGGAACTTGGTGCGGGCCACCCCGACGCTGATGGGCAGGCCGACCTCGTCGCGGACCCGGCGCCGGAGCTCGCGCGCGATCTCGACCGGTTCGCCGACCAGCCGGCGCAGGCCGTTCACGTCCAGGAACGCCTCGTCGACCGAGAGGCCCTCGACCAGCGGCGTGGTCTCCCGGAAGATGTCGAACACCGCCCGGCTCGCCTCGGTGTAGGCGTGCATGCGCGACCGGAGGACCACCGCCGACGGGCACAGCGAGCGGGCGTGGCCGACCGGCATGGCGGTGCGGACCCCGTGGACGCGGGCCTCGTAGCTGGCCGTCAGCACGACCCCCTCGCCGACGATGACCGGCCGCCCACGGAGGCGGGGATCGTCCCGCTGCTCCACCGCGGCGTAGAAGCAGTCGAGGTCGGCGTGGAGGATCCCGGCGCTCGCGGATCCACCCATCAGCACGGACGGTACCACGTCACCCGAACGCGCGTTCGGTGCTTGACCCGTTGGTCAACCCTCGACGGGACCGGCAGACTGTCCCGGTGACCGCCGTCGACGAGACCACCGACGACGGACCGGGCGACGAGGGTCGCCCACGGGAGGGCACCGCCATGGCGGTGCTGCGCCAGGACACCTTCCGGCGGGTCTACACGGGTGCGTTCCTGTCGAACATCGGCACGTGGATGCAGAACGTCGTGCTCGGCGCCTACGTGTACGACCAGACCCGATCGCCGTCGTTCCTCTCGATCGTGCTGTTCGCCCAGCTCGGTCCGATGCTGTTCTTCTCGGTCGTCGGGGGGATGCTCGCCGACACCTTCGACCGCCGCCGGCTGCTGGTCGTCGTCTCGGCCACCCAGGCAGCCCTCTCCCTCGCGCTCGCGTTCGTCGTCGCCGGCGACGGCATCAACCGCTGGGCCATCGTCGGGGTCGTCTTCCTCATGGGCGTCGGGCAGTCGGTGTTCGGGCCGACGTACTCGGCCGTGCTGCCCGACCTCGTCGGCCCCGGCAACCTCGCCGGCGCCATCTCGCTGAACTCGGCGCAGATGAACGGCTCCCGGGTCATCGGCCCGGCCCTCGGCGGCCTGCTCTTCGCCGAGTACGGCGCCCCGTGGGTGTTCTCCCTCAACGCTGCCACCTACGTGTTCGTCATCGGCGCCCTGCTCTCGGTGACCCTTCCGGAGGTGGAGAGCAGCGGCGCCGGCGAGTCGCGCCTGCACCGCCTGGCGCTCGGGTTCCGCATCGCACGCAACCGGTTCCCCATCGGGCGGTGCCTCGTCACCATGGTCCTGTTCTCCCTGGTGTGCCTGCCCTTCATCGGTCAGATGCCGGTGCTGGCCGACAGCAACCTCGGGATCGGATCCCGCTCGACCGCCTACGGCTGGCTCTACGCCTGCTTCGGCCTCGGGGCCATGCTCGGCGCTCTGTCGGTGGGCACCGTCTTCGCCCAGGTGCGGAAGGAGACGCTGGTGCGGGCGTGCATGGCGGCCTTCGGCGTCTCGCTCGCCGTCTTCTCGTGGCTGAGGCTCCCGGCCCCGGCGTTCGTGCTGATCGTGGTCGTCGGGTTCTTCTACTTCGCCACGGTCACCGCCCTGTCGACCGTGCTGCAGCTGCACCTCGCCGGCAACGAGCGCGGGCGGGTCATGGCGCTGTGGATGATGGCCTTCGGCGGCACCGTGCCCGTGGGCAACCTGGTGGCCGGTCCCCTGATCGAGGCCACCTCCGTGACGACGGTGGTGTTCCCCGGGGCGATCATGGCCATCGCGCTCGGCTGGTGGGCCGACACCCGCACCGATCGGCCCTACGCTCACTAGGGCCGGTCTCGAGAGGTACGTCTCCCGCGACCCGGTCTGGCGGCTTCGCCGCCGCAACGCAGACACATCGAGTCCGGGGGGATCGCCATGCCGTACATCGCCGACCGCGTCGTCCACGACGCCGACGCCCACATCATGGAGACGCCGACGTGGCTGCGCGACCACGCCGACCCGTCGATCCGCGAGCGCATCGAGCCGCTGCCGCTCACCAGCGGCAACGAGCTGCGCCAGACCGGCGACCCCGAGGAGCAGCTGGCCGACCTCGCGGCCGCCTTCGATCGGCTGGCGGCGAAGCACGCCTCGGAGGAGTACCGGGCGGAGGAGGCGCACGAGATCATGCTGCGCAAGAACTTCGCCGCCACCGGGTCCTTCATCGCCGAGGACCGCGTCCGGGCCCTCGACCTCATCGGCGTGCAGAGCCAGCTCGTCTTCAACACGTTCCACAACTCCCGGCTGTTCACCTGGGAGCGGCCGAGGGACGGCAGCAGCCCGGACCTGGAGATGGCCTACGGGACGGCCCGGGCCCACAACCGCGGCATGGCCGAGTTCTGCTCGGTCGACGAGCGGCTGCTGTCGACGATGTACGTCCCCCTCGCCGACTTCGAGCGGGCTGCGGCCATGGCCGACGAGGCCATCGAGATGGGCGCGGCCGCGCTGCTCGTGGCGTCGGGCTGCCAGGCCACGCACTCCCCCAGCCACCGTTCGCTGGATCCCGTGTGGGCCCGCGCCGAGGAGGCCGGCATCCCGATCGTGTTCCACGTCGGCGGCACCGGCGAGCTCATCGATCCCATGTACTTCCAGAACGGGCTGCCGATCCCGCCCGACTTCCACGGCGGCGACGAGAACTTCCGCTGCGTGGACTACATGGGCATCCCCGGCCCCCCGGCCCAGACCCTGGCGACGATGCTCTTCGACGGCGTCTTCGAGCGGTTCCCCGACCTGCGGGTCGGCGTCATCGAGCAGGGGGCCATCTGGGTGCCGGGGTGGATGCGCCAGATGGAGTCGGCCTTCGACGCGTTCCACCGCCACGAGGAGCGCCTCCAGCAGCTGTCGTTGCGGCCGTCGGAGTACGTCACCCGCCAGATGCGGTTCACGCCCTACCCCACCGAGGACGTCGGCTGGATCATCGAGCAGGCCGGTCCCGAGACCGTGCTGTTCAGCACCGACTTCCCCCACGTCGAGGGCGGGCGCCGCCCGGTCGAGCGCTTCGAGGCCACCCTCGGCGACGTCTCCGACGACGTGCGGGACCGCTTCTACCGGGCCAACTTCGTGGACCTCATGGGCGCCGGACTGCCGGCACCGCTCGCCGCTGCGTCCTGACCCTCAGCCGAGGAGCAGGGCGGCGACGCGCTCGAGGCCGGCGGAGCGGCTGGCCTTGACGAGCACGGCGTCGCCGGCACCGAGCGGTCCGAGCAGGTCGACGGCGGCCTCGACCGTCGGCACGTCGGTGCCCACGCCGTAGGACGGGCAGTCGACGGTCACCACCTCGACGCCGAGCTCGTCGGCGAGCTCGCCCATCTCGGCGTGGCGCTCGTCGCTGTGCGCACCGAGCTCGGCCATCACGCCGAGGACGGCGACGTGGCGGTCGGCGTCCAGTGCCACCAGCGAGTGGAGCGCGGCGGCGAGCGCGGTCGGGTTGGAGTTGTACGCGTCGTTGAGGACCGTGGCACCCGAGCTCGTGTGCCCGAGCTCCATGCGCCACGGAGACAGCCCGGCCGACCCCAGCCCCTCGGCCACGGCCGCCAGGGGCACCTCCTGCACCAGGGCGGCTGCGGCCGCGGCCAGCGCGTTGCCCACCTGGTGCACGCCGTGCACGGCGAGCTGCACGTCGACGGTCCCCCACGGCGACGACAGGCGGAAGCGGGGCCGGAGCTGCTCGTCGACGTCGACCCGCTGGGCCACGACGTCGCCGGACACGCCGTAGGTCAGCACCCGGGCATCCGTGCGCGACGCCATGGCGCGGACGCGGGCGTCGCTGCCGTTGAGGATGACGTGGCCGTCCACCGGGATGGCCTCGACCAGCTCGCCCTTGCCCTTCGCCACCTCCTCGATGGAGCCGAACTCGGAGGTGTGGACCTCGGCGACCATCGTCACGATGGCCACGGTCGGCCGGGCGACGTCGCACAGGGAGCGGATGTGGCCGATCCCGCGAGCCCCCATCTCCAGGACGACCCGCTCGGTGTCGTCGGGTGCGTTCACCAGGGTGAGGGGCACGCCGATCTCGTTGTTGAAGCTCTTCTCGCTGGCCGCCGTGCGGAACGTGGTCGCGAGGGCGGCGGCCAGCAGGTCCTTCACCGACGTCTTGCCCACCGAGCCGGTGATGCCCGTGACGGCCTCCGGCAGGCGGTCCCGGGCGACGGCCCCGAGCCGGGTGAGGGCCCGCATCGTGTCGTCGACCCGCACGGCGGTCGTGCCGTCGAGCGGCTCCCGCTCGGTGAGGTAGGCGGCGGCGCCGGCGGCCAGCGCGGACGGGATGAAGTCGTGCCCGTCGCGCTCGGCGACCAGCGGCACGAAGAGCTGTCCGTCGCCGGCGAGGCGACTGTCGATGCACGCGCCGGTGACGGTGGCGGCGGGTCCGGACGCCTCGCCGCGGACGGCGGCGGCGACCTCTGCGACGGTGAGCTGCACGCCCGGGAGTCTGTCAGCCGGCCCGCCGAGGACCCGAGGAGGCGCCCCTACACTCCGGCGCCATGGCCCTCCCCGACCGCATCCGGCTCGTCGTGCTCTTCGGAGGCCGCTCGGCCGAGCACGAGGTGAGCTGCACCACGGCCGCCCACGTCCTGCGCGCCCTCGACCTCGACCGCTACCAACCGGTGCCCGTGGGCATCACCCGGGACGGCGCGTGGCTGCAGTCCGACGCTGCGGTCGCCGCCCTCCGCACCGGCGCGGCTGCGCTGCCTGCGCGGCTCGAGGCCGCCGGCACCGCCGTCGAACCCCTCCCCGCCGTGCAGGCCGACCCCACGACGCCTGGCGTGCCGGTGGTGGTGCTGCCCCTGCTGCACGGCCCCCTCGGCGAGGACGGCACCGTGCAGGGCCTGCTCGAGCTGGCCGGCGTGCCCTACGTGGGCAGCGGCGTGCTCAGCTCCTCGGTGTCGATGGACAAGGTCGCGGCCAAGGAGCTGCTGTCGGCCCACGACATCCCCCAGGGTGAGTGGCTCTCCGCGCGCCGCCACCAGATCGACGACGAGCTGCTCGAGCGGGCCGCCGACCGCCTCGGGTTCCCGATGTTCGTCAAGCCGGCGAACATGGGCTCCTCCATCGGCATCTCCAAGGTGCACGACGCGGAGCACCTGCCCGCTGCCGTGGCCGAGGCGGCCCGCTTCGACGAGTGGATCGTGTTCGAGGAGAACATCGTCGGGCGCGAGCTCGAGTGCGGCATCCTCGGCAACCTGACGCCCCGGGCGTCGGTGGTGGGCGAGGTGCGACCGGGCGCCGACTTCTACGACTACGACGACAAGTACGAGGACGGCGCCGAGCTGCTGATCCCGGCGCCGATCTCCCAGCCCATGAGCGACGAGCTCCGCGACATCGCGCTGCGCACGTTCGCCGCGCTGCGGTGCGAGGGCATGGCCCGCGTCGACTTCTTCTGGGAGGAGGACGGCCGGGGCCCCCTCGTGAACGAGGTCAACACGATCCCCGGGTTCACCCCGATCTCCCAGTACCCGAAGCTCTGGGAGGCCAGCGGCCTGCCCTACGGCCGGCTGCTCGACGAGCTCGTGGCCCTCGCCCTCGAGCGCCACGAGCGCCGCTCGGGCTTCGCCACGCAGCGCTGAGCTTGCCCCTTGACGCTCGGCCGGGACGGCGCGAGCGTCGATCTCCGGGGAAGCGAGGAGGTGCCGGAGCCTCGGGCTCGGCGGACCTTGGGCATCGGCGAATCGACCAGGGGGGCATTCGCGATGACCATCCACACCGACAGCACCGTCGACCTGCGCGTCGACGAGGACAAGCTCGAGGCCTTCATGGGCCAGATGATCGGGCACATGACCGGAGGCGCCGTCTGCTTCGGGGTCTGGCTGGGCGACGAGCTCGGCTTCTACCGAGCGATGGCGGGTGCCGGGCCGCTCAGCGCCGGCGAGGTGGCCGCGCGCACCGGCTGCAACGACCGCCTCGTGCGCGAGTGGCTGGACGGGCAGGCCGCGGCCGGGCTCGTCGAGCGGCGCGACGACCGGTACGTGCTCCCGCCCGAGCAGGCGATGGCGCTCGCCGACGACACCTCGCCGGTGTTCGTGGCCCGGGGGATGAACGCGTTCGGGTCCATGTTCATGGACATCGACAAGATCGAGGCGGCGTACCGGGGTGACGGGGCACTGGCCTGGGGCGACCACCACCCGTGCCTGTTCGACGGCACCGAGTGGTTCTTCCGCACCGGGTACCGGGCCCACCTGCCGACGGAGTGGATCCCGGCGCTCGACGGCGTCGAGGCCAAGCTGCGCGACGGCGGCCGGGTCGCCGACGTGGGCTGCGGCCACGCGGCATCGATCGTGGCCATGGCGCGGGTCTTCCCGGACGCGGAGTACACAGGGATCGACTCCCACGAGGCGTCCATCCGCACGGCCGGCGAGCGGGTCGCCGAGGAGGGCGTGGCCGACCGGGTCCGCTTCCAGACCGCCGACGCCCAGGCCTACACGGGCACCTACGACCTCATCTGCTTCTTCGACTGCCTCCACGACATGGGAGACCCGGTCGGCGCGGCGCGCTACGCCCGGGAGCACCTGGCCGAGGACGGGACCGTGCTGCTGGTCGAGCCCTTCGCGATCGACGACCGGGACGCGAACCAGCACGACAACCCGATGGCGGCGCTGCTGTTCCACGCCTCGGCCACCATCTGCGTCCCCAACTCGCTGTCGCAGTCGGTCGGTGCCGGCCTCGGGGCCCAGGCGGGCGAGGCACGCCTGGCGGAGATCTTCGCCGACGCCGGCTTCACCCGCTTCCGCCGGGTCGCCGAGACCCCGATGAACCTGGTCCTGGAGGCCCGCCCGTAGGCGGGCCTCCGAGGCCGGGTCCTACTTCTTGGTCTCGGCGAAGATCTCGGCGATCTCGTCGATCAGGTCGAGCAGCTTCTGTGCGTCGGCCTCGTCGTTGCTCTTCTTGGCGTCGCCGGCGGCCTTCGTGGCCCGCCAGAACAGGTCGTGGAGCTGCGGGAACTGCTCGACGTGGGGCGGCTTGAAGTAGTCGGTCCACAGGACCCAGAGGTGCTCCTTGGCGAGCTGGGCCCGCTCCTCCTTGATGATGATGCAGCGCGTCTTGAAGTAGTCGTCGTCCGACGCGTTGTACTTCTTCATCGTCTCGAGGACGGACTCGGCCTCGATGCGGGCCTGGGCCGGGTTGTACACGCCGCACATCAGGTCGCAGTGGGCGTCGACCGTGGCAGCATCGTCGAGGTCGGCCACGGAGAGCAGTCGGGAAACAATGCTCATGGGAGCTCCTTGGGGGTCATGGTGAGGATGGACACTCGTGCCCGGACCCTAGCGGCGGTCATCGGCGCCGCCACGGGGGTCGCGGTGGGCGCGGCGGTGTCCACCTCGCTCGAGCGCCACCTGGTCCGCGGCGAGTCGATGGTGCCGGCGCTGCGACCGCGGGACACGGTGATCTCGGTGCGCGCCGACTCCGTCCTCGGCCGGCTCCGCCCGCCGCGTCCCGGCCGCATCGCCGTCATCGCGCTGCCCTGGGAGCACGACCTCATCGGGGTGAAGCGCCTCGTGGCCGGGCCGGGCGAGGCCTGGGACGACGGCGACGACCGCGTCGACGCCGGGCCCGGCTGGGTGGCGGTGGGCGACCAGCGCGTCCTGTCCACCGACAGCCGCCACCACGGCCGGGTGCCGGAGGGCGCGATCCGGGGCGTCGTGCTCGGACGGGTGAAGCCGCCGCGCGCCCAGCAGCCTCAGGGGACGAGGGCGGCCCGCAGCAGGTCGACCAGCTGATCCCGGCGTCGCACCAGCGACGCGAGCGTGGGCTCCTCGCCGAGCGCCCGCAGCACCTCCACCTCGGTGGCCAGGCCGGTCACGGACGAGTACGCCATCAGCACCAGGAGCTTGGGGTCGTGGCGCCGCAGCCGGCCGGCGTCCATCTCCGCGCCGAGCCACGCCGCTGCTGCGGTCAGCAGCGGGGTGACGGATTCGGTCAGCCGTGTCGACGTCGGCGGGCCGATCCGGTTCACCTCGCGCATGAGGCCGAGCATCGCGGGGTGCCGCGCGGCGAGGCGGAACGCGGCGTGCACGACGGCCTCGACCCGGTCGAACCCCTCCCCCGTCTGGATGGCGCGGGCGAAGCGCCGCTGCAGCTCCACCGAGCTGAGGTCGATGACCGCGTCCAGCAGCACCTCCTTCGACGGGTACCAGTACAGGATCGCCTGCTTGGTGACCCCGAGGTCCCGGGCGAGGGCGTCGAGGGAGGTCCCGTCGATGCCCGTGGTGCCGAACGAGCGCAGCGCCGCGGCGAGGATGCGGTCTCCGGTGCCACTCACTTACCAGATGGTAAACAGGTTCCCGTGCCGGACCTCTCCATCGCCGCCGCGCTCGACGGCCAGCGCATCGCCATCACCGGCGGCACCGGCTTCCTGGGCACGGCGCTGATCGAGCGGCTCCTGCGCAGCGCGCCGGGCTGCGAGCTGGTCCTGCTCATCCGGCCGAGCCAGCGCCGCAGCGTCGAGCAGCGGGCCCGCCGGGAGATCTTCAAGAACGACGCCTTCGATCTCCTCCGCAGCCAGCTCGCCGGCGGCGCCGAGGAGTTCGATGCCATGATCGACCGGCGCATCCAGGTCATCGGAGGCGACGTGTCCTCCGAAGGACTGGGGCTCGACGAGGCCGGCCGCGCCGTGCTGGCCACCTGCGACACGGTCATCCACTCGGCGGCGACCGTGAGCTTCGACTCGCCCCTGGACCTGGCCGTCGAGGTCAACCTGCTCGGCCCGTCCCGCATCGCCGCCGTGCTCCACGACCTGGGCGTGAAGCCGCACCTGGTCGCCGTGTCCACCTGCTACGTCGCCGGCAACCGCAAGGGCGCAGCGCCCGAGCAGCCCGTCGACGAGAACGCCTTCTGGTTCGGCGTCGACTGGCGCAGCGAGGTGGCCGCCTCCCGCCGCACCCGGGCCGACTCCGAGGCCGAGTCCCGCCGTCCCGAGATGCTCGCCCGCTTCCGCAAGGAGGCCCGCCGCGAGCTGGGTGCCGCCGGCATGCCGCTGCTCGCCGCCAAGACCGAGCAGCGCCGGGCCGCCTGGGTCAGCGCCCAGCTGGTGGAGGCCGGTCGGACGCGCGCCGCGTCGCTCGGCTGGCCCGACGCCTACGCCTACACCAAGGCGCTCGGCGAGACGGCGCTGTTCGAGCAGCGAGGCGACCTGCCGGTGTCGGTCGTGCGCCCCGCCATCATCGAGTCCTCGCTCGCCGAGCCGAGCCCGGGCTGGATCCGCGGCTTCCGCATGGCCGAGCCGGTCATCATCTCCTACGCCCGGGGCCTGCTGAAGGAGTTCCCCGGCGTGCCCGAGGGGATCATCGACGTGATCCCCGTCGACCTGGTGTGCGGCGCCATCTGCGCCGTCGCCGCCGACGGGCCCGCCCGCAACGAGGACGGCACGCTCGCCCCGCCCCGCATCGTGCAGTCGGCGTCGGGCTCGGCGAACCCGCTGCGCTACCGCCGCCTCGTCGACAACGTCCGCGCCTGGTTCACGGAGCACCCCGTGTACGACAACGACGGCCAGCCCATCGTGGTGCCCGAGTGGAACTTCCCCGGCCGCGGCCGGGTGCAGGCCCAGCTCGAGCGGGCCAAGGGCGTCATCGAGAAGGCCGAGTCGACCCTGCAGGCCCTTCCCCTCCGTGGACGTCAGGCGGAGTGGGCCGCGAGCCTCGAGTCCAAGCGCGAGGACGTCGAGCGGGCCCTCACCTACGTCGAGCTGTACGGCGCGTACGCCGAGTGCGAGGCCGTGTACGGCGTCGACAACCTGCTGGCCCTCCACGACCGGATGGACGAGGCCAGCCGGGAGGCGTTCGGGCTCGACCCCCGGGTCATCGACTGGGACCGCTACGTCAGCGAGATCCACCTGCCCTCGGTGGTCCAGCACGCCCGCGTGAAGACCACGCCGGGCAGCACCGACCGCGAGTCCCGCTCGTCCCGACTGCGCCGCCAGGTGCTCTCCCCGGATCGGCACGTCGCCGCCTTCGACCTCGAGAACACCATCATCGCCAGCAACGTGGTGGCGTCGTACTCCTGGCTCGCCACCCGCCGGCTGCCCCCCGAGGACCGCCTCCGGTTCGTGCTGCGCACGCTCGCCGAGGCGCCGTCGCTGCTGTCGGCCGACCGCAAGGACCGCAGCGACTTCCTGCGCCAGTTCTACCGCCGCTACGAGGGCGCACCCGTCGAGCAGCTCGACCAGGACACCGTCGACATGTTCAGCCACCTGCTGCTCACCAAGTCGTTCCCCGCCGCCGTCCGCCGGGTGCGCGAGCACCGCGCCCTCGGCCACCGGACGCTGCTCATCACCGGCGCCCTCGACGTCGCCATCAAGCCGATCATGCCCCTGTTCGACGACGTGATCTGCGCCGAGATGACCATCGCGCCCGACGGCACCTACACCGGCGAGCTGACCGACGTGCCGCCCACCGGCGAGGCCCGCGCCCAGGCGCTGTTCGACTACTGCGACCAGCACGGCCTCGACCCGGCCGAGTCCGTCGCCTACGCCGACTCCACCTCCGACCTCCCGCTGCTCGAGGCCGCCGGATTCCCGGTCGCGGTGAACCCCGAGGCCCGCCTGTCGGCGCTGGCCCGCAAGCGCGGCTGGCTGGTCGAGCACTTCGACAAGGCCGAGGGCGGGAGCCACCCGCTCCTGCCCATCGGACCGGCCTGGCGGGCCAGGGCCGTCGCGGGGCGCAGCCGATGAAGGCGCTCGAGTTCTCCCGCAAGCCGGCCCGCTACGCCGCGGCCATGATCGCCGGCGCGCTCCGACCGGGCGCCGGCGCGACGGTCGGCCCGCTGCGCCTGCGCGACCTGGACGAACCCGCGATGCCCGCCGAGGGCTGGGTCACCCTGCGGCCGCGCCTCGCCGGCATCTGCGGCTCGGACCTGTCCACCATCGACGGCCACTCGTCCCGCTACTTCGAACCCATCGTCAGCTTCCCGTTCGTGCCCGGGCACGAGGTCGTGGGCGATGTCGTCGGCGGCGACCACGACGGGCAGCGGATGGTGCTGGTCCCGGTGCTGCACTGCGAGGTGCGGGGCATCACGCCCCTGTGCCGCGGCTGCGCGTCGGGCGACGTGAACCGGTGCGAGCGGATCTCCTTCGGCCACCTCGAGCCGGGCCTGCAGAGCGGGTTCTGCGAGAGCACCGGCGGCGGCTGGTCCGAGACGATGGTCGCCCACCCGGCCCAGCTCGTGGCGGTGCCCGACGACCTCGTCGACGAGGCCGCGGTCATGGTCGAGCCGACGGCATGCGCCGTCCACGCCGCCGAGGCCGCCGCCCGTGCGCTCGGGGACGGTGACGGACCGGTCGTGGTGATCGGGGCCGGCACGCTCGGGCTGCTCACGGTCGCCGCCCTGGCGGACGGGCTGTCGATCACCACCGCGGCGCGCTACCCGCACCAGAAGCGGCTCGCCAGCGAGCTCGGCGCCTCCACCGTCGTGTCGCCCGACGAGCTGAACGGCGCCGTGCGGCTCGCGACCCGATCCATGAAGCTCGGCAAGGATCATGCGTCCGGCCAGCTGACGGGGGGTGCGCCGGTCGTCGTCGACTGCGTCGGCAGCGAGGCATCCCTCGCCCAGGCCCTCGAGGTCGTCGCCCCGGGCGGCACGATCCTGGTCGTCGGCATGCCCGCCACCGTCTCGCTCGACCTCACCGGCCTGTGGCACCGCGAGGTCGCCCTGCGCGGCGTCTACGCCTACCGCCGCGAGGACTTCGCCAGCGCGCTCGAGCTCGTGGCCCGCAAGGACCTCGGCCGGCTGGTGAGCGCCACCTACCCCCTGTCCCGCTACGAGGACGCCATCGTCCACGCCGCCGACGCCGGTCGCCGCGGCGCCGTCAAGATCGCGTTCGATCTCCGCAAGACGTCAGAACGGAAGCCCTAGATGCCTCGCCCCGGACTCGTCCTCGACGTCGATTCGTCGACCCCGCCCATCGTGTTCCACCACGGCGAGGACTTCGTGCTCGAGAAGCTCCCCGCCGGGCGGAGCCGGGTGATCTACCCGCCCGAGCCCCACGCCGGACTGAAGGACACGGACGCCGCGATCCGGCATGCGCTCGAGCACCCACTCGGCGACAGCCAGCCCCTCTCCTCGCTGCTGTTCTCCGGCATGAAGCTGACGATCTGCTTCGACGACATCTCGCTGCCGCTGCCGCCCATGCGCAAGCCCGACGTGCGGCAGCGGATCATCGAGGCGGTCCTCGACACCGCAGCCGCCGCCGGTGTCGACGACGTCGAGATCATCGCCGCCCTCGCCCTGCACCGCCGCATGACCGAGGACGAGCTCCGCCACGCCGTCGGCGACCGGGTGTACGACGCCTTCGCCCCGTCGGGCCGGCTCTACAACCACGACGCCGAGGACCCCGACGGGATGCTCGAGATCGGCACCACCGACAGGGGCGAGCTGGTCGAGATCAACAAGCGCGCCGCCACCTCGGACCTCATCGTCTACGTGAACATCAACCTGGTGTCGATGGACGGCGGCTGGAAGTCCACCGCCACCGGCCTGTCGGGCTACCGGTCGCTGCGCCACCACCACAACGTCCACACCATGCAGCACTCCAAGAGCTTCATGGACCGCCACGCGTCCGAGCTGCACCACAGCAACTGGCGAATGGGCAAGGTGCTCCGCGACGGCGGCGTGAAGGTCTTCCAGGTGGAGACGACGCTGAACAACGACACGTTCGGGACGAGCGCCCTCGACACCGCCAGCCCCCTCTCGATGCTGCAGAAGCGCGAGTGGGAGTGGACGGCGAGGGACCGGGCCACCTTCCTGGCGGTGCAGGCCGGACTCAAGCGCATGCCGGCGCGGGCCAAGCGGGCCGCGTTCCAGTCGTGGAAGGCGCCCTACGCCGTCACCTCGGTGCAGGCCGGCGAGGTCGAGGCCGTGCACGAGCGCACCCTCGAGCAGAACTTCGCCCAGCACCTGGTGCCGGTCGAGGGCCAGACCGACGTGCTCACCATGGGCCTGCCCTACATCTGCCCGTACAACGTGAACTCGGTGATGAACCCGATCCTGGTCATGTGCCTGGGCCTCGGGTACTTCTTCAACATGTACCGGGGGAAGCCCCCGGTGCGCGAGGGCGGCGTGCTCATCATGCGCCACCCCACGCCGTGGGAGTTCCACCCGGTCCACCACCCGAGCTACATCGACTTCTTCGAGCAGGTCCTCTCGCAGACCACCGACCCGGTCGAGGTCGAGAAGTACGAGCAGGCCTTCGCCGAGGACGAGTGGTACCGCCACCTGTACCGGACGAGCTACGCCTACCACGGCGTCCACCCCTTCTACATGTGGTACTGGGGCAGCCACGCCCTCCAGCACCTCGGCAAGGTGGTCATCGTCGGCGGCGACCCGAAGGCGGTGCGGCGCCTCGGCTTCTCGCCGGCGTCCACGATGGCCGACGCCCTCGAGATCGCGTCCGACGTCGTGGGGCCCTCCCCCACCATCACCCACGTGCACAACCCGCCGCTCCTGATGGCTGATGTCACGTGAGGAGCGCCCGATGAGCCTGTTGGACCGCCTGGGCGTCGAGCTGCCGGACCCCCGGCGCAGGCTCCGTCAGCTGGCGTTCCCCCTCGTCGCGCCGAGCACGCCGCGCGGCGTGGAGGCGCTTCCCGAGGAGCGCCGCACCGGTGCCGACTACGACACCGCGTGGGCCCGCACCTTCCGGGCTCGCTGGACCCGCACCGTGCTGCTCGAGGCCGTCCTGCGCCCCACCGCAGCGGCCATCGCCCGCCCCCGTCGGCGAGGCATCGACCGCCTCGCCGATCTCCAGCAACCGGCGGGCGGTTCGGTTCGGCCGGTGATCTTCTGCGCCAACCACCACAGCCACGTCGACACGCCCGTCGTGCTCACGTCGCTGCCCGAGCCCTGGCGCTACCAGGTGTTCGTGGGCGCGGCCGCCGACTACTTCTTCCGCAGCCGGGCCACCGGCGCGGCCGCCTCGCTGCTGCTGAACGCCATCCCGATCGAACGGGCCACCGTCACACGCCGGTCGGCCGACCTCGCCGCCGAGCTGATCGACGACGGGTGGTCGATGCTGATCTTCCCCGAGGGCGGCCGCTCCCCCGACGGGTGGGGCCAGGACTTCCGCGGCGGTGCCGCCTACCTGGCCCGCCGCACCGGCGCACCCGTCGTGCCGATCCACCTCAGCGGCACCGACCGGATCCTGCCCAAGGGGGCCAAGCGCCTCCGGCCCGGCCCGACGACGGTGACCTTCGGCGACCCGATCCACGCCGAGGAGGGCGAGGACACGCGCCGCCTCGCCGCCCGCATCGAGGCCGCCGTCGCCGCACTGGCCGACGAGCACACCTCCGACTGGTACTCGGCGCGCGTGCGGGCCCATGCCGGCCAGACCCCCGGGCTCAGCGGGCCCGACGGACCGGGCTGGCGTCGCGCCTGGGCGCTCGGCGACCGGTCCCCCCGCCGGCGCCGCAAGGCCGCCTGGCCCAACCAGTAGCTACCGCCGGCCCTCGAGGACGAACTCGGTGAGGTGGGCCGGGAAGCGGTGCTCGGCCCGCAGGAAGGCGGCACCGGCGGGGTCCCGGCTCACCCGGAGCGCCACCAGCAGCGGCGAGCCGACGGGCACGCCGAGCACGGCGGCGTCGCGGTCGTCGGCCACGGCGGCGCGGATGGTCT